>NYTE01000025.1 GCA_002683335.1 Halieaceae bacterium
GTCAGACCGCGGTATGCATCCAGTTTCGCTGCACGGATCGCCAACAGCCGGCGCTGGGCAGCGATATCGCTAGGCTGCACATCAATCACGGCGTATCCTGTCGCGGTTAGGGTATCCCTGCGTTCCACCATCGGCTCGATAAAAGACGCATCGGGCTGTGTGCTCCACGTCGTGCCGCATCCAGCTAGTAATGCGGCTAAGACTATTGGGGTCCACCCGACTATTAATTTTCGCATTACGCTCCTCCCGGCTCCGGCTGTGCTACGCCTTTACTAAATTGATGCACCTGTCATCACAACCGATACATATGTTTGGTGAGGTCAATAAACCTCCTGTGAGGTAAATATCGGCCAATTTACTCATCGCTTTACTTTGAAAAACTGCGAGGTTGGTCGCTTTGCAGTATCCCACGCGAATTCTGACGACGCCTGTATCTGCGGTGGTTATTAAACTTGGTATAGAAATTGCAACTTAGTACGCAACAGTGGCCATTTGGCCCTTTTTGAGTGGAGGTGACGGATTTTGGAAGCGATACTGTCAAATTTCCGACAGGTTTCCGGCCGTTTCGCATGGTTGAGCGGTAAAAGTGTCGGTGCACCGACACTGGTACTGCTCATACTCGCGTTGCTGGTGGTGCCGCTACCCGCTTTCTTACTCGACATATTCTTCACATTTAACATTATGCTGGGTTTGTTGATGGTGATGATCAGCCTCAACACTCGCAAACCGCTTGAGTTCTCGTCCTTTCCTTCAGTGTTATTGATCGCGACATTATTACGGCTCGGGCTGAATGTTGCCTCAACCAGAGTGGTGCTTGTAGAGGGTCACACCGGCACGGCTGCTGCGGGTAAGGTGATTGAGTCTTTTGGGGAATTCGTCATCGCAGGCAATTACGTTGTCGGCTTTATCATCTTCCTGATCCTTATGATCATCAACTTCATTGTCGTTACCAAAGGTGCCGGCCGGGTATCTGAGGTGATTGCGCGCTTTACGCTGGACGCCATGCCCGGGAAACAAATGGCGATCGACGCTGACTTGAATGCAGGCATTATCGATCAAGAGCAAGCAAAAACGCGCCGCAGTGAGCTGACCCAAGAGTCCGATTTTTTCGGATCAATGGACGGTGCCTCGAAATTTGTTAGAGGAGACGCCATTGCAGGCATCCTGATTCTGGTCATCAACATTGTGGGGGGACTGATCGTCGGCACCACACAACACGAGCTGAGCGTGGGCGAGGCGGGAAGGATATATGTGCTGCTCACCATCGGTGATGGTCTCGTCGCACAAATTCCATCGCTATTGTTGTCTCTGTCGACCGCCATCCTCGTTACACGGGTCAGTACCGACGAAAGCATGGCGGAACAGGCATCCAGCCAAATTGCAGACCCCAACGCGGTGTTTATCGCCTCAGGAATTATTACCGTATTGGGTGTCATCCCAGGCATGCCGCACTTTGTCTTTTTACCCCTCGGCGCCGCCGGCATCGGACTGGGGTTTTATCTGCGGCAACAAGCAGTGCAGGAGCAACGCGAAGTTGTGAATGCGGAGGCCATTGCCGAGGTAGAACCGGCAAACCGCGAGTTGGACTGGGAAGACATCGATCAGGTAGAAGTGATTGCGCTCGATATTGGCTACGGCTTGGTACCACTGGCAAATACCCAGTCCGGGGGCCAGTTGCTTACGCGTATCCGGGGTATCCGCAAAAAACTATCGGCAGAACTCGGCTTTTTGATACAGCCTATTCGCATTCGCGACAACCTCGACCTGAAGCCCGAGGTCTACCAAATATCACTGCATGGCGTAGTCAGAGGAACTGGCGATGTGCGAGTCGGCAAGCTGTTAGCAATTAACAGCTCTGATATGCCAGCACCCATAGATGGAGAGCCCACCACTGAACCCGCTTTCGGACTCGACGCGTTATGGATTGAGTCGTCGCAAGCGGAGCTCGCAAGAGGGTTGGGCTACACGGTGGTGGACCCACCTACTGCGATAGCGACTCATATCAACGCGATTATTCGAGAGAGCGCCAGTGAATTACTGGGTCAGGATGAAACCCAACAGTTGCTCGATAAAGTTGCCACTCGCTACCCGAAATTGGTGAGTAATCTGGTGCCCGACCTGTTGCCCTTATCTACCGTTACTCAAGTGCTTCAGAATCTATTGGCGGAATCTGTACCCGTAAAAGATATGCGCAATGTGATTGATGCACTTACCTTGCATGCGAAAGAAAATCAGGATGCCAGTCATCTCACTTCACTGGTGAGGCCTAAGCTGGGCCGGTTGATATGCCANCCCTTGGTGGATGATACCGGCACCCTATCGGTTATTACGCTGGCTCCGGATCTGGAAAAGCTGCTCGAGAGTAGCCGCGCAGGTGTCGAGACCGAACACATAACGCTTGACCCTACGCTTGCTAATTCCATGATCGAAAGCTTGCGAAACGAAGCTGANAAAATCCAAGATTCAGGCGCGGCAGCCACGCTGGTAGTGTCACCTACCTTGCGCAGNTGGATGTCGCGNTTTGTGAGAGTTCGAGTGCCTGATCTCACTGTGCTCTCTTATACAGAGATACCAGATGACCAGCGCATTCAAGTTCAGTCAAGTATCGGTGGCGAAGCTGCCATCGAAGGGGAAACGGAGTAATACGCCATGCGGCTTGTAGTAGAAGAAGCGCAGGANCATAGCACCTGCATGGAGACAGTGCGGCAGCGACACGGTGCCGACTGTGTCGTCGTGCATAGCTTTCGGGTAGAGGAAAAGTACCGCATCGTTGTAGCGCTGGAGACGGAAGCTTCACGACCAGCATTAACATCACCCAGTGATGCAGTGAGGGATGTGATCTCCCCCACGGTCCCCGTTTGCAATATAAAATGGGACACCTTCATTGACGATGTCAGCGCCTCTCAGCCCGTCACGCCTTCAGCAGTGAGTCAAACCCGGTCCGACGCTATGCCTAATTTCGCGGCAACACCACAGTCGTCGCCAGAGGTCAGCTCTGGTCTGATTGCCCTCGCGGCGCGCATCAAAGCCCTGGAAGCGGCTCACCAACCCACCATCCTCGAGCCGGAGACNGAGGAATTCCGTAAGGTAGTATTCTCGGANGTGCTCGCCGATGCTGCCGTAGTGACCACCACGCATAAAGCACTGGCGGACCCACAGCCCCCCGAGGAGGCGACCTGCATCGGGGGTCGCATCGATGGGGAACTGCAGGACCTGGCCGNTATTCCTCTGGATATTCCCATGATTGCTGTGAAGGATCCGGGATGGATCCCCTCGCCAGAGCAAACCTTTATCAGAGAAAAGGTTGAAGATTCTGTTGTGCCCAGAGTCTGTACTTCTGATGGTGCAGAGAATTTCGCCTCACTTTTGTCTGGTTGTATTGCAATCGCCAGTAATTCCTTGCCCCTTTCAGGGCAGACTCGGCTTAAAATAGCGACTGGTCAAAATATTTAAGTATCTGCCCATTGCTTGGGCAGTAATCACGACAGCAAGAGGCAACCTCATGCGTGTAATTGGCGTAACGAGTGGCAAGGGAGGCGTTGGCAAGACTACGGTCTCGGTTAACCTTGCTGTAGAGCTCGCTAAACGCGGTAAAAAAGTCGTTCTGCTCGATGGCGATCTGGGCCTGAGCAATGCTCAAATACTGCTTAATGCAAGAGTCGAGTACAGCTATGGGCATGTGTTATCGGGGCAAAAAACCCTTGAAGAAATTATGGTGCACTCAGAATATGGGGTGACGCTGGTCCCGGGATCCAGCGGGTCATCTGCCCTGGCACGGCTAACACGTCTCCAGTTATTGGGGCTGATCCATGCCCTGTCTGATCTCGAAGACTGCGATTATCTGGTAGTCGATACTGCAGCCGGCATCAGTGATAATGTGACGGTGTTATTCGGTGCCTGCGACATTAAATTGCTGCTGATTCAAAATGAACCCTCTTCTATTGCAGACGCCTACGCGACAGTGAAGGTTCTGCAACAAGAGTTCAACCTGTCAGATATTATGTTGACGCCCGTTCAGGTTANCAACGAGAGAGAATCGGAAAACATCCACAANCGCATCAACAAAGTGACGGCACAATTTCTGGGCCTGTCGCTGGAGTATTCAACGGGCATACGAAAAGANCCNGTAGTGTTAAACTCAGCACGCTTGGGGCAACCGGCAATTCTTCATGCTCCAGAAAGTGATATTGCAACAGACATCAAGCGACTTGTTGATGTCATAACAGAAGCGCCGATCAAACCCGCCAATTCAAGTGATATCAGGATATCGGTAGGCGCAAAAGGCTGAGCCATGTCTAAAGGCTATCAGGCATATGCTGACGCATTGGCAAACTCCGAACCTAGCGGAGGAAATGCGGCCGTGCTCAAGCATATCGGCTTGGTACACAAGACAGCGCTGCATATTAAAGCCAGATTGCCAGATCATGTAGAGCTCGAGGAGCTGATTCAGATTGGCATGGTCGGCCTACTGGAAGCCGCTAAATCCTATGATTCTGCTCAGGGAGCCGACCTTGGAACTTTTGCCAGTAAAAGGATACGGGGCGCCATACTTGACGAGGTGAGGAAGCGGTCGCCGCTATCCAGAACAGACAGTTCGCATCTCAAAGCTGAAGCGGCAGTTGTGGAGCAATTTTCGGCAAAATATGGCAGGCCACCGACTGCNNCCGAAATTGCCCATGAGNTGGATACCACGCTGGATGACTACCANAGACANCGCGGCCGATCTCAAAAATTTCACACCACCTCTCTGGAGGAGCTAGATGAAAGCGGGCAAACCCCNTTTTCTGATGAGCCGGGCCCGCAAGACGAAGTAGAAGCATCAGAGACAAACGAATGGCTCGNAGAGGAAATCGGCGGTTTACCGGAGCGCGAGCAAATCGTACTCTCTTTGTACTATAACGATGAAATGAATCTTAAAGAAATTGGCGCGATCATTGGCGTGAGCGAATCCCGAGTGAGCCAGATACTCACTAAAGTNGTGGGAAAGTTGCGCGAGCGCGTTGTTTTTTAGCCTACTGGCAGAGGATCATGTTCGGAAAAAAGTCAAAACTCGAACGCGTAAAAGCTGACGCTAAGGCAGATTATCTGAAGTGCGGCGCTCTGGACCAGGAGGACCGCCTACACCGTGTATTTGCAGCGCGCATTGCCCAGAGAGCTCGTTTGAATCTGGATAAGATTTTTGTCCAAGGTGCCAAAGCAGAAGAAAGCCGTCAATTGGCACTGGCGGAGGCGCTCAAGGCAGGGAAAGATCTTCCAGCCCGAATCGAACACGAAGGNTATAANCAGTTACAAGGCGTATCGGGTNCCGTTATATCCTGGGTCCCTGAAGAACTCGCGAATACCATGTTTAATNTGGGCGCGGATTACCAGATAACGGAAGTGAGCGCCCACGAGGCACTGCAAGAGGCAGACAAGATAGCTGAGTGTGTCGTCGAAGAACTGCAAACCACTCAATCCATACAACTGCTGGGTCTGCTCAGAGAAGACAGTTCGTCAGAGGATGAAGATTAATCTCGGTGAGACGAATTATCCGCAGGGAGGTGTATAACCATGTCTCTTGAAAATGCAGTTGTCGCACTCTCGCTGCTTCTGGGTATCGTTCTTCTGATTCTCATTATTTATATCATTAGCCGAATCAATGATCTCGAGGCAAAGGCTTTCTCCAATATGAGTGCTGCGCCTACCGAAACAAAAGTGGACGCATCGCCNCANAAAGTATTCGNGGGACTTAGCGGCAGGGCGCTTTGGGACGAATGGGTGGCGATGGCGAATGGAGCGGAAGACCAGTACCAGATTCAGGGCGATCGTGACCGCTTTCTCGCATTACTTGAGCTACACATCCGCTCCATTATTAAAACCGCCCTAGAACACGGATCAACGGGCGTCAATGAACCACCGTCCAATCCGTTGACCATCAAAATGTTACGCGGTGAGTTTGAGTCTTATCTACCNTCTTCTCAGGNAAGTCGACTCTACGATCTGGGTCGGGAGCTGGGTGGCAGCGAAGATGCACAGCAGCGTGCGTCTCTCGCCGCTGCGATCAGAGAAACGATCGACGCGGTATCGATGGGTATCGATGCAGGCTCATCATTTGTCGAAAGCGCCATGCGGGATGTCGCTGCGCCACCCCCCGAGACCGATAGTCGCGAGTTAGNGGAAACCCCGTAANCTGCTTNCGCTGAGCCGTTTTGCGGTTACTGCGTGCCCACGGGTAANGGGAAGACAATCGCGCCCTCAGGATAGNTTTTTTCGGGGATCTGNGTCTCCTCAGCANTCACCACATCGCTGCTCATCTGCGCCTGNTGCANAGCCAGTTGGGCCTCAAATAGCTCTGTGAGATTATCCCGCTCGATCTCGATAAGTGTGGCGACCTCTCGCTTGAGCGCAGCAACATCCCTAAGGCCAGATTCCAACTGGGAGATCCGTTGGCTGAGGGAGGTCAATTGCTCTCCTTGGCGATCCAGTTGCGCAACCATTGCGCGATTGGATTCGACGCCGCTTCGCGTTACCTCGCCAGTGTCAATGACTGTAGACTGCATGCCAGACATCGCTACCTCGATCCGCTCTGCGAGGGTCTTGCCATCAGCATCAACCTGCCCGACAGCGTCTAACAACTGTGCATTTCCCTCATCTAATAAAGCGAGCTTTTGCTCCAGAACCACCATTCGATCCAAGGCAGAGTTCATGTTCACTACGCGCTTGGTAATCGATAAGGTGGCCGCCTGAAGTGCTTCCACCTGACCGGATAAACGCCCTCCCGCCACCATCAACAAAACGGCACACAAAAAGACGACCACAGCGGCACCACCAGCCAGGCGTTTTGCGTAAAACTCCATTTTGCGATGAGCCTGACTCGCAGAATCAAGCGCCCGATCCAGACGCGTGTGGGTCTCGGCGTTGAGCTGGGCCACCGCCTCGGCAGCGGGGCTAGGGGGAATTGTCTCCCCGTTGCTCGTGCTGCGCTGCGTTGGAAGCGTCAGATCATCGTCTGCGCCAGGCTTTTCTTCATCTACCATGGTGACNTTCTCCCTATCGGGTGAAATATCGGCGTTTAGTGCAAAAATTTTAGCGCNGTAAAGACTGCATAAGACGATCCAGCCACAGCATTANAGAATCGAGCAGCGGTGTGATGAGGGCCTCNGTGCCNTTCCATATAGGAGGATGCAGCGCTCCAGCCACTGCNACAACCAGAGAGCANGACACCANCGCGATGANACTCGCGGTAAAAAGCGACATAAAACGCGCAAAGAGTGCNCCCCAATTGACCCAGGNCTTCTTTGGNGANGGCTTTTGTTGATCACTCTCGTCTTTTGAAGTCTCANACGCTNGCGCCGTTTCGGGNGACACTTCCGGAGGCTTCGACATNAGATCATCGTAATCTGACACACTTTGTGCGANAGACTCNCCTGGCGTCAGGCCCAAAACCGTCATCGCAAGGTCACGCCAGCCGGAATCTGCCAATGTAGGCAATAAATCGGAGAGCGCACCGCGCTCATGGCACTCGATCAAATACCGCTCCATAGCGTCACGATCCATCGCTGAGAGACGTATCAGCTTATTACGCGCTTTGAGGGACAACTGTTGCAGTGCTGAGGCGTCATGATTGTCGAGAGTCGAAAACGCCAGCAAACCCACATTGGCACCCGGAAACGTATTTACCAGGGATTCACAGGCCATCCACTCTTTACCCGCATTGGGACCAAAGTCAGGCATCACAATGATATGTCGATCCTGAGCCTGCTGATTACGCGCTTCATCAATCGTAAGGTCAGCCAAAACAGTATTGAAAAGCGCNACGATATCGTCGACCTTGGGCGACATCATACGGTGTAGCTGTAACCCAGGTTCGCGCTTTAACTGCTGATATAACGCCAAAAAGCAGGCATCAATATGAAACTCCTCATCGCCGACAATGAAAACGTTCGAGGCGCCTGCAGTGAGCGCCTCTCGCGCCGCCGCAAGCACGCCCTCATCNTCAGGATGAGGAAGGGAATGAAGTTGCGGATCATCCAATGAATCTGTGCTTAACACTTAACGTATTCTCACAAAAAGTTGCCCNTGATCGGCTCGCACCGTTAGCGATCGTCAAAAACCTCAGATGGGCGGCCGTCTGAATCGAAAATCATATCATCAGGCACCCGAGGAGCAGGCTTTGATCGTGTCACATTGGAGCGGTTGATGCTGTTGATATTGAAGATATAGGCTATCACTTGAGCCACCGCCTCAAATAAGGCTTCAGGAATAAAAGCATCCAGTTCCGTGGTGAAAAATAGGGCNCTGGCCAGAACCGGAGATTGGAATAGCGGCACGCCCTCTTCACCGGCGCGCTCCCTAATACGNTCCGCCATCAGGTCCGCCCCTTTAGCCACCACTCTGGGTGGATCATCCGAGGAAGGNTCATAGGCCAACGCGACGGCGAAGTGCTCGGGGTTAGTGATGACCACGTCGGCTTCTGCGATGGCCTCTAGCATGCGCGCTGCCGACATTTCACGTTGCTTCTGACGGATGCGCTGCTTGACCTCGGGGGAGCCTTCNGTNTCNTTTTGCTCGTCTTTGACTTCCTTCAACGACATCTTCATTTTTTCATTGTGNTGATAAAGCTGATAGGGCGCGTCGATCAAAGCGATAATTATCAGGGTGCTGGAGGCCACCAAGAACGCGGTGGTAAGTATTGATGCCGAAGCGGTGAGCCCGGGCTCCAATGCCATCAGNGAAATCTCTGCAAACTCCATGATTGACGCGTCAATCAAGAAATAGGTCACGCCACCCACCAGGAGGAATTTCGCAATAGATTTGAGAAGGTTCACCAAGGCCTGAAGCCCAAACATCCGCTTAAAGCCNGAGATGGGGTTAAATTTAGANGCCTTGGGCGCCATTGATTTCCAGCTGAAGTTGTATCCGCCAATCAAACCTGAGCAGGCCAATACCACCACAGCCGTCAAAATTAGAATCGGCAAAATAGAAAAAAGTGCCTCGACTGTCGCGTCACCGAGCCTTCCCAGCACGACCTGCGGTTCCCGTACCGCCAGAGAATCAAACACCAAACCTCGCGCAAAGATATTCGCCACATTCCCAAGAAGGGCATTTCCAAACAAGTAGATGTAGATCGCGACACTGATCACCGAAGCGGCAATCGTGATTTCAGTAGAGCGGGCGATCTGACCCTCTTCTCTCGCCTTGCCCAATCGCCTGGCGGTGGGCTCCTCTGTTTTATCTTGGCTGTCGTCTTGCTGATCGGCCATCAGGGCACCACCCACATATCTTGCGCCGTGGAAAAAGCCTCGAGCCAGAGCCACTCAATCCGATGGCCAATGTTGACAAGATAAACCAGAAACAAAACCATCCCAGCCAGTGTCATGGCGGGAAAACCCACCGCGAAAATATTCAGTGCCGGCGCCGCGCGAGTCACGATACCGATACACAGATTAACCAGCATCATTGTCAACATAATCGGTAACGCAATCAGTATCCCGCCGAGAAAAACCATAGCGCTCCACTCAATGAAATTCGCCAGGGTTGCAGTAAAGTTGATCTCGCTACCGATAGGCATCACCTCAAAGCTCATCAGGATGAGCTGAATTAAAATCAAATGTCCCCCAATCGATAGAAAAATCAGCGTCGACATCACAATGAGAAAGGAGGCTAGCACCGGCACTCTGCCCATATTTGGATCCACTGTTTGTGCCATAGCTAAACCCATACTCATCGAAAGGGTTTGCCCGGCGACAACTAGCGCCGCATTGACCAACTGAAGCACAACGGCGAACAACAGACCAATAAATAGTTCGCGCGTAATCAGCATCAAACCTTGCGCGCTCACTGGATCAATGAGCGGCAAATCCAGCGTAGGATAGATGAAAATCGTGAGTACCAACGCAAGCGCGATCCGAATGCGCACTGACACCACTCTGAGAGAAACCAATGGCGCGGCGAGCAAGAGTGCCGAAATACGTAGTAGAGGAATCAACCCGGTGGCGAGCATTTGCACCACATCGTCGAGGATGAGGTTCATCGAGTGAAGACTTGCGGAATCATGTCAAAGACTTTGATGAACATGTCAGACAACGTCACCAGCATGTAATCACCAAATATCAAAAGCGCAGCAACTAAAGCCGCTAATTTAGGGATGAAGCTGAGCGTCATCTCCTGAATAGAGGTGGCCGCCTGAAATACACCGATAAACAAGCCAACCGATAAGGCAGTCAACAGTATCGGACCCGCCACGTAGATAACGGTCCAAATGGCTTCTCTACCAAGGCTAAGAACTTCGGTCGTCTCCATCGTGTCAGCCCCTACACATAACTGCCGGTGAGTGAGGTCATCAACAACATCCAGCCGTCTACCAACACAAACAGCAGCAGTTTAAAGGGCATCGATATAATCATTGGAGAGAGCATCATCATCCCCATTGACATCAGCACGCTCGCCACAACCATATCGATGATAATGAAAGGGATGTAAAGCATAAAACCGATGGTGAAGGCGCTTTTTAATTCAGAGGTGATGAAAGCCGGGATCAACACGGTGAGTGGGGTATCCATCGGCGTCTCAATATCCGGGTTATCGGAAATACTGACAAAGGTCTGTAAATCTTTCTCGCGCGTCTGACGCAACATGAAATTCTTCATTGGGATCTGCGCCGCATCTAATGCAGTCTCGAGTCCAATTTCGTCGTTGCTGTAGGGCGCAATCGCATCGTCATAGACCTGGGTAAACACAGGCGCCATGATAAAAATGGTGAGAAACAATGCGATACCCAGCAAAACTTGATTCGGTGGTGTTTGGGCGGTACCCATTGCCTGCCTTAACAGCGACAACACAATAATGACTCGGGTGAAACTGGTCATCATCAACAAAATAGAGGGTAGCAGGGTGAGGACGGTCATAAGACCGAGCAGTTGCAGTGTTACCGAGTACTCGGTCTCTCCACTCTGACCCTGAATGGCACTGAGAATCGGTATGGCCGCTTGGGCTGAGGCGTCTTTGGCCACAAACGCCATAAGCGCCAACACCACGTATCTGAGCATAACCTCCCCCATAGATGGGCCCGGTGTCTGACCCAATCCCTAAAGCAGGATTCAGTCAGGTCGGGACATTTTGCGGCGAGCTCTCGGTCTGCTTTCCGCTATGGGCTTGACCCACTTCTGCTTCACCCGAGAGCTTAGCGATGGTGTTGATATTAGCCGGTGTTGCGCCAATTAAGAACCGCTCATTTTCCACTTCTACGAGCATGAGTTCGGCAGAACGATTTAGACGGACGCGCCCAGTGACCCTGATGGGCAACCAGTTTTTATTCGATATTTGAACGCGGCGGAGAGCAACGAAGCTCACTGCCATAGCAATTGCCACTACAAACAGGGCCGTTACCCAGCGGACCCAGCTCAGCTCGTCAGCCATGGTAAATTCCTGAAATTAGAGTTTTTCGACGCGATCTTCGGACGGCAGAATGCGCGTCAGACGGACGCCATATCGGTCATTGACCAAAACCACTTCACCCTGTGCAACCACGGTGTTATTCACAAGAAGGTCTAGCGGCTCACCCGCATTACGCTCGAGCTCAATAACACTGCCCTGCTTGAGCCTCAACAGATCACGAATCTTCAGACGGGTTCTACCCACTTCAACGGAGAGGGTCACCGGTACGCTTTGAAGCACGTCTGCACTGACCATTGCATCGAAGCCCTCGGACAGCGCCGTATCCTCAGCCAGTTGTTCTAGCGATACGTCAGCCCCTTCCTCTTCATCACTCATGTGTGTCTCCTAGCATTCTCAAGACAGATTGTTCGGGTCAGACACCCTCTCACAAGGGCATATCCAACGACACTCCGCGCTACTCTGGCTCTACTGCCTTCAATAGGCGCGCAGCGACGTAACCATTTGCAGTGCCAACATCTGCCTCAAAAAGCGGTATGTCATCTGCCAATACGCGGGCCATATCAAATTTTTTCAGATCCAAAATGTCGCCCGGCTGCATCTTATTAAAATCGCCAAGGGTGAGGTCGATCTCTCCCAGGATAACGCGGTGCTCGAGTTCGGCATCTGATGCAGCACCCGCCAATTCGCGCGCCCATACNTCATGGTCCACCGAGGGATCCTCTGAGTCCTGAACCCGACCCCTCAATACATCCCTGATTGGCTTAAGGGTGGCGAAGGGGTAAACAATATCAACGGCNCCGCGTTCTTTTCCAGATAATTCCACCTCAAGGTGGCAGACAATCACCAGATCATTTTCGTCGACAATCTGGACAAAAGCCGGGTTGATCTCTGAACCGATNTGCTCGCAGTTGATCTCCATAATGGGAGACCACGCCTCATGTATTGAGGCAAAGATTACCTCAAGCATGATATTGATTATGCGTGTTTCAGTTGGGGTGAACATCCGTCCCGGGGGCAAACCGTCGATACCGCGTCCGAACCCACCAAAAAAATTATCGAGAGAAGCGAAAACAACATTTGGGTCAATGACGACCATAGAGGTTCCACGCAGCCCTGACAGTCGAACAGTATTGACCGAAAGCGGCGCCTTCAAGTCCTTTAGGTACTCGGAGAAAGGTAGGGTCTTTACACGATCCGCTGTGATTCTCGGGCTGGTTCGCAAAACCTCCATAAGGCCCAAACGGAGGTGCCGCGTGAAGCGCTCAGTGATCATATCCACTGCGGCCAAATTGATGCCGATGGTGGTATCTTCTGTTACCAGATTATGCGGCCTCACCGCACTGCCGAGAGCGGCCTCTGGGTCAAGCAAGGAAGCTGAATCCTCCTCNAACCCCTCGTCAAAGGTCAGCGCGTTAAGCTCCTCCTCGGACAGTCTGCTGCTATCTTCAGCCATAATGCACTCTCACCTAGCTACCGAAATCACTGAACCACAAATTCAGTGAACAAGACTTGCTCAACGCCACCAAAATCTTCGTACTTTTCCAACACCGAGTTCACCGCAATCTTAAGTTGCTCGGCGAGGTCCGCGCGAAAATTAGGCTCCGCGAGCCTGGCATCATCGATTTTTCGCATCACATCCAGCATCTCAGATCGAATCGCAAAAGCATGCTTTTCCATATTGGCCACGACACGATCATCGTAATGGGTCATTATCGCCACCTTAATTTGCATCACCTTCCTTGAATTGACGATATTCGCAACCAAGGGCCGTTCNATTTCCATGTAGGTGTTTTCAAAGCGTGTCAACTCAGGAGAGTCCAGCGTCTCTTTACTGGGCCCCTTAGCGAGCTCTTCCGCTCTTTGGCGCGCCTCCGCAGCATCCATTTCCAGCTGCTGCACTGTTTCCTCTATCCGCTCGGCGGAGTCGGGATCAAAGTAACCCACAAAATACATGGTCGCCAAGACGGNGATGGCCATTGCAACAACGACACCAACCCCTATCAGGATGTATCCAACAATAGGCGATTTTTTGNTTTCTTCGCCTGTGTCAACTTCTTCATCAGCCATGTTGCTCTTCCATCCTTATTGCGGCACTACACCATTATGCCCAAAAATCGACCGAATCAAGATCGAGACCTAACTCAATATCCTCTGATACTACATCTGCCGCCGTATCAGCTAAAAGCCTTTCATCAGCAATNTGGTCTTGAGAACCATCTGCTGTATTGTTNCGGCNCTGTGCATTACCTTGCTGAGAGTCGGAGCCAACCTGCAACTGCGCAAGGTTGATCCCGTTCTGTTGCAATGCATCGCGCAGTCGGGACAAAGAATCGCCCAACAGNTCGCGAGTGACTGCATTGCTTGCGTTAATCTGAGCGTCCAGGCGGCCGTCTCGCATTTCCATCACTACGTCAATCGCGCCCAGCTCTTTGGGATTCACATTAAAGGTCAATCGATAATGCCCCGCTGCAATATTGGCGGCCAAGCGCTGACCCAATGCTTCAGAAAGGGCACGACCNGCCATTTCGCGGCCCGCTGGATTCTGNTTTAACGAAAACTGATTCGACCGCGCAGNATCCNACGCACCGGCNCTTGCGAGANTTTGTCTGAATGATATCTCGTTTTGTCCTGCCAAACGNGCCGCGCTGGTATCTGCNACNTCACCGGGTACCAAANCAGCAATGGGTGTCTGAGNCGGTGTTGACGGAGAGCCNGTAGCAGGCTTCTCGATCTGAGCACCGAGCCGCGCCAGTTCAAGCGTTCTCGCAGTCACGATGTCGCGCAATGCGGTTACCGTCTGAACATTAGAGGTCTTGACGCCATCGGCGCCCGTCAACGCCTCCTGCTTTATCGAGCTGGTGACGCTTTCGCTGCGCATACCCGCACTACGAACGGCAAACCTGTCCAATGTTGCCTGTGATATCACGGTCGCTTCGGCTAGCCCAGGATTGGCAACGGGCGCCGTAACTTGCATCAGCATACTGGTGAGCGGTTTCGCTTTGGACGACCCGCTCTCCCACTCTCCGCCCGCGATGGCGACACTAATGGGTTGTGGTTGCGATAAAGCGCTCGCTTTNGCAGCGGCCAGCTCTGGTTGCGTGACGCCCATGAGAGCGGCGGACTGAACAACGTTCATTGAGGCGAGTGTCGGGCCATCCCGGACTGCNGCGGGTGCTATATCAGCGACCAGTCGGTTCAACTCGGGCGAATTTGACCTCGCCTGCACAGGCAAGACCTGCAACGCTTGAGCAATCTGCGGGGCAATATTTGCTGCCAGTTGGCTGACGCTGCCACGACTGTCAGCCGACGCAGCCAACCATTTCGCCATATCTGGCATCACTGACCCACTGAGATCGCGCAGCCACTGCGCGGAGACCGCACTTTTATCAAACTGGGAAGTCTGTTCCAGCCATCGTGAAACCACCGACTCCAAACCTGCCGCCACCGCTGACGTCGGGGCCGGAATAACCGTCTCGACCAATCCCGCGACCAGCTTGTCNTCTGATANGCCGGTAGTAGTAGCTGCAATTGCTGGATGATCAGCCATCCATTGNGCGGCCACTGGCTGTATCGCAGCTTGNAGNTGTTGCGCCAGTGCTNCGGCGGNNGCTGCGGCTGAANCTGACAGNNCTCTCCACCGATCTATAACNGGNTGCATCTCCTCAGCNACGGCGTTCGCAAGCTTNGATAGGCTNGCCTTATCGTTGTCTGCACCGCCCGCAAACAAAGCAACGATGGCTGTATTAATATCTTCAACCATCGACTCTGAAAAATCAGTCCCTTCCACAGTCGGTAATTGGTGAGTGCCTCTGGGGCTCTCTGCCCCTTGATTAGCGGCCATCCAGTCCGCTATCGCCTGAGCCACTGTGTGGGCCAAGGCACCGTCTGGCGTAGACGAATTATCGGCATCGTTGGTGCCGGCAGAAAACAACTCCGCCACGGCGGCTTGTGAGAGGCCACTGGCCTGGGCAAATTTCAGTATCGCAGACTGCTCAACCGGATCTCCCACCACCAGCAGATCGAAGCCAGGTAAAGGCGCAGTGGTCATCGCCTGTTCGGCCACAGCTGCGTTAGGGGTCGGGGCCGAAGCGGGAGGAGTGTTAGTCGAAGACGCTTGCTGGGTCATTGATGCCGCCGGCAACTGCTTGCCGGTGGCAGCCTGCATTCGCGCCTCCTCAGAAGCCGCCAGCGCACGCTTAAATGCCGTGCCAGCTTCGCTATTTGAGTCGGCTTTCGGAGAGGAAACCGTTGATTTTCCTAGGTTTCCTAACAGTTTGGCTATGTCTGGTCCGATCTGAGAGTCCACAGTTCAATCGCTTGTCACATTATTTACTGATAGTGATTAATGCAAGTCGCGTGCCAAGTCTGCTCTGGCATAGCTTTGAACTGCCCATTCGTCAATGGCGTCAACCTCAACGCGCTCCCGGTGCATACGCCGAGCGTCGAGGGTCTGTTGCTGCAGATGTTCGTATTTCTGCAACAGCTGGGTCGTCTGCCGGTTTTGATGCTGCGCGCGCTGAGTCAGCTCCTTTAGCTCCATGAGCTGGCCCTCACAGTTGTTCCGAAGTGCGTCCAGATCTGCGAGAAAGGATTTCATGACCCGCCAATCTGCGATTTCGCGTCGGGTATTTGAGTTCAGTTGCTGGCGAAAGTGCTGTTGACGCTCTGCAACCTTGTCCCGATTGGCCTCTGTTTCCCGGACATGGCGCCGCAATTCAGCCAGTCTGGACAACTCCTGCTGACACCGTCGCTTATATTTTTGAACCAGCGGATCCCATTTAGTGGCCATGCTGCCCCCGAGCGATAATTTGCGCCATCGCCGCCATGGCTTGGTCCGTCGAGCACGACTCATCTGCGCCCTGACGAAGAAACTCCAACATCATCGGTCTGATGGCGATTGCCCTGTCGAGCTCGGGATCTGTACCCTGCTCGTAGGCGCCGACCATAATGAGATCGCGATTAGCCTCATACAGCGACCACAGTCGCCGAAAGTCGGTCGCCATTTTAATCTCATGTTCGCCCAGTACTTTTGACGCCAATCTGGAGATGGACCCACGAAGATTGATCGCCGGGTAAACGCCAGAATCGGCCAATTCTCGGGACAGCATAATCTGACCATCGAGTGAGGCTCGTGCGACCTCGACGATCGGATCCATGCCTTCATCATGCTCAGACAACACGGTGTAAACGCTGGTGATAGATCCTTCGCCATCGCCAGGGCCTCCTCTCTCGATGAGCTTTGGAAGATCGCTGAAAACGGAGGGTGGATATCCCTTGTTGGTCGGCGGCTCACCAGTGGCCAGGCCGATTTCGCGCTGAGCATGGGCTATGCGAGTTAGGCTATCGCACAACAGCAACACATCGTTTCCCTGATCACGGAAATATTCTGCAACCAAGTGAGCCACTTCCGCGGCCTGCCGACGCATCACCGACGCGCAATCAGAGGTTGCCAAAATCACAACCGCCTTGCGTAAACCCTCCGGACCCAGGCTCTCAGCCAAAAACTCTCCTGCTTCACGCCCACGCTCTCCGATCAGAGCAAGCACCACCACATCAGCCACAGTATGCTGGGTCATCATGCCCAACAATGTGCTCTTGCCCACACCAGAACCGGCAATGAGGCCCACACGCTGTCCTTTGGCCAGCGTTAGTACGCCATTGATGGCACGAACTCCAACATCCAGCGGTGTTTTAACCGGTTTGCGCTGCAACGCAGGAATCGAGCGACCGAAAAAATGGGCGGTAAACCGGGGATGAGCCAGCGGCTGTCCATCGAGTGGACTGCCCAAGGGGTCAATAACGCGCCCTAGCAGATGCGGGCCTATTGGCAGCCCGACCCGGCGGTTGACCAGCCGGATACGGCTCTCTCTTGATACACCCACAGTATCCGAAAAAGGAATCAATTTGAGCGTCTGATCAGAGAACGCCACGACTTCCGCGGGCACATTCGGGGCCTCAGGGTCATCTGTCTCGATCTCACACATCGCACCTAACGGCGCCCGCAGACCATCGCATTCGACAAGATGCCCTGAAACATGCCGTATCTTTGCCCACCGCCATGCTTGAGGGGAGTCCAGCTGAGGCCAATTTTCATCCGCTGATGACTCGTGCTCAGTCGCTGCAGAATCAATCATGATTCAGTCGGCCGAGCGGGAAACTGTGCGATGAGCTGCTCACGAAGCTGGTCAAACTCGCATTCCAATAATCGCTCAATCGTCATGTGGTCGTAATTAATCGATATGTCTCCGTCTGCCAGCGCCGAATCAATCGAGACCCTCACTGGATGACCAGACAACTCCTCGGAGAGTCGCTCCTCAGATACCCAGGCCGCCATGGCTTCAGAAACCTTTAATTCAACAGGAATATCCTCCGGTAACTCAGCCTGCTGAAACGCCCGCTGCAGGTATTCGCGAAAAAAGGCCTCGT
Source organism: Halieaceae bacterium (assembly GCA_002683335.1). Lineage (GTDB taxonomy): Bacteria > Pseudomonadota > Gammaproteobacteria > Pseudomonadales > Halieaceae > Luminiphilus. Next base: position 17,803 of record NYTE01000025.1, read on the forward strand.
CTGTTTGCAACGCACGCAGGCAAACTGTTTTGGCAATATCGAGGGAAAGATCAGTGACCACTGGCCACACTCTCGGTAATGCCGTCATTTCCCGGGCAATTACCTCCACAACCCGCTCTACCAAAGCCTCTGTCTGCTGACTTTCTAAGTTACATTGACGGATGCCCTCTGCAATACCCTCTTGATACCGCGCCTCTAACAGCGCATCCATGTCAATGGGCGCCTCCTCGAGGGAGACCTCTCCATCCGCCTCACCATCCACGACCTCATCGGGCGCCTCGGTTGACGCTTCCCCTTCGGCTAGCGCTTCTGCCTCGTTATTGGACTCGTCGTCGAGGTTCTGCCAATGCGACGTCTCAAAGCCAAGAGACCGCTCCGCTATATCTCCAGCGATGGAGGCTTCGGTAAAGGCTTTCGCCCGGCGATCAGCAGCAAGGAGCTCATTGAGCTCCCAAACAACGGTGTCATTGGCTTCAGACAAAGTCATCTCCGCGACCGGCGAGCACCAGCTCTCCAGAGTCAGAAAGCTTTCTCGCAATCCTCATAATATTCTTCTGCGCGTCTTCTACGTCTGAGATACGCATGGGTCCCTTCGATTCCATATCATCAATAAACATGGCTTTCGCTCGCTGAGACATGTTGTCGAAGAATTTGTCGCGGGTTTCTTCACTAGCACCCTTAAGCGCCACCATCAGCAAATCTGATTCAATGTTCCTCATCATGACCTGAATGGCTCGGTTATCAACCATAGAGAGGTTTTCAAAAGTGAACATTTGATCTTGAATCTGCAATGTCAGATCTTCATCGAGGCTGGTCAGCGACTGCATCACAGAAGTCTCCATCTCGACCTTTACAAAGTTCATGATCTTGGCTGCCGTCTTGACGCCGCCAAAACTGGAAGATTGCGCTGAAGAATTACTGGAGAACTGCTGTGACATGATTCTCTCGAGTTCTTCCATTGCTGAAGGTTGAACTGTTTCTAAGCTCGCCACGCGCTGCATTACCTCGCCCCGGTTTTCTGGGGGCAGGAAACTCAGCACATCTGCCGCCACGTCGTATTCCAGTACCGAAAGAATAATGGCGATAACCTGAGGATGCTCATTGATGATCATATCGGAAATGGCGCGGGCATCCATCCAACGAAGAATCTCTAACCCCTTCGTAGAGCCTCCGGGAAGAATCCTGCTGAGCACGGTGCTTGCTTTATCGTCGCCGAGCGCCCGCTTTAGCACTGACTCCACATAATCAGTAGTCCCCAAACCCAGGTTGGTTTGTTGTTTGATAGTGCCAACAAAATCGTCCAACACGGCACTCACCGTTTCTTGTGACAGGTCAACTACGCCGACCATTGCCGAACCAAGCGCCTGCACCTCACGCGGGTTGAGATAGCGAATAATGTCCGATGCTTGAGTCTCCCCCACCAACAGCGTAATCACGGCAGCACGCTCAGTAGTGGTCATCGTCTCCAGCTCAGCTCGCACAATGTCCGAGAGCTCTTTTTCTTCTTCACCAGATGTCATTTTTTTTGCTGCTTCAGCCATTGCATCTCTCCCCTAAACGGGCTTGATCATCTTCTTAAGTACATTAGCAACACGCCCAGCATCTTCTGCCACTAACAAGCGCACAACAGCCACTTTGTCATCGTAACTGTTTGCTGTATCGAGCATGTCGGCGGAAATCGCCGATTTCTTGGGCTTGAGCTTGGCCTTAATCTCGTCAAGCGACTCGCCCTCCTCAAGTGCTTTCCTGTCAGCAATGCTGAGCTCTCCATCGATCAGTTGTTCTGCCAACAGCGCGTCACTCTCCTCAATCTTGGGCATGTAAACCCTTAAGACCGGTGCGATCACCAGCAGGAAGAACGCGATCAAACCGATAGACGTCATACCGTGACGGCCCCATTCGATAATGGCGGGGTCCTTATGCCACGGCAGTTGGTAATCTTGGGGCGGATCGGTGAAGAAAGGCGCCGATCTGATGGTGAGCGCATCACCTCGCTCTGCACTGTAGGGTAATGCAGTCAGTACCAGAGTTCGCAATTGCTCTAACTCGTCAGCCATATAACGCTGTAATTCGGCACTGGGAATCGGCGCCAAGGTCGCAGCGGCCCCCTCTAGAGCGCCAGCGTCACCCTCGGTGGGCTCACCGTCTAATAAGTCCCCGGTATTCACGGGCTGCTCATCAAGTGATGCATAGTAGCGGCGCTTTGCGAGGTCCCTTAAAGCTTCCTCATTGACGATCACACCGGCGGTCATCGAAACAACACGACCTGCCTGCTCTTTGACAAACGTAATTTCTTTGTCGAGCTCGTAATTGCGCGTTGTTTGTTCGCGCTCAGTCGTCGCTGTTTCGGTATTGGTAGGATTGGCCGCGACTTCACCTTCGGGGATCACTTCAGGCTGATCCGGTGGAATGTTGGTGGTGCCGCCAGGTATGCCCGATGCGGCGATACCGGTCTGAGAATCTGACGTAATGACTTCTGACCGCACTTCGGCTCCACCACCCTCAAGATCCAAATACTGTTCGCGAGTGGTTTCACGCTGGGTAAAATCCATCTCCAAATTCACAACAGTGCGCACGTTCCCACCACCCAGAGCGGGAATCAGCAACTCACGGATGCGCTCAGCCAATTCAGTCTCTCGCTCGGCCTCATAACGCGCATTATTGAGCGCGGGCGTACCATCCTTGTCGGCGTTGCTACCCGTTAACAAGTTGCCATAATGATCCACCACCGTAACGTCCTGTGTCGCCAAATAGGGAACACTGGCGCTCACNAGGTGAACAATCGAGAGTACTTGTGCGGGGTCTACAACTCGACCGCGATACGGCTTTACAATGACCGACGCCTTAGCAGGCTGTCTATCGCGCACAAAGACACTTTGTTTAGGTGCTGCGAGATGCACACGCGCCGTCTCAATAGTGCCGATTTCAGTAATCGTGCGCGCCAGTTCGACCTCTATCGCGTTGTTGTATTTGACCTGCTCCATAAATTGACTGGTCGTCATGGAGCTGCCCTCTGCTAGGCTCCCCATGCCCCCGTCAGCTGCGGCGCGAGGGATCCCCTGAGAGGCCAGAAAGATGCGAGACGCCTGAAAATCGCTTTCAGGGACCTCTAGTCGACCAGTCGACTTGTTAATCCTCACGTCATAGTTCGCGCCTTTCAAGGCTTCAAACGCCAGCTGTACATCGGCGGATTCAAAGCCATCTGACACGCTGCGAAAAGGCGTAGAGGTCATAATTGACCAAAAAATCAGCACCACCAGGAGCGACAACAGGGCGACGATTGCTGGCATCGCACGCTTTACCGCGGGCTGCGACATCACATCTTTTACCGCGGGTAACGCCGCCGACTGATTGGCAGCACCCGCGGCTTGCTCGGCTGGAGCCGGCGCATTGCTCGACTCTGCAGGGGGCTTGGCTGTGCTATCGATTTCGGTAGCCGATCCCTCAATGAGGGGTCTTTGTTCGAGTGCTGCTTCCATTACGTCTTACCTCTTTGTCGCTACAACCGGTGCTTTAAACCGGCATGCTCATGACATCCTGATAGGCTTTCAAAACCTTATTGCGGACCTGCAAGGTTGCCTCAAAGGCCACCGATGCCCGCTGCGAGTTAATCAGTACATCTGTAACACTGACATCTCCGTTAGCTTCGAAATTAGCTTTTGTCTCTGCAGATTGCATCTGAGTTGCGTTAACGGTCTGGATGGCCGCCAGCAAATCGGAAGCGAAGCGAGATTGCTGCTGCTCGTTGCTGATTCGAAGTGATGCGTCCGCAGCCTGACTGTTGGCTAGCTCGGCTTGCCGAATGACGTTCATCACGCCCTGCATATTGGCTCTATCGATCATGATGCACCTATGGATTGCATTGCGTCCGGTTCGGACGTTTTCAGCTTCTGGAGTTTATGTCGTAGTGTTCTGGGGCTAATACCCAATCGCTCAGCGGCTTCTTTTTTGGAGTCTGTCTCCTGTAGTGCCGCCTGAATCAACTGCCATTCTGCCTGCTCCTTGGCAGAAACCAGATCCTGATCCGGTTGCATCGCATGACCGGATGCCAATGGTGTGACAACGGGGGCTGATGGGACTGCAGCCGAGGTAGAACTGAGTGTGTCAGGCGAGAATTCTAAGGCATCAAAATAAATATGCTCTGGCTGGATAACATTATGAATGGCGAGTACTTTGGCGCGACAAATGACATTGTCCAGCTCGCGGACATTACCTGGCCAGTCGTGCGACATTAACTGTTGAATAGCCGCCTCTTCGATTTGCATGCCGAGTCCGGCAAGCTGCTCAGAAGCCGCAAAGGTGATCGCCAACTGGCGAATGTCTTCGGGGCGCTCACGGAGCGGCGGTATGCCAATATGAAACGCATTCAGCCGGTAGAGCAAATCCTCACGGAACTCGCCCCGTTTTACCAGATCGACCAAATTACGGTTGGTCGCTGCGACAAGCCGAACATCAAACTGAACCTCTTTCGTGGTGCCAATGCGGGCCGCTTTACGCTCCTGAATAACACGGAGTAATTTGGGTTGAATGTGAAGCGGTAACTCACCAACCTCGTCCAGAAACAAGGTGCCGTTATGTGCCTCTTCAAAAATGCCGGGCTGATCCTTTATTGCCCCCGTAAACGAGCCTTTGATGTGGCCAAACAGAATGCTTTCTACCAGGTGCTCGGGCATGGCTGAACAATTCAGCGCAATAAATGGGCCCGAGGCCCTGCTTGAAGCATTATGAAGAATCTGTGCAACAACCTCTTTACCAACCCCTGAAGGGCCAGAAAGCAAAGCGGTAACATCGACTTGTGCCACTCGCTGAACCAATGCCAGCATCGCCTTGCTAGTAGGGTCACTAAAAACAACTTGCTTACGCTGACCACGGGCCGCAATGGCCTCGTGAGGGACGCGCTCGCTTCGTTCAAGTGACTCAGTAGCTTCGGTCCTCGATACCGACAGCACCCGTTCAAGAATGAGGGACCAATCTGCGGCATCAGAGTAACTTTCCAGGGCGCCAAATCGCAGTAACCCAGCCAAATGCGCCAGTTTGACATCCCCTTCTGGACTCAACAGGACTGAGCCCTCGGGCGCCTGCTGCAGGACTTGTCGTAAATACGGCTCCTCCAACGACCAAGCGGGGCCCACCGCAATACATGAAGGACCACCCTGAGCCGCTCTTTCGATAAAAGTCTGCGGGGCCTGGGTAAGAACAAGTTGGCTATCGACGAACGCCTGCAGACGCTCCTCGGGGAAGCCCGTCCCACGGACAGCCAGAACATTCAACTGAAGATCTAAAATAGAGTCTCTGGACACTGAGCTACTTCCCATCGCGTGTACACACAACACAGCAAAGGCGAGGCCAGCATTTATTTTATTATTTATTTCATGAAGTTACGGATTTCTATGTGCACAAAATCGCGGTTATTTGACAGTGTGTGTCAAAAAAATGACGGTTTAGCGTCAGCTTTTCGTAATATTCAGCCTCGTCATTTTCTCAATCAAGGTGGTTCGCTTTACACCCAGCAGCCGGGAGGCCTCAGAAATATTGCCATTGGCATCAGCAAGCGCTTTTTCGATCANCTGTCTTTCAAAATCGCTAACACGGTCTTTTAAAGATGCCTCGTTTAAATCCATTTCGGNGGGCGTTTCAGCGGCCGTNATGCCCAGTACTCGGCTNAANCCNTCNTCATCTTCTTCGCCAAATTCAAGCANGTNCTTGGGTTCAACATCAAATAACGGAGCCCCCAACGGTCCTNNGGCTTNAACAGAATCCGGTCCCATCAACTTGACCATCTGCGGCGGCAAAAAGTTTGTGGGCAACTCGTAAAGGTTGATCGTCTCACCCGCATACAGCGCAGAGAGCCGTCGGCAGAAGTTCTCTAATTCGCGCACATTACCAGGCCACGGATAGGTCTGTAGCAAGCTAATAGATCGCGCATTGAGCTTAATATTCTCCCCATGCAGTGCATAGGTATCGCTGAAATAATCAAAAAGCTCGACAATTTCCTCTGGTCGCTCTCGCAGCGGCGCCACAGTTATGGGAATGACATTCAAACGAAAAAACAGATCCTCCCGGAATTGACCTTGATCGATCAATTCCTCCAGCGGTTTATGGGTAGCCGAAATAATACGAACATCGACGGTAATTTCTTTGCCGGACCCTACGGGTGTTACCACGCCCTCCTGGACAGCTCGTAAGAGCTTTGCCTGTAAGTCGGCATGCATATCCCCAATTTCATCCAGCAACAATGAGCCACCATTCGCCAGCCGCATCCTACCCTGATAGCTCGTAACTGCGCCCGAGAACGCGCCCTTTTCATGGCCGAAGAGTTCGCTTTCGAGCAGCTCGGTAGGGATAGCACTACAATTGACCGCGATGAATTGGCCTCGCGACTCCCTGCCAGACAAACGATGAATCTCTCTGGCGACTAACTCTTTTCCCACACCGGTGGCACCGCGCAGCAGCACCGGGGCATCAGTCGGAGAGATTTTTTCGAGATAGGCGAGAAGCTCCCGGGTAACCGCACTGCTCCCGATCAGTCGTTGCTCAGCAGTCATCTCCAGTGATCTACCTCAGTTTAGCGACATGGGTTAGCTGAAGTCGCTGAGCCCAGATCACTACTTTTAGCGTCGCCATTGACCGTGGAAATCTGCGTCATATTAGCGCCAACAATGATTTCTGAATTAGAGAGGGGGCGGTTGTGTCGTTGAGTTGTGCGCGAGCCAGCCCCAACCACCACAATAACATTATCCGTGACCGCCTCTGAAGCGGGCGTCGTTTGCGTGCGGCTCGCCACGCCTTCTTGCTGCATTTTCTTACATACGTCTTTATAAGATGCACTCGCAACAGGTTCCCCTTGCGTCAGGGAAGGCAGCAATAACATCATCAAAGTAGCCATCACGAATTTCAGATTCATCACACTGTCTGCTTCTTGCCCCTATACCTGGCACAGCATGCGCCCACCTCGTGTCGGGGCACGTCCTACCGCTATTTACCGCATCAGCGGCAGGGCGCCGTCGTTTTTAGCACTTACCTTAGGTGCGTCTTACTGGCAACATACTGCATGCTTGAAAAAGCGGCAACTACACATCGCTCTTATTCGTACCTTACAGGGACTTAACATTGAATAGCCGCCAATACATTGGTTCACTTTTTGAAAGGTCATCCGAACATAAAGTCGCCGCTCGCAGATTGAACACGTTTCTGTTTTTGCTGATCATATTGAGCCTTGTAGCGATAACGCTGGAATCCGTTACCGCCATTGAGGCGAAGTGGTCCCCGGAACTGCTGGTATTTGAATTTATCTCTGTCATCTTCTTCTCAGTTGAATACGTGTTGAGAATTTGGTCTGCGCCCGATAATCGCGATCTGGAAGGCAAAACAGCGCTGGGTAAAAGGCTCAACTATATTTTTAGCTTCACAGGGCTTATCGACCTGATTGCAATACTGCCCACTCTGCTGCAATTCATTTGGGTCGGCGCTGATCTTAGATTGCTTAGAGTGATGCGACTCGCGCGGCTACTCAAGCTGAGCCACTTCACAACAGCACTGGAAGATCTCGTATCAGCCATTCATTCTGAGCGGCAGGCCTTTGGGGCCGCTCTCTATCTGATGGTCGTTGCGCTGTTTTTATCGAGCTCCTTGATTTACCTCGCAGAGCGGGATGCACAGCCTGATGCTTTTCCATCAATTCCTGAAACCATGTGGTGGGCGATCGTGACACTGACCACTGTCGGTTATGGTGATGTATCTCCAGTGACGGCAGGGGGAAAAATCATTGGCGCCATGACCGCCATGATGGGCGTCTGCACCGTGGCGCTGCTGACGGGTATTGTCGGTGCCGGCTTTTCCAAGCAAATGTCCAAGCAATATGCCGAATTTGAGCACAAAGTCCGCGAAGCGCTTGACGATGGCATCATTTCTGCCGAAGAGGCCGAGGAGATCGAGGCTCTACGCGAACGCATGGGTCTATCAAAAACTCAGGCGGAGGAGCTTGCGAATCACTTGATCGATACTAAACGAGTGAACTCGGACTAAGTTTAGGCGCCGGCGTGAAGACAACCCAGCTAGATGGGGCGCCTTTACTTTATGCGTGATCGCGGAAACGAAACATCACGGGCATCAATTTATAGTCTGGCTGATCCTCGAGATACTTCTGCTCCATCTCGGTCCACCGACTGGTACCGATTCGCCATCTGAGGTGGTCATCAAAGCCAGCTTCTGATTGCCAATACGACATTGCCACTACCGTGTCTTCTTCAAGATCCTCGGCAACGTAGATCCAATCACACGCTGGTGCGGCCATGGTTGCCTGGGCGACAACAGAAAAATCCGCCAGAAACGAGGCCTTGTCAGCGTCTCGTACACGATAGGTGGTTTTAACAATCAGCGACATGTTGGGAGTTCCTTGTTCCAGACCCGTTAAAGTGTAGCTGTGGTCACAGTTTGCCTCAAGCTCTACCGGATCGCTCGGAGACGCAGGCTGGCTCCTGCCTGTAGAGAGCCTGATTCAAACCGAATCAACGCGGGAATGCCAGTGCGCTACTCGCTCACGTCGCGCGCTCAGCGGTTGTGGTCAGGCAGAGGCTGGTGGCGCCATAGTTTCGAGCATGCTCATCATCCGCTCGTGGACCTTATGTACCGCTTTCAGCGGGCGCACCATCACTTTGAAATCAGTGATCTGCCCGTTTTCCACCTGAATAATGTCCACACCATTGATATGTATCCCCTCTATCGAGCACTCGAACTCAAGCATTGCCGAGTCTGCCTGAATAATCTGCCGGACGTATCTAAAATCGGTGCCAAAAACCTGACTCGCGGCACCCAAATAGAGAAAAGTAATGTCGCGACCCTGCTGCGGGGTGTGTACCACGGGCGACCAGAAGGCACAGTCGGGGGAGAGCAGTTCACGCAAGCCCTCGCTGGCACCACCGGTCATAATCTGGTGCCAGTTCTCCAACACTTTGTGAATGCGGTCAGTCATAAGTCCTCCGTGCCCAATTTAGACACACTGTACATAATGGCTTATCGCAGGGACCACTGATCCTGCCGAAGATCGTTTTGAGCGGCCAAGCGCATTTCGTATGCCTGTTGCCCGTGAAAGCGATCAGCCCGTTTCATCTGCGCTTGGTAATTTCTTTTTTTACAAGCGGTAACCAATCGCTGAAATCGCTCACCATCTTGCTCGCCCGATAACCAACCCTCAACCCGCGCTATATCGATACCCAAACGATAGGCAATTCTGGACGGCCTGATCCGGTGTACATGGAACTCCGCTACCAGTGCCATCTGCCTCGAATAGGGTATCGTGCACTCACAGGCATAACCCATGGGTGGATTGGGGCGTCTTGCTTCTGGGGAAGCCATCATCTCTGCATCACATAGGGCTCATGGTTGAAAATGACTCACAAGAACGATTTTCTTTCCAGTCCGGTATTGTGTCATAGCACTGGCACACGCGATCCTGCCATAATTTAGTGGATTGTAGTCAACCACTACCACAGCGTGCCGGAAAAGGCCGGCACTGGAATATTGCCGAGGAGACAATGTCCGGTTCGGGCGAATAAAGCCAGTCGCATTCAAAGACGAAACGTGCTCGATATTTGTCTTGACGAACAGTTACACGCCTTAACCGCTTTACACAATTAAATGGAGCTCGCGACCCCGTGACGACCCCCCCCTCAATGAAGCCTAACTCACTACGGAGAACCAAAATTGTCGCCACTATTGGTCCGGGCAGCAGTAGTCAGGACATGATAGGGCGCTTGCTCGCCGCAGGCGTCGATGTATTCCGCCTGAATTTCAGTCATGGCGCACAAGCAGATCATGCCCAAGTTGCGCGCTTTATCCGTAAGCAGGCTGGTCACCATGGGCGATACGTTGGCATTCTGGCTGACCTCCAAGGGCCTAAGATCCGCGTAGGTGGCTTTTCCCAGGGAGGTGTTGTGCTTCAAGCGGGTGATCCCTTCCAACTTAGCCTCGACATTGCAGCCGAAGCAGGTGATCACCGCGGTGTGAGTGTCGAATATGAAGCGCTTCCCGCGAGCGTCAAAGCAGACGACATCCTACTGCTGGATGACGGCAAGCTGCGCTTGCGGGTTGACGACGTTTCAGATCAATCCGTAGATTGCACCGTACTCATTGGCGGACGGCTGAGTTCACGAAAAGGCGTTAACAAGCTTGGTGGCGGGCTAGCAGCCCCTGCACTCACAGAAAAAGATCTCGACGACATTGCTGCTATGCCCCAGATTGAGCCCGATTTCGTGGCCGTGTCTTTTGTATCGAACGCAAAAGATATCGAGGAGGCGAGAAGGTTACTGGCGGATCAAGGGCTGGATCCGGCAATTGTCGCAAAGATAGAGCGCGCCGAGGTGGTTGCCGATACGGAGTTGCTTAATAGCATCATCGATGCCAGTGACGGAGTCATGGTGGCTCGCGGCGACCTTGGTGTAGAGGTGGGGGATGCGCAGCTGATCGGTATTCAGAAGAACCTGATCTCTACAACGCGCAAACGCGATCGTATGGTGATCACAGCGACCCAAATGATGGAATCAATGATCAGCAATTCGATGCCTACACGCGCCGAAGTATTCGACGTTGCCAACGCCGTGCTCGATGGCACAGATGCGGTGATGCTGTCAGCAGAAACAGCTGTCGGTGACTTTCCGGTCGAAGTCGTCACTGCTATGGCAGAGGCTGCCATTGGCGCTGAGCAACACCCAGTAGCACGAACTTCCCGATATCGACTGGATCGGGAGTTCTCGAGCGTGCAGGAGACTATCGCCCTGTCTGCGATGTATGGCGCCAATCACTTCCCCGGTGTCAGGGGCATCGCTTGCCTCACTGAGCGGGGCACTACGCCGACCATGATGTCGCGGCTCTCTTCCGGACTGCCCATCTTCGCTCTGACACGGCGTGCAGACACATTGCAACGGCTGGCGCTTTGCCGCGGTGTTGTACCGCTCTTTTTCGATTACACCGCATTCGCCCGTGAGGATCTCGAGGCACGAACCATTGAATTTCTTGTCGACGGCGGATTTCTGACGAGGGGAGATCACATTCTGATCACCATGGGCAACACTCAGGCTGACGCAGGCAAGACGGATCTCATGAAAATTTTGCCCGTAAGGTGAGCAAGGACCCCAAAATTTAGGCCAATAGTGACCAAAAAAATTCACCTGCGCTGGTCTATGAGAGTGCTACACTGGGAAGGCTGGATAACCAGCGCGCTTTATCTTGAGCCACTGTAGTCTTCGGTCTTCGGTTTCGTTCCCATCAAGCGCAACAGCCCAATAGGGTGAAATAATCGTAATTAAAGGTAGTGAAAAATGTCAACAGTAACGGGTACCGTGAAGTGGTTTAACGAGACAAAAGGCTATGGCTTCATAGCACAAGAGGATGGGCCGGATGTCTTTGTACACTTCAGCGCTATTCAAGGTGATGGCTTTAAAACCCTCACCGATGGACAAAAGGTAGAGTTCACCGTCACCGACGGTCAAAAAGGTCCTCAAGCGGAAAACGTCCATCCGCAGTAAGCTCTCCATACCGTAGCAACCTATTCAGTGGGCTGCGCGCTCCCAGAGGCGCAGTCGGAGGGATAGCCACGTTGAGTATTGCGGCTTGCCGGTACACTATCGGCCGTTACAAGCACAGCGTGGCCCTTGCAGTTCAGGCGTTATGAGTGAGGGAATATATCGCCACCCTAGGTAGTTGGGCGGCGAGAGTGGTTGGCAGTGCCCGGTGCTACTGGCCAAAACCAAGTTGAGCAACAATTCTACGAATCAAAAAGGGCCCCAAAGGGCCCTTTTTTTGTGCCGACTGGCTGGCCTCAAAAAATGTCCCTCTCCAACTCTCTCTGCCGGTTTTCTTCACTGGCTATGTACTTGATCCACTGTTGCGAGTAGGATTTGGAGCGCTCGTCTTTACCTGCCGCCCTGAAGGCGCGTCGAGCTTTGTCATATTCACCCAAGTTAAAGTAAGACATACCCAGAACAAGTCTTGCCTGATCGGGGCGCTTTACACCGCCTTTTTTCAAGCCTTTCTGAACCGAATCAGCCGCCTTGGAAAATTGGTCACCATCAAGATAGACGTTCCCCAAACGCACATATAACTCGCCTTCATCAGATTTCGCCGCCGCCTTTTCCATCATAGGGATCGATTTTTCCACCTCCCTTGCCTGCGCCCAGGCGCTGCCGGCCAACTCATAATTCTTAGATTTGTCATCTACCAACTCGTCTTCGAAACCGCGCTGCATTACGGAACCGGCAAAGTAGGGCACTTCTGCGCTGAGGTATAGGTACGCCATCGTTACCAGCTCACTGGACCGATCAAGGAACCCTTGTTCATACGCAGTCTCCATCAAAGCCAACTGGCGCTTTTCGTCTTTCAATTCGCCGTAGAGGTGTGAGGCCTGGACCCAGTACTGTTTTTTAGGGTAATAAATCAGAAGCGTGTTCAGTACGTCCAGCGCAGAAACAAAGTCGTCCTTATCGAAATATAAAAACCGAGCCAAGTTATACCACTGCTCCTTGGGCAACTTGCCCGCAGTCTCATGCATAGAGATTGCTGTCTCCACGTTGTTTAGCGCTAAATCATACTTTTTGACCTGATAATAACCTTGTGCCAGCAAAACGTAGGCATCTGCGTTGGGCTGCTCATTCAAGTCAAACCACATAAGCAGCGCATCAATACCTTGCTGCCATTTTTCCTGCACAAAATACAACTGGGCTACTGTAAAACGGGTATTGATCTCCATCGCCAGAGGAATATCGGGCTGCGCAATAACTTGTTGGTAATATCTGAGAGAGGCCGCATAGTCCTCCTTCACATAGCTCAAAAAAGCATGGAGATTGTAAACGTTGGCCAATTCATAACTATTGAGCGCACGCTTGCCATCTTCAGAGATCATGTCGTCGAGAATAGTCGCTGCGGCTGCGTACTCTTTACCCTCTGCCAGCGTTTGCGCCTCCGCTAACCGCTCATAGACCTTATTGCGAAGCGCAGGGGTACGGCGCGTCTCTCTCGTATCCTTTTTCGGCTTATCGTCTTGCGCCACTGCCTCAGAAAGCAAAAAGCCTGGCTCAATGCGGTCCAGCACAATAATCGATGACAACATCACAGCCGATATCGCCGAAATTCGAAGCAAAGAAATGCCTACCATAACCGCGCCTTTCATTTTAATTTTCCAGCTCATAAGTGAACTTGTTCTGCACTCCCGCTACCTCGATCGGCTCCCCATCCACCACTCGCGGCTTATATTTGAACTTGAGGGAGGCCTTTAGAGAGGCTCGTTCGAAGATGCCGCTAGGCTGACAATCAACCGCGAAGGGGTCGCGAATCGAACCCGTTTTGGTCACGGTGTACTCAACAATACAATAGCCCGAAATGCCGCGAGTCTGCGCTCTGCGCGGATAGATTGGCGCCACTTTAACAATGGGAAGGTATTCTCCATCCCCGGAAGACATCCCCGAGGCGCTCAAATTAAGTTTGACCCCAGTAGTAGGCGCCATATTTGCCATGTTCATGTCGAGCTGCGAGTCAAACTGAATGGGCTCCAGATCCGGAGGTGGTTCCTCGGGGTCGTCTACCTTCTCGGGCTTAACTTCCTTTAAATTGGTTTCGATTGTTTTATCCGGCACCACAATATCGGCAATTTTACGGGCCTTGACATCTTCTTGCTGGAAATCACGACTGACCAGAGTATGCATGATGAAAAATAGCGCAATGGCCACCGGTATGGCGAGCGCAGCACTGACCGCAATACGAGCTGAGCTACCCATAACTGTCAGGCCTCTTCATCCGTGGAAATACAGGGTGGTGCTGTCAAAATCGGTCGCACAGTGTCGATCAAGTCTTCTACTACGTAAGCCGGTGTTTCGCGATCCACCTGAACGACGAAGTTCGCCTGGGGCGCTTCTTTTTTAGCTGCCTCAGCGGTTCTCATCACACGGTCCATAGGCACTTTATTTTTGTTGTAGTAAATGTCCCCATTTGCGTCGACCGCAAAGATAATGGTTCCGCGCTCACACGCCTCTTGTGTTGAAGCCTGTGGTTTAAACAACTCAACGCCCGGCTCTTTTACAAACGAAGAGGTGACAATAAAGAAAATCAGCATGATGAAAACGACGTCAAGCATCGGGGTCAGATCAATCTGATTCTCCTCTTGCCCCGTCGATGGCCTGGCCTGATCACGCATACTCATAACATTACCCCTTAACGATCCGAGGCCCAGTTCACAGCGCCCACACCTGACTCGCGCGCTGCGTCAGCAACGTCAATAACGATTCCCGCCTCCGCGCCTTTTTCTACCTTTACTGTCACTGGAGCGTCCGGGTCTTCGGCGAGGAGTCGCTGGATGTTTGCCCTAACCGCACGAATATCGACGCGACGATTCTCCATCCATATTTGATTGTCTGAAGCGATCTCGACCACGATACTAGTGGCGTCTTCGGGATCATCCGGTTGATTGTCGTCGGGGCGATTTACCTCAACGCCTGCTTCCTTAATGAAGGACGCCACCACAATAAAAAAGATCAACATGATGAACACGACATCGAGCATTGGCGTTAAATCAATCTCGGCCCCGCCCTGATCCTGTTCTCTGGCTAGTTTTCGCATGAATTCCTCAACCTAGACGAAGGTCAATGATCCGAGGTCAATTGATCGGTCAAAAGCTGCTGCTCCCGCGTCGTAATTCGTTGCAGATAAGTATTCGCAAACAATCCCGACAAAGCAGCCACCATGCCCGCCATCGTCGGGATAGTAGATCGCTCAACACCACCCGCCATGGACTTGGCGTCACCACCACCGGTCACTGCCATGACATTAAACACCTCGATCATACCCGTCACTGTGCCCAGCAAGCCCAGGAGAGGACACAGCGCAACACAGGTGGCAATCACGTTCATATTGTCGTTAATCAGCTCACGGCTCTCTGATAAGAGCCGCTGCCGGATTTTCTTGGCGTTCCATGACTTTCTCTCTGGCCGCCCCTCCCAGTTGGAAATGACAGCCGCTCGATCGCTTTTCCAAACGGAGGAGAAGTACCACATGCGCTCAAAGATCAGGGTCCACATAAAGAAGACGAGTGCGGCAATCAGCCACAGCACATTTCCTCCCTTCTCCATAAAGGCAAGAATGACCTCGAAGATACCCATCGACAGCTAGCCTCCCCGAAGAATCAGTTGTGGGCGCGCTCAGAGTGCTCCGCCACGATACCCGTGGCTTGCTCATGCAACACATGGATGATGCGCTGGGAGCGGCCATTCACAACCGTGTGGAGCAAGACAGTTGGAATCGCCACCAGCAGACCCAACACGGTCGTTACCAGAGCAGAAGAAATACCCCCCGCCATAGCCTTGGGGTCACCCGCTCCAAAAATAGTAATGGCTTGGAAAGTGATGATCATCCCTGTCACTGTGCCCAGAAGACCCATCAGCGGCGCTACTGCGGCGATAATCTTAAGCAAAGTGAGGCCTTGCTCGAGCTTGGGGGTTTCGCTGAGCACCGCCTCGGCCATTTTCAATTCCAGCGTTTCAGGATCCATATTGGGATTAGCTTCATGCACCTTCAACACACGACCCAAAGGATTGTCATCGCGGGCAGACCCTGTCTTGAGCTGCGCAGAGACCTTACCCCCGACAAGGGTCAGGACCAATAATCGATAAATCGCTAGAACGAAGGCAAAGGCACCGACCGCTGTGATGGCATAGCCAACATAGCCACCTTGATGCCAACGCTCGGAGATTGTCGGGCTGTCGATAATAGCGGCAAGAAATGATCCCCCGGTCGGCCCAGTCGGATCGATCCCAAACTGGGAAAGGCCAGCCTGCGCTGATGCCAAGTCCTGCGCCTGGGCATTAAAACCACCGCCGGGTTGACGCGGCAGTTCAGCCAGCTGATCAATGTTGAAGGAAAGATAGTTACCATCGGTGTCGATGATGTTAAAGGCCCCGATGCGGACGACTTCACGTTCGTTCAGCTGGCCCGAGGGCGTCGCAACCTGAGCAGTGTAACGACTAATCTCACCTTGCTCGCGAATCTCACGGAGCAACTCAAACCAAACGCGTTCTATTTCAGCAATCTTCGGCAATTGATCAGAACCCGTCATTTTGGCGATCAGCGCCTTCAAGAAGCCCTCTCGATCGGGATATTCCGAACTGATCAGTGAAACCTCGATGTTGGACGCCAAGTCACCAGAGGCCGCAGTTAAATGACCGAACAACTCAGATAGTGTGCCCAGACGTTCGCGTAATTGCTCCTGCTTAGCAGCAATCAGTAGCTCGTTATCTTCAAACTGTTTCTCAAGCCTGGCCGAACGCCGCTCTTCGCGCGTGCGCTCATCTTCAGCGCGCTTTAAGGCTGCCGCCTGATTGGCCTTATCCCGAGAAAAACGCGCTTCGCGCGCCTGACTTTCGGCGGAAGCGCGAGCTTGGCCCTGCTTAACCAGCTGCAAAAGTTGGTCGAGATTTTCAGCAGCGATTTCCTGAGGGGTAGGGGGCGGTGGGGCCTCTGCTTCAACCTCACCCTCCTGGCCTACACTGAAGGGAGCAAACAGTAGACTCGCCATGGCGAGAGCCGATACTTTTAGCAATTGAGAACGCATTTCAGTTTGCCTCCGGCGCAGATACAGGCATGTTTAACAGCTCGATCGTCGCCTGCTTCTTGGCGATGCGAACACCTTTTCTCACTGCAGCTGCGTAATCCCCTGCAGAGAGCTGTTCCCAGCTCTGAGTTTCTTTATTCCAAGCGCCTGTCTCAGCGCCATCGGTGCTCTGGTATACCAGCGCTATTCTGCCAATGCGGAGGATATCAACCTCTCTGTCTGTCCCATTCAACAGAATGGTGTCGCTGTATGATTCGATGCCTCGCCCGTACTGTAGCTCAATAGAGTAAAGCTCAAGCACCTGACGAAAAGCCTCAGCGGACGTAACGTCTGACCGTTCCATATTAGCGCGCACCGCTTCAATGTTACCCAGACGAGTATCAAGATCGAAAGGCATGTCGAAATTAATGAACTGGTCGAGACCATCCAGCATCCGCACGACTAAAGGTGGAATTTGTCGCTGAATTACCGACGCTTCCGAGATCGACTCGTCGATATCCCTGATTCGACGCTCTTGGTTGGCGATTTGACGCTCGAGCCGAGCGTTGTAAACCTTTAGGCCGTCTACTTGCTTCGTCACCGTTTTATAGTCAGATAGCAGGCTGGCCGTTTCATCAGCCAATCGGTCGATTTTGGCTTGCGAGGCTTTAGCAGCGGTTGTGCGCTGCGTACCCACCTCAAGAATCGGGTCGATGGACTGTGCGCCAGCAATAGTCGCACTGCCGCCCACACACAACGCCAACAGTAAGCTTTTCAGTCGAGTCGTAGTCATTGGATTGAAGCTTCCTCTCAAAGACAAATACAGAATGAATCGGATTATCAACCGATCCAAGCAGGATTCAGTGGCGTTATTATCCCTTTAATGGCCGCCATCATCGTTTGGGTGAAGGAATTTACCTGTTACGTTTCAGTTACGCAAATGGTTTGCAGTCTGGTTTGGGGGCGCGGGCAGCTTCAAGGGGCCTCCAATTCTTCAATACTAAAGGCATGACTATTCCCTTCAACCGCCTCGTACCGGCTCGATGACACTTGCCGCCAGTCAGCAAACACCTCGAGATCAAACCGCACATCCCCGATTACCTCATCGTGAACCCGCGTCAAAATGACCTTATCAGCCCGGGGCAGCGCCAACCGATAGATTTCAGCGCCGCCCACCACCATCACTGCATCGGCGCCATCGATCAGCGCTTGCTCGAATGCTCGTTCTAACGCCTCATTTAGCTCGTGGCAGGTTAACACGCCCTCATGTGACCATTGGCGGTCGCGGGTAATCACAATATTGCGCCGCCCTGGCAGGGGGAAGCCAACGCTGTCAAACGTCTTGCGCCCCATCACAATTGGATGCCCCATCGTTGTGCGCTTAAAGTGCATCAGATCATCCGGCAATTCCCAGGGCAATGCGTTGCCCCTGCCAATCACACCGTTCTCTGCTGCGGCCAGCACCAGCACCACTGGCACATCATTATCAGATCGCTTGGTGCTCATCAGATTGCTACCGGTGCGGCAATATGCGGTGCCGGGTCGTAACCAGCCAGTGCAAAGTCCTCGAAGCGATATCCATAAATCGACTCAGGGTCGCCCAGTACTTGCAACTGCGGAAGCGGCTGCGGAGACCGCTCAAGCTGAGTTGCCACTTGATCGTGGTGATTGCTGTAAAGATGCGCGTCTCCCAAAGTAATAATGACGTCCCCAACACCAAGGTGGCATTGCTGCGCCAGCATATGAACCAGTAGCGCAACCGAAGCAATATTGAAGGGCAAACCAAGAAAAACATCACTGGAGCGAATGTAGAGCTGGGCAGACAATTGACCGTCCGCAACATAGAACTGATAAAGCAGGTGACATGGAGGCAAAGCCATTTTACCGGCGCGTACATTGTCTTGTGGACTGACCGCTTCATCTGGAAGATATTCCACATTCCATGCGTGGAAAAGAATACGTCGGCTCTCAGGGCGGTGCTTTAAGCAGTCCACAACGTAGTCAATCTGATTGATGCTGCCCCCCTCTTTGGTCGGCCACGAATGCCACTGTGCGCCGTATAGAGGGCCCAACTCTCCCTCATCAGTGGCCCATTCATCCCAAATACTAACTCCGTTCTCCCGCAGCCAGCGGGTATTGGTGTCGCCACTGAGAAACCAGATCAGCTCGTTAACCACGCTCTTAAAATGAACCCGCTTGGTGGTCAGGATTGGGAAACCCTTATTCAGATTAAATCTGAGTTGCCGACCGAATACCGAGCGGGTTCCGGTACCTGTGCGATCGCCGCGGTCAGTACCACTTTCTAAAATATCGGTTAACAGGTCGAGATAAGCCTGCATAATGCCCTCATGAGTTCGGGGGCCGATAAGCCCGGTAAAATAGCGCTGCACCGATTATCAACATCGGGATACACAAGATTTGTCCGCGCGTGAGCCAGCCCAGCGCATCGAATCCAATGTGGGTATCGGGCTCCCTAAAGAATTCAGCCGCAAAACGCAGCGCTCCGTAGCCCATCAAGAACACGGCGGAAACCGCCCAGGTCGGGCGGTCGCGGCGACTGAACCACATCAGAATCGCGAATAACAGGCAGCCCTCAAGGGCAAATTGATAGAGCTGTGAGGGGTGTCGCGCAAGGGTAAGCGGATCCCTTGGAAACACCATAGCCCAGGAAATATCGCTGGCCCTTCCCCACAGTTCTTGCCCAATAAAATTACCCAGCCTCCCCAGCGCCAACCCGACGGGGGCGAGTGGCGCCACAAAATCCATGAGTCGTCCCCATTCGATACCTTGCTGCCGCGCAAACACTGCCATTGCGACCAACACACCGAGCAAGCCACCGTGAAAGGCCATGCCGCCTTCCCAGAGCCTGAATAACCATAGCGGATCTGCGGAGAGTCGCTCAAAACCATAAAAAAACGCGTAACCCAGCCTGCCGCCCAGCACGACGCCCACCGCCGCATAAAAAATTAGATCGTCTACCTGATCACGCAGGAGGGGTGAGCGCGGCTGCGTCTCGGCACGACGCCGTGCGAGCCACCACGCGAAGGCGAAACCTGCAATATAAGTGAGTCCGTACCAGTGGATCTTGACCGGGCCCAGCGCAATGGCGACGGGATCAATATCAGGATAGGTCAACACTCAGACAGGCCCTCCGCGCCGAATAAAGCTTTCCAGACCTCGCTCACTCAGCGCCGAACTCAGCGCTAATGTGACTTCCTGCGCTGAAAGAAGTGATAGTACATCGGTCATCAGTTGACCAAGCTCGTCCCGTGTAAACGCGCTGAGCACACGTTTGGTAACCAGTAAGCTCCCTGCATTCATAGATAGCTGATCGAAGCCCATCGCCACCAATAACGGCACGGCAAGCGGATCGCCCGCCAATTCGCCACACAGACTGACAGATTTCTGCTGCCGATGTGCCGCCCCAACAATGTGCGCCAGTGCAGCAAGCACCGCAGGATGCAATGACTGATAGAGCCCTGCCACCCTGGCATTTCCGCGGTCTACCGCCAGTAAATATTGAGTCAGGTCATTAGAGCCCACCGAGAGGAAATCCGCCTCTTCTGCTAACGAGTCCGCCAAATAGACCGCAGCCGGCACCTCTATCATGACACCAATCGGTGGATAAGCAGACGTGCAGCCCTCGGTCAGAACCTCTTGATGACATCGCGAAATCAGCTCTTGTGCGGCGCGCCACTCATCCATCGCGGTCACCATGGGCAGTAGAATACGCAGGTTGTTTAACCCTTCGTTCGCTCTCAGCATGGCTCGAACCTGAGTCAAGAATATCTCAGGATGATCCAGCGTGACCCGAATGCCGCGCCAACCAAGGAAAGGATTCGATTCCTCAATGGGGAAATAGGGCAATGACTTGTCTCCCCCAATATCAAGCGTTCGCATTGTCACCGGCAGCGGATGGAAAGCTTCGAGCTGTTCGCGATAAAGCTGCCTCTGCTCCTCTTCGCTGGGAAAACGGTCTCGCAACAAAAAACTGACTTCTGTTCGGTAAAGGCCTACGCCCTCTGCGCCAAACTCCTGAGCCCGTTGCACATCAGCCGCCACACCCGTATTGACCCAAAGAGGAATCGCCTCACCGTCGAGCGTTGCAGCCGGCAGCCGAGCCAGAGGGGCAAGCTCGGCTGACAAAGCTTGATCCTCTGCCAACAAGGCCTCAAAACGGGCAAGTAGATCAGCATGAGGATTCACGTAAATGCGGCCGTTATAGCCATCGACCACCAACGTCTGATCAGGCATTTGCCTCAGCGGCAAGTCCTCAACGCCCACCACAGCAGGTATACCCATTGCTCTGGCCAAGATGGCTGCGTGGCTGTTGGAGCTGCCGCGCATGGAGACGATGCCTGCGAGTCGATCCCGGGGAATTTCGCCCAGCGTCGACGCAGTCAATTCTTCCGCTACCAGAATGGTTTGGGCGGGATAATCAATCTGTTGTCGAGAAGCGTCCTGTAAATAACCCAGCACCCGAGTACCCAGATCACGTACATCAACGGCACGCTCTCGCAGATAAGAGTGCTCCATTCGCTCAAAATGCCGGATATGACGCAACATCACCTGGCTGAGCGCACCCTGCGCCCACTCACCGGACTTGATCAGTGAAGCGACTTCACCACCTAGTGTCGAGTCATCGAGAATATTGAGGTAGACACCAAACAACGCGTTGTCTTCAGGGCCTAATTCACTCTGGAGGTTTTCGGCTACCTGCTGAATGTCTGCACGCACAGCAGCCAATGCCTGGCGAAACGCGGCAAGTTCTGCATGACGACTCTCAGCCTCACGAGAAGGCACCGTTTGCAGATCAGCATGAGGGGATACCCAAGCCGCAACGCCAATCCCAATCCCCGAGCACGCCGCCACTCCAGACAGACGCGCGGCGCTGCTCGAGACGCTCTCTGGCTGCGCCTCAGGCGAAGAAGCTCGGCCGATGGCGCCCGCCAACTCCGCATGCGCGATCAACCCCGCAAGCTGCGCAGATACCGTGACCAGAAAGGCCTCCTCTTCCTCAGAGAAGCGGCGTCGCTCACCTTGCTGCACCACCAAAACACCCAAGAGATCGCGCTGATGCACAATC
The DNA here is from genome assembly GCA_002683335.1 of Halieaceae bacterium. Taxonomy (GTDB): domain Bacteria; phylum Pseudomonadota; class Gammaproteobacteria; order Pseudomonadales; family Halieaceae; genus Luminiphilus. The sequence continues at coordinate 39,459 of NYTE01000025.1, forward strand.
GGCGCCCCGAGGAATGCGCTGAATAGCTCCTCTCCCAAATCCTCGACCAACCGAAATTGTGGATGCGCGCTGGCGTCCTCCAGGTTTAGAGGCTCCTCGCGGGTTGCCACCCAACCTACAAGGCCCTCATCAAAGCCAAGACCAAATTGCCCCACTTTGCCTAAGTTGAGACCCTCGGTCGCACGAAACACTAACTTCTGACTTCGCTTGTCATGCAGATAAACCGTGCAGACATCTGTATTCATCGCCGCTCTCACCTGCGCGACTATCAATATTAAGGCCTCATCCAGTGAGTCCGCATCATTAACTGCCTGAGTCAGCCGGCGCAGCGTCTCGAGCATTATCGTCTCCGCCTGCGCTTTCTGGCGGTTTTTCGCGACGGCGACAAGCGCGCCGCCAGTTCTGTGAGGGCCAGACGATAGACATCCTGTTTGAAATCAACCACCGCCGTCACGGGGTACCAAAAACTTACCCAACGCCAGTGATCAAACTCTGGCGCCTCATGGGCATCAAGTCGAATATCACTCTCCGGCGCGACTAAACGGAGTAAAAACCAAATTTGCTTCTGGCCTATACACACCGGCGCCTCGTTCTTTCGGACATATCTCTTTGGCAAACGATAGCGCAACCAGCCCGAGGTCCGGCCCAAAATCGTGACTGTATCGGGTAACAACCCAACCTCCTCTTCCAGCTCCCGATACATCGCTTGCTCAGGACTTTCGTCGCGATGCACACCACCCTGAGGAAACTGCCAGGAATCTTTGCCATTTATCCTGCGTCCCCACAGCACTTGATCCTCTTGATTACAGATTATGATCCCGACATTGGGCCTAAAACCCTCATTGTCGATCACGCGCTCTTTATCAGTTTGTGGATCCAAAACAGCACACCTTACCGATGGTGATTGAGTAACGCCTTATTTTGGCGCAAGCTCCCGTCCCGTATTCTTCCATACATCCCCGCCCGCAGCACTTTACTGGCGACCTTTTATTTAGGAAAAGCGATTTCACACCATGTCACTGGCAATATTCGATCTGGACAACACGCTGCTCGCAGGCGATTCCGACCACCGATGGGGGGAATTTCTCTGCGAGCAGAACTGGGCATCAGCCGACAATTACCGCTCTCGAAATGACCAGTTCTATGCCGACTATCAAGCTGGATCTCTGGATATGGAGGCCTATTTGAGTTTTGTATTGGGGCCCTTACAGGGCAAGAGCCGCCGCGAAGTTCAAGTGCTACAACAACAGTTTATCCAAGATTGCATCGAGCCGATGCTATTGGATAAGGCCTTTGAGCTGATTGATCAACATCGCATCGCAGGCGATGTGCTCCTTTTAATGACCGCAACGCACGCCGTTGTGGCGGAACCCGTGGCTGCGCGTCTCGGGTTTGAGCATTGGCTGTGCAGTGGGGTAGGCATGGATCGCCAACACTACACCGGAAAGCCAGAGGGATTACCCTGCTTTCAGCGGGGAAAGGTCGTGCACCTTGAGGCGTGGCGGGCACAATGGCGGGCATCTGAAGCATCGTCTCCAGATCTTGAGGAAACCTGGTTTTATTCCGATTCGCACAATGACCTGCCCCTACTCAGCACAGTGGATCATCCCGTTGCCGTAGACCCGGACCCTAGGCTGCGGCTGCACGCTCAAGAAAGAGGCTGGACAATCCTCTCCCTGCGGGAATGAAAAGCGCGCGGTGCCTTACTCTAAAACGGTATGCAGCGCCCGATAAGCAGCCGCGCTCAACAAGGTATCGAGCTGCCGGGGATCTTCAGGCATCAGTTTATAAAACCAGCCTTTGTGGGAGGGGTCCTCATTAATCTGCTCCGGCTCGTCGGCCAGCGCATCATTGATAGCCATCACCGTGCCGTCCACTGGAGCAAAAATATCCGACGCCGCCTTCACGGACTCAGCAATCCCGGTTTGAGCGCCCACCAGAACTTCCGCACCGACGTTTGGCAACTCCACGTAGACCACATCTCCCAGCGCTTGCTGGGCATGGTCAGTAATGCCGACCGTGATAGATCCATCACCTTCCTTTCGCGCCCACTCGTGGGTGTCGGCATAAAATAATTCCTCGGGGTGCAGACCCGTAAAGTTCTCCTACGCACATGAAGCCTGATACGGCCGCCAGCGACAAACTCAGCTGATAGCCTGACGCATGAACCAGCGCTTAAGCCAGCCTTGCCGGTCCACCACGTTTAACCCCAGATTCCTGCCTAATACAGTCAATGGATTCAGGGTCCCGAAGCCACGCTTGAAGCCTTCCATTGCGGCCATCATCGCCAAGTTCTCGGTTTTCCGACGCCGCTGATAGCGCCGCAATGGCACCGAGCTTGAAAGAGTCAATCCACCGTCTCGTGCCGCGATCAGCTCTTGGGTCAGTACCGCAACGTCACTCAGCCCAAGGTTTATTCCTTGGCCAGCTAACGGATGAATATTGTGGGCAGCATCGGCAACCAACGCAAAACTCTCGTCACAATATTCCAGCGCATGACGCTGCGATAGCGGAAAACTAGCCCGGCATCCTACCGCCTCAGAAACCGGGCCAGTGGGGCCTATCGCCCGATTAAGTGCGTCGACGAACGCCTCGTCTGACAAAGCCGCAATTTGACGATGGGCTGCATCGTCCAANGACCAGACAATGGCGACTTTCAGCGGATCCGCCAATGGCAGCATGGCCAGGGGGCCGGACTCCAAAAACACTTGCCAACACGTCGCTGCATGCCCATGGGCCAAACCCACCGTGGCAACAATCGCAGTTTGCGCATAACTCCATTCGCGTGTCGGCATTCCCAGCAATTGCCGCGCTTTGGATTGGGCNCCGTCCGCACCTATCGCCAAAGCTGTGTGAAATTCACGCCCTGTCGAACAGGCTGCTAACCAGCCCGGCTCCACAGACGACATTGTCTCTAGTGCATGACCCCAACACAGCTCGACATGCGGCAAGGCTTGTGCGCACTGCAACAACGCCTGCAGTATCTCCCTATTTTCAACGATATGACCAAGACTGGAAGCATCCGCCTCGCCGGCGTCGAAAACGATGCTACCACTACCGTTCGTATCCCAAACTCGCATGGCTAGGTAAGGCGCAGCACGGTGTGTTGAGGCGNCTCTCCACGCCCCAATCTCCTCGAGGAAGGCGATAGAGGCCGGGGTTAACGCACTGACCCGCAGATCCCAGTCTTGCAACTCTTTACCAGGCTTAGGCGCCTCAGGACGGCTGGCTCCATCAATGACAGAAACGCGAAAACCTTGGCGCCCCAACGCGGTTGCGAGCGATAGGCCGGCGATACCCGCGCCAATGATCAGTACGTCAGCACTGCCTGCGGGGTCGTGTTCATGCATGGCGATACCCCGTTCCTATGCGAGCAATGTGCGCCCGCGCACCCGGCAATAGATCGAGCAATGCCAGCGACGCATTGCGCGGACTATCGAGTAAAACACCCCGCGGATTAAAAAGAGTGGACAGTAAATCCGTACTGCTCGCCAGAAACTGCTGCTCGGCCGCCACTTGAGTCAGATACCCCCGCAAACTGCTGATACGAGACAACGGCTGCCCGCTGGTAACGGCGGCAATGAGGGTTTTTGCAAGAAGATCCGCCTCTCTCAATGAGAGGTTTAATCCCTGCCCGGCGACCGGATGCAGCGTGTGAGCAGCGTTACCCACTANTAAAAACCCGGCCCGCCATTGTTCAGAGGCCAGACTTCGCACCAGCGGCCATTGACTGCGCCTTCCCACTGCACGCACAGCACCCAAACGCCACCCAAAAGCCTTCTGAAGCCGACCACAAAACTGTTCATCGCTCAGGTCTATGAGCGCATCGACCTCGGTTTCTGAGACAGACCACACCACGTTGTAGCGCTGCTCGTGTCGGCTGGTCGACGGCAGAGGCAGTACTGCCAGAGGCCCGTGCTGAGTGAACCGTTCGAAGGCACACCCCGCTTGTCGTCCGGGAAAAACCGCGTTGAATACNAGCGCATGGGTGTGGGCAGGCCGCNCNTGAATGCTAATACCCAAGTCATCGAACCAATCGGGCGTGACCCCCGACGCCAATAAAATAAGATCCGCTTCCAGCACCTCGGAATCCTCGGTCTCTAAGGCTGGCCGATCCTGATCAGTGCGCAGCGAAGTGCACTTCAACGGCGCGCGAATTTCCACACCCAGCCCTTGCGCTCGCTNAAGCAGATAACGCCCCAGATTATGGTTTTCCGCAACAAAACCCAGTGCCTCGGCATCCAAATCCCGTGACTGCATTAATGTGCTGCCAAAGTGGCCTCGATGAGACACGTGGATATCCTCAATCACACCACAATGGGGCACCAAACTTGACCAAATATCCCAGTCCTTGAGCAATGCAACCGAATGTAAATTAAGAGCCGATGCACGGGTATCGAGGGGATTTGGTGTGCCCGACTTAAATGATTGTGCCTCAAGCAGCGTCACCTTAAATGAAGCGCCGGAAAGCGCTTCTCCCGCACGGGCAATAGCAACTGCGAAGGCGAGGCCCGCCAAGCCACCGCCGAGTATTAAGATGTGGGGGATCGCAGTCACGCCGTACCGGCCATCAACGCTTCGATCTCTTCAGCGCGCTTCGGCACATCTTTGGTCAGCACATCACAGCCTGTATCAGTGACCACAACGTCATCCTCAATTCGCACGCCTATCCCTCGCCACCGTTTCGCTACCCGGCTGTTGCCCGGTGCGATATAGATGCCCGGCTCAATAGTAAGCACCATGCCCGGTTCCAATTGGCGCCAGCGCCCCGCGACACGGTATTCACCCACATCATGCACGTCGAGCCCTAACCAATGGCCAGCTCTATGCATGTAAAAGTCGCGATAGGCCTCTGCCTTGATGAGATCACGCTCATTGCCTTTGAGTAATCCGAGCTTAATCAAGCCTCTGGTAATCACCCTGACCGTTGCATCATGGGGCTGGTTCCAGGTATTGCCTGGTTTTACCTTAGCGATGGCTGCGCGCTGAGCTTCGAGGACCAAGTCGTAAATGGCGCGCTGCTCAGCAGTGAACTGACCGCTGACAGGAAAAGTGCGGGTGATGTCCGCCGCGTACCCCTGAAATTCACAGCCAGCGTCAATCAAAACAAGATCACCCGAACGCAATCGCGCGTTGTTCTCGGTATAGTGCAATATGCAGGCGTTAGGGCCCGAGCCGACAATGGAGCTGTAGGCAGGAAAACGCGCGCCATACTCGGCAAAAGTATGCTGAATCGACGCCTCAAGGTGATATTCATAACGTCCAGGCTGGCACTCACGCATAGCGCGAGCATGCGCCTCTGAACTGATTTCCCCTGCCCGGCGCATTACCCGAATTTCGGCTGCAGACTTGATTAACCTGTGCTCGTGCAACAAAAAAGCGAGATCTGTGAAATCGGCAGGCGGCGCAGCACCGGTTCTGACCAGCCGCCTGATCTGGTTGACCCAGCCCATGACCCGCTGATCAAAAACGTCATCGTGTCCCATTGAATAGTAAATGCGCTGCGTCCCCTCAATGAGGCCAGGCAGAATTTCATCAAGATCGTCTACTGGAAACGCGTCGTCCACACCAAGATAGGCAACCGCTCCCTCTGGGCCGACTCGATAACCGTTCCACAGCTCCATCTCAGGATCTCGCTCACGACAAAACAAGATAACCTGACCCTGTCTACGTCCGGGTATTAGTACGAGTACCGCATCAGGTTCTTCAAAGCCGGTTAGGTAGAACAAGTCACTGTTCTGTCGAAAGGGGTACTCAGTATCTCGACTTCGCGTGACCTCCCGCGCACCGGGGACAATGGCGATGCTGTTCCGGTCCATCATGCCCATCAATTTTTTACGTCGTCTGGCAAATTCTGATTTAGAGATCTTCACTGGTATTTTCCTGTGCTGACTGGGCGTCGCTCACAATATTGATTGCGGCAAAGCGAATATATTCGATTATGTCGTCGAGCTGCCGCTCTGCATCCTCTGAGTTCACCTCTGCTGTATCCACCTGAGCTATAGCCGCCATATCCCTAAGCGCCTCTGCGGTCAAAGTCGGGATCGGCTCGCTTGCTGCCTCCCTGATAGTAATGCCCTGAGTAAACCCCGATAAAAATCCAGCGGTCCAGTCCGAAATTGACATAAGCCGATCTTCCATCGCTTCATCATCAGGAGGCAATAAAGGCTGAAACGTATAGTCGGCGTCGATAACTGAGGAAAGTGTGGAAAGGCTGAGTCGAGAGATAAAGTCAACCAGCTCCCCAGTGGCTTCTATAGAAAGTGCTTTTTCGAGAGCCGCGACCGTTGCGGAAAAATGTTGTTCACTGTGGGGGCTGAAACCAGCACCCAGCAGCCCAACCATAGCACCGTGGAGGGTAGAGGGGTTCAGTGTATGCCCGGCATGAAAAAGCGCTTCTGTCGCCTCCTCCCACGTGGGCATATCTTCAAACGCACCGAGCGTATCTAGTAACACTTCTGGGCCCTCCTCTATTTAGCAAAAATCAATGTGACGTTCAAAACGAGGTCATAAACCGCACTTAAGCTAACGCCCTTTGGGCGCTCGGTTGCCACCAAGCACATTGACCCGACGAAACGACGCGCATTATAGTGCCGACTCGCAACTTACACAGTGTAACGTCCGTGGCCGACAACCTGATTCAGGCGCTGGAAAAAAAAGTCAACGACCTCATAGAGCTGAGCCGCGAGTTGAATAAAGAGAACCGTGCACTTAAGCTTCGAGCGGCAGAGCTGCAACGAGAACGACGCGAATTGCTGGAGCGGCAACGTCAGGCCAGCGAACACGTCGAAAACTCGCTTGCCAGGCTGCGTTCTTTGGATGGCGGCGCATGAACCGACCCAACACAGTCAGCGTTGATATTCTCGACAAGGAATATCAGGTCGCTTGTCCCCCCGATGAAGAGACTGCGCTCGCAGGCGCCGCACGCTACCTCGACCAGCATATGCGAGATATTCGATCGACAGGCAAAGTTGTCGGTTTGGAGCGCGTTGCGATCATGGCCGCGCTAAATATCAGTCACGAGCTTTTAGCGCTGAAAGGTGGTGGCAGTAGTGCTGAGAGCAGTGAAGACCAACAGCGATTATCTGCATTGAACAGCCAGCTGGATGAGGTGCTGTATCAGCTGCGGCAACTCGAGATTAACTAGAACCCGGAATTCGCTATACTGGGGTCGGCCTGAAGTATTTGCCAGACGATTTGTCCTCGAGCCGATAATGCAGTACCCGGAGAGCACCTACGCGGTGGTTGAGCAAGCCTGGCTTGAACCGGGAAGCCTGAAGCCGCGAGGTGGTCACCACCTTGAGCCGCAGGGTTCAAGGGCTTATTCGTCAGCGGTGCCACGGGCTTCTCTTTCTATTTATTGCACCTGCGCAATGCTCTCAAAACCACTAGGGACTACCCCGTGTTAGCGGGTTACCAAGCCGGCGGACGGAGCCTGCCATTTTGGTTTCGGAGAACAACGTTGCTAGATGGTGAATAAGATCATGCCGGCTGACAAAACATCCACGCGCAAAACCCTGCGCCAATTGAGGAACGATCTTTCCCTCACTCAGCGGCGGACAGCAGAGACCCAAGCCCTCTCATTGCTGAACCGATGGCCCGCTTGGCATAAAGCGCGCGTCATCGCCAGCTATCTGCCACATCAGTCGGAGTTTGACCCGCGCTGTCTGTCTCAACACATGTCATCGGAGGGCGCCACCATTGTCTACCCTCGTGTCACTGACGACGGCCTAAGTTTTCATTGCTGGCGCAGCGGTGATCCCCTCGAGACGACGATTGGCGGGGTTAACCAACCCCTAGCTGCGAGTCCTCCGGTGACGCTCTCCCAAATAGACCTCTTTATCACTCCCATGCTGGCCTGTGGGGACAATGGTATTCGGTTGGGTTACGGGGGTGGCTACTACGACAGGATATTCAGCGAGGCACGCGGCTTCAGATTGGGAGTGGGCTTTTCCCTACAGCGTGTTGACGGTTGGGAGACCGAGCCCCATGACGAACGCCTTTGGGGTTTTTTGAGTGAACTACGACTGGAGTTATTCAGCCCCAAAAAATAGAGGGTGGCAATTCCAAAAATAAGACAGGTGAGCTACTGCTGGTAACCCGGAGCAACGCCTGCCGAAGCGCTCCCTTTACAACATAACCCGCTACACCAGAGCCTACTGGACCATAATGCCAGCTTGCTGCGGAGACAGTGATGGCCTGTGCGGTTCGCTCAGCTGCAAACCGATCGTGAGCAGCACCACCACTACCGTCAGCACCCAAATGAGATCAGGTCGATTTCCGCGCATCACACCAGCCCCCCAGCCAGCCTACCCATACCGCACATACCGGTTTTGTTATTTTCTGGTTGGCTGGTGGACACATCGCCACGTTACGCCAAACCCGGCTCGCAAGACTCGCTCCAAGAGTTATCACTGTCAAGTCGTTATACGACCGAGATGCTCCCGGTAGGCCGGATTGTCGGTCTCATCCCAGAAACGATACCCAAGACAATTCAGCGCGCTGCGCAGCGACGCGCGCTTACCGGAAGGCACTTGCATGCCGACCAAGATACGGCCATAGGCAGCACCATGATTTCGGTAGTGAAAGAGGGTAATACTGTAATCTTTACCGAGTGCATTCAAAAAGTGTAAAAGGCTGCCCGGACGCTCCGGAAACTCGACACGAAACACCATTTCATCTTGGATATCACTGGAGAGTCGACCGCCAATCAAGTGTCTAAGGTGGAGCTTGGCTGTCTCGTTATCGGTCATGTTTAGCACCTGATAACCTTTTCTCTGCAGCGTCTGCTGCAATTTAGCCGCGCCCTCATCACCGGGGCCCATAGTCAGACCCACGAACACCCTTGCGCGATCCGCGCTCTCATAACGATAGTTGAATTCGGTGATATTGCGTTTGCCGATAGCACTGCAGAAGGCCCGAAATGCCCCTGCGCGTTCAGGAATCGTGACGCTAAGGATAGCCTCGCGGCGCTCTCCTATTTCCGTGCGCTCCGAGATGTAACGCAACCGGTCGAAATTCATATTCGCCCCGCTGACCGTCGCCGCCATGGAGCAGCCCGCGACCTCACGTTGCTCGACAAATTTTTTCATGCCTGCGACCGCCAATGCGCCGGCAGGCTCAGCAATCGCACGCGTGTCATCAAAAATGTCTTTTACCGCCGCACAGATCTCGTCAGTAGTGACCGTAATGACCTCGTCCACGTACTCCTTAATCAATCGAAATGGCTCTTTACCCACCTGCGCCACAGCACATCCATCCGCAAATAAACCCACCTCTCGCAAGGTGACGCGTCTTCCTTGATCTAGTGCGGCGCGAACACATGCGGCATCCTCCGGCTCAACGCCAATGATGCGTGTTTGTGGCCATACATAACGCAAATAAGCTGCCATACCCGCGAGTAACCCGCCTCCACCACAGCAAATGAAGACGTAATCCAAAGGGGTCGGCGCTTGCCTCACCAGCTCCATCGCAACGGTACCTTGACCAGCGATCACATCTGGATCATCAAAGGGATGAATAAACGTCATGCCTTCCTGTTTCACGAATGTCTGAGCACGCACGGCAGCCTCGTCGAAAGAATCGCCATGCAACACGACCGTTGCACCGCGCGCGCGGACCGCGTCCACTTTGATTGCGGGCGTGGTTACGGGTATCACGATCTTTGCCTTGATACCCAAGGTCTGAGCAGCTAACGCTACACCTTGAGCATGATTGCCCGCTGAAGCGGCGACAACACCAGCCTGACGCGCTGCGGCGTTGAGGCGGCTCATTTTGTTATAGGCGCCGCGGCACTTAAAAGAAAAGACGGGCTGCAGGTCCTCACGCTTTAGAAAAGCTTGATTGCCAAGCCTAGACGACAACAGCGGAGCGACATCTAACGGGGTCTCACGCGCAACGTCGTAAACGCGAGCATTGAGTATCCTTTTGATATAAGTCTGTGACATAAAATGACCGCGTCACCGGAAAGCGACTGATCATAAGGCTTAAGCAGGGCCAACACACGATCCGTGGTTGGCAAAATGCCCACTCGTTCCAGCGCCGCCGGCCGCTAGGCTGCGTAGTGTGACTGCATCGCAGCGAGCGACAGTGGCTGGATCTTTGACGCGTTACCCGCGGTACCAAACGCCTCATAGCGCTCAACACAAATAGCCTTCATCGCATCGAGGCTAGCAGTGAAATATTTGCGAGGATCAAACTCGGCTGGATGCTCTGCTAAAAAACGCCGAATAGCGCCCGTAGAGGCCAACCGTAAATCGGTATCGATATTGATTTTTCTGACACCGTGCTTGATGCCCTCCACCACTTGCTCAACGGGCACACCATAGGTCTCGGGGATTTCACCGCCAAACTCATTAATGATGGCCAGCCAATCTTGTGGTACCGCGGATGAACCATGCATCACCAGATGCGTGCCGGGAATACGGGCGTGTATGGCTTTGATACGATCCATCGCCAGAATGTCGCCGGTTGGGGGGCGAGTGAATTTGTAGGCGCCATGGCTGGTTCCGCAGGCGATTGCCAGCGCGTCGACCCCGGTATCAGCCACGAATTGCGCGGCCTCTTCAGGGTCTGTCAGCAACTGATCGTGGCTCAATTTACCCGCCGCGCCGATGCCGTCTTCCTCGCCCGCCTCCCCCGTCTCAAGCGAGCCAAGACAGCCAATTTCGCCCTCTACCGAGACACCACAGGCGTGCGCCATCTCTACAACATGCCGCGTAACACCCGCGTTATAGCTGAAATCCATAGGCGTCTTGCCATCCTCCCCCAAGGAGCCATCCATCATGACAGAGCTAAAGCCCAGCTGAATGGATCGTTGGCATACCGCCGCAGACGTACCGTGGTCCTGATGGACAACCACCGGGATATGAGGAAATTCGGTCATGGCCGCTTCCATCAACGCGCGAAGAAATGGCGCTCCGGCGTATTTTCGGGCACCCGCGCTCGCCTGCATGATAACGGCCGAATCGGTCTTATCCGCCGCCTCCATAATGGCACGGGTCTGCTCAAGGTTGTTGACGTTAAACGCCGGCACGCCGTAGCCATACTCTGCCGCGTGATCCAATAACTGCCTCAAACTAATCAAAGCCATAGCGATACGCCTCTGCTGGTTCTCTCTCTTTATTTATTCAACTTATGATTGTATGCGCTTTGCCGTCGCCGCGCGCGCGTCATGTCCAACCCACAAGTACCTCAATCGGACGCCCGCTCTGCCAACACCGCCACTGCGGGAAGCGTCCTTCCCTCTACGTACTCCAGAAACGCGCCGCCACCGGTAGAGATGTAAGATACCGCGTCTGCAATTCCAAATTGGTCGATTGCCGCCAGCGTATCGCCACCGCCGGCAAGGGAAAAACCCTCACTCTCAGCAATTGCCTCAGCGAGGACCCGAGTGCCCTCGGCAAACGCGTCGTGCTCGAACACCCCGAGCGGCCCGTTCCATAAAATGGTGGCCGACTCCCGCACCCGCACAGCAATCTGCGCTGCTGTCTGGGGGCCGAC
>NYTE01000026.1 GCA_002683335.1 Halieaceae bacterium
TTGGTCAGGACGGCAGGATTTGAACCTGCGACCACCACACCCCCAGTGTGGTGCGCTACCAGACTGCGCTACGCCCCGAACGGACGCGGATCATACCCAAAATTGGTAGGGGTTTAAACAGAAGACAACAGGGAACGAGCTTTTTCCAAATCGCTCAAGCTTTCGCGAATCGCCGCCTGTATTTCTACGGGCGTGGGCTCTCTCCGCTCGTTACTCAATCGCTGCCGTGCGCCGCCGATGGTGTAACCCTGAGAGTACAGCAAACTGCGAATCGTTCTGACGAGTTCCACATCCTCGCGCTGATAATAGCGACGGTTGCCTCGTCTCTTCACTGGGCTCAGTTGAGGAAATTCCTGCTCCCAATACCGAAGCACATGGGGCTTGACCGCACATAACTCACTGACTTCGCCGATCGTGAAATATCGTTTACCCGGAATCGCTGGGAGCTCATCGTTGTGACTCGCGTCAAACATCAAGCATTCCTTCTTCGCCTATGCTCACATCTACCCTTGCCTTGAGTTTTTGTCCCGGCTTGAATGTCACAACTCTGCGGGCAGAAATAGGGATCTCTTCGCCGGTCTTGGGGTTGCGACCAGGGCGCTGCCTCTTATCGCGAAGATCAAAATTGCCAAATCCCGAGAGCTTCACCTGCTCATTGTTCTCGAGACACATGCGAATCTCCTCGAAAAACTGTTCTACCAATTCCTTCGCCTCGCGCTTGTTCAGCCCCAGACGTTCATGCAGCCGATCGGCCAATTCAGATTTGGTCAGTGCGGTCATATCGCCCTTCAGTGCCGCAGCTTGGCACCCAATTTTTCCTCTAGGGAAACAATCACTTGAGTTAGTGATTCACTAATCTCTTCGTCCGTCAGAGTGCGACTTTGGTCGCGGAAAGTCAAACCTATGGCCAGACTTTTCTCATTTTTCGCTATGCCGTCACCCTCATAAACATCGAAAATCAAGGCATCGCTCACATTAGGGCCTGCTGCAGATCGAGCCAACGCCAACACCTCCATCGCAGGTACCGCCTGATCGACCACAATAGCAATGTCTCTTCGCGTTTCCGGATAGCGGGAAATATCCTGGTATTGTGGCACGCTGCGCTGAGTAATAGCTTCGAGATCCAATTCAGCAACGTAGGTGTGCCGGGGCAGATCGAGTTCGCTTGCCGCGGTAGGATGAATCCGACCGATCACGCCGATCAACACACCACCCAATAGAATCTCGGCCGTCTGCCCATCGTGAAGTCCCGACCTTGCCGCCGACCGAAACTCGAGCGCCTCCGCTACACCAGCGAGTAGCGCCTGCACCTCTCCCTTCAAATCATAAAAGTCGACAGAATCTGATTGACCTGACCAACTCTCGGGAGATTGCGAGCCACATATTAATAGCCCTAGCGCAGGTCTCTGGGTAAAGGTTGCATCGGGGAAAAAGCGCAGACCCGTCTCAAATATGCGGACCCGCGGGCGTTGTCGTTTAATGTTGTGTACGGCCACACCCAATAACCCGGGTATCAAAGATGTCCGCATAACAGCGAGATCTGAGGAGATCGGATTTCGCAGTGCAATAGGATCCAACTCGGGATCAATCAGTCGCTGGAGCTCGGGGCTAACAAAGCTAAACGTAATAGCCTCGTTAAAACCTCTGGCGACCAAACGATGCTTCAGCAGAGATACGGGAGTTTGGTCCTCGCGCTCTACAGTTGCGGCACCCATGCCGCCCAAAGGTTGNGCAGGAATATTATCAAAGCCGTGCAGGCGCGCGACTTCCTCTATGAGGTCCGCTTCGCGTCCCATATCGAATCGCCAACTCGGCGCCGTGCAGCGCCATTGTCCTAGCGCGGAGTCGGCTTCCGCCGTAAACCCAAGAGCTGTAAGCATTCTCTGTATTTCGCTATCGGACAACTGAATACCCAGCACTTGCTCAATGGTCGATNTCCGCAAGATCACCGTGTCCCGTTGGGGCAACTCCNCNTTTGCAGTGGCATCAACTATCGGTCCCGCCTCACCGCCTACCCACTCAAGAAACAGTGCAGTAGCGCGCTCTATTGCTGTATGTGCAAGTTCGGGATCCACCCCCCGCTCAAAGCGATGAGAGGCATCCGTATGTAAACCATATTGCCGAGCCTTACCCGCCATGAGCTCAGGAGTGAAGAAGGCGGCTTCAAGGAAAAGATGTTGAGTCTCAGCACCGACGCCACTGCCCTCACCTCCCATAATGCCCGCTATGGCGAGCGCCTTTCGGTGATCGGCGATTACCAAGGTTCCTTCGCTCAGGGCGCGCTCCTCACCGTCGAGCAATATGATTCGCTCCTTATCAACAGCTTCTCTCACCACAATACCGCCCTCAAGCGCATCGAGGTCAAAGGCGTGCAGCGGCTGACCGAGCTCTAGCATCACATAGTTGGTGATATCCACGACTGCATCGATTGATCGGATACCCGCGCGTCGAAGACGCTCAACTATAAAAAGTGGCGTGGGCTTGGCCACCTCTACGTTGCGAATNACTCGCCCGAGGTAACGGGGACACTTTGACGGGCATGCTATGTCCACGGGGAACTGATCATCGATAGTAGGGGTTACTGACACCATCTCAGGAATTGTGAGNGCAGTGTCGGTCACCGCAGCCAGATCCCTCGCTNCCCCTGCCACACTCAGACAATCCGCCCGATTGGGTGTCAGCCCTATTTCAATAAGCGAGTCATTCAGGTCCAGATANACGTCGATTGNGGTTCCTACCGGCGCGTCGGACGCCAGAGCCAGCAGCCCATCGTGATCTTCGGACAATGTCAGTTCAGCACCCGAACACAGCATGCCCTGAGATTCGACGCCCCGTAGCTTGGCTTTCTTGATCTTGACGCCACCGGGCAATCTGGCACCCGGCTGTGCCAAAGGTGCCTTCAAGCCCTCGGCGGCATTGGGAGCGCCACATACAATCTGCACAGTTTCAGTACCAGTATTGACCTGGCACACCCTCAGNTTGTCAGCATCGGGATGCGGTGTCGCTGAGACAATCTCGGCGACCACGACGCCACTCAATCCCTCGGCAAGCGGTGTCANCGAGTCAACCTCGAGCCCGATCATCGTTAGCTGATGCGCAAGCTCGTGGGTATTAAGGTCGGGGTTAACCCATTCCCTGAGCCAGCTTTCAGAGAGAATCACGCGGACACCTCAGAGAAACTGCGCTAAAAAGCGCAGATCGTTTTCAAAATTGAGTCGAAGATCACCAATGCCATAGCGCAACATAGCTAAGCGCTCAACACCCATGCCGAAGGCGAAACCCTGAAAATGCTCCGTATCGATTCCACTCATCTCCAGCACCCGTGGATGCACCATGCCACAACCCATGACCTCCAGCCATCCAGTACCACTGCAAACGCGACAACCTTCCCCCGCACACTTGACGCACTGAATATCGACCTCAGCAGAGGGCTCAGTAAAGGGAAAATACGAAGGGCGAAATCTGACTGCAAGCGCGTCCTGTTCGAAGAAGGTGTGTAAGAAATCTTGAATGATACCTTTCAGTTGCCCAAAGCTGACATCGTCGTCAATCAATAGACCTTCTACCTGATGGAACATGGGAGAGTGAGTGAGATCGGAGTCACAGCGATAGACCCTGCCGGGGCAAATCACTCTGATCGGTGGCTTCCGCGTCTCCATGGTCCGGATTTGTACTCCTGAGGTATGGGTGCGAAGTACGTGGGACTCATCGATGTAAAACGTATCGTGCATCGCCCTCGCAGGGTGATGCGCAGGAATATTGAGCGCCTCAAAGTTGTGATAATCGTCTTCAATTTCAGGCCCCTCAACCACCTGAAAACCCAAGCGTGCGAAAAAATCTGACATGCGTTCAACTGTGCGGGTAACCGGGTGCAGAGACCCCATCGATTCAAACCTTCCCGACAAAGTGACATCGAGTCTTTCCTGCTCTAACTGTTCTCGAATTGCGGCGCGCTGAAGTATTTGCTTGCGGTCACTGATCAAATTATTCAGCAGTTGTTTAAGTTCGTTGATTTCAGCGCCGGCTTTGGGACGATCCGCCGAGTCCAATTGACCCAAGGACTTCAGTAAATCGGTCACGCTGCCTTTTTTGCCCAACAACTCGACCCGCAGCTTTTCCAGCGCAGCAGTGTCTTCCGCTGACGCAATAGCGGCGGTTGCTTCGTTCTTTAGGTCATCTAGTGCTTGCATAGATTCGATGTTGCGGATTCACATCTGACGATGTCAACAAAAAAGGGGAGACCATGGCCTCCCCTGAAACTGTTGAGTCAAATGACCGCGATCTCAGTAATCGCTATCAGGCGGCCAACGCTGTACGAGCACGCTCGACAACGGCGGCAAACGCTTCTTTATCGTGCACTGCCAGATCAGCCAATACCCGACGATCCAGTCCGATCTCTGCGCGCTTTAAGCCATTGATCAGGCGACTGTATGTCATTCCGTTAGCCCGGGACTGGGCATTGATCCGCGTAATCCACAACGCCCTGAACTGTCGCTTACGTTGACGTCGATCACGATAGGCGTATTGCCCGGCCTTGGTAACAGCCTGCTTTGCAACTCGAAATACCCGCGAACGGGCACCATAGTAGCCTTTGGCTTGCTTTAAAATTTTCTTGTGGCGGCGATGCGCCGTCACTCCACGTTTTACGCGAGGCATAAGTCAATTCTCCTGATGAACTTCGGCGCTATTTAGCGCGTAACATGCGATCTATCAAAACCTCATCCGATTTATGGATCAGAGAGGTCCCACGCAATTGACGCTTACGCTTGGTCGTCATTTTGGTCAGGATGTGGCTTTTATAAGCGCTTTTGCGCTTGTAGCCACCCGCTGTCTTCTTGAACCGCTTGGCAGCCCCGCTGTGAATTTTTGCTTTTGGCATCTCTACTACTCCGCATTGGCACAGACCGGCATACCGGTCGTGGATGAGTTAACCGGAAGTTAGGGCATTCACGGGCCACTAACTCCGTTTTTTGGGGGCGATTACCATTGTCAGTTGTCGACCTTCCATTTTCGGAAACTGCTCGACACTACCCAATTCGATCAGATCAGCTTCTACTCGCTTAAGTAGCTCCATGCCGATTTCCTGATGAGCCATTTCACGGCCGCGATAACGCAGCGTGACTTTGGCCTTGTCGCCATTTTCGAGGAAACGCACCAGGTTGCGCAGCTTTACCTGATAGTCACCCTCTTCCGTCCCTGGACGAAACTTCATTTCCTTAATCTGTGTACGCTTGGCTCGCTTACGCTGCGCCGCTTTCTGCTTTTTGGACTCAAAGACATGCTTGCCGTAGTCCATGACTTTGCAGACAGGCGGGTCGTTCTCCGCCATCATCACCAGATCCATGCCGGCCGCTTCNGCAGCAGCTTGCGCCTCGGCGTTGGACACGATGCCCACCTGGGTTCCGTCTGCATCAACCAAACGGACATTAGCTGCTGTTATTTGGTCGTTGGTCAGCGCTTTTTTACTGTTGCTTTCGCTCTTAATACTGCCGCTCTCCCGTGACGGTTTTGTTGGTAGAGGCAGTATTCCGGGCTGCTGAAAACAATCGGGCACTTCCTCCATTGCAAACTGGTGCGCGAGTTTACTGCCGGCGGAGGCGATTCACAAGCGAAAAGAACAGCGATAAATGCGCGGTTTAACTTGCCTTAATCTCGCTTGGCTGGCGATATCAAGCTAACAGGAGCTCGCTTAAACAGGACTTCAAGGGCCACCGCAAATGACGCCGCTTAGGTGTCCAGTGAAAGTTGCGACCAGTCTCTGGGTGCACAGCCAAAGCGACGCTGGAAAAAGCGGCTGAAATTACCTGAGGTAGCATAACCAAGCTGCTCGGCGATAACCTGTGTCGGGAATACGCCACTCTCGACCAGCGGCACACACATCTCCGCTCTCACGTCATCCACCAGATCGGAGAAACGACAGTCCAAATATTTCGCAAATCGCCGCTGCAGCGTGCGTTTGTCGCAGTTCAAACGAAAAGCCAGATGCGTCAANTCGCAATCTCCTTGAGGTAGATGGCTCCGAATCCAGCTACAAGTATCGTTTTTCAGCAGGTCCGGGCCGGCATNTTGATGGTGCCGCTCTCTCATTTCTCTCAACCTGGAGTTGCCCGCCTGGGTGCATCNNTTGGGATTGGGTTTGCCGAGACATTCACGATCGATCAGCAACTCGGTCTCGGCGGCATTAGCGTCAATGGGCACTCCCATAAACTGATCTGGCCACTCCGAACTCAGTTGGGAAGGCTTAATACGAATCAACACCGGCTTGAAGCTCTCGCCCAATAAATCCGTTAACCCAGATACTATTTGCAACGTTCCTAGCAGCACGATTCTTTCAGCCTGTTTAAACGTCACCTCAGCTGGCCTGTCAAGCCAGGCAGTGAGCGCCGCCTGATTTCCTCGAATGCTACCAGTCCAGTGCAGCGGCTCGGCATGGAGGCAGTTGTACATTAAGATAATACGAANGGCATCCGACACCGTGTCCGCAGTCTCTATCAACGGCATAATGGCGCCGGCGCAGCTACGGCCCTGACTTTGGGCTAGCTCAATGAGCGTCGTATCAGAATCAGCGCACAGCCCATTCATTAGTCTAGCGACTTCTCCGACCATCAGCATCGGCGTCAGCCCATGAGACATGGCCGCTGATTCGATGACTTGCTCGAATTGGGGTGCGAAAGCAGGAGTGGGCAACAATGCTTTGGCTCCCCACAGTGCGGATGTGCTGATGGCTTGGCCCAATCTAGTTCCAACGTTCTTCCTTATCCGCGCCGCACAGTACCAAATAAATATCAAGATGTCTGCAACTGAAGTCGCGCGGACAATCATTATCCTTCACTTTTAGATCCCTCGCACCGTTCCTCTAGGGCATAATCACGTCTGAAAGGCGAGAGAACACGACATGAGTCCGAGCGTAGATAAATTGGAGCATCCGCCGCGACGAGAACCTAAAAATCAGGCGCTCTCGAGCAACGCGGACGGATTCACGAAAAAAAAAGTACATCGCCAAGCTGCGTGCTTGTTGGCGTTTTTTTTGCTGAACCTGATAGACACCCGTTGCGTCATGAGCCAGCCCTCTTCGCTACTCATCGGGGAGACGATATCGATTGTTTACGGCTACGTAACTCATCACTACCTGACCACATGGGAGGATCGCAATCTACCCGCCGGCGTCCTGCGCGGTCTCCCGCCTGATTTCGCGCCAATTCAAGCTGATGAGTCAGAAGCTCGGTCCGCTGGCACCCAAGTCGGTAACGATACAGCGCCGTCTGATCTCGCAGGGAAACAAACGGAGGCAGAGGTCGCGATTTTGTATCAGCTTGATTTTGGCGACCAGGGAATGCAAATGATGGTCAGCACCAAGAGGGGATTGAGGCCCGGCCAATGCGTTGCGCTAGAGCGCCGCGGCGAGGACAGCAACCTGAGACGGGTTAGCCCCGCATTTTGTGACNCGGCCAACCAAAGCGTGATTGAAAGTCTTGAAGTAATAAGAACCCAACAAGCCGAACATTGCCTGCAAGCACTCTCTAGGATTCAGAGCGGCGCAACTGACAGTACGTCGACCAGCACACTGGCCGNGGTAAAGATGCTTTGCGACGGCGGTTAAGGCGGGCTTTTGACCCGCACTGAGGGTCCTGATGAGACATCAGTGCGATTCAGCACGCCCTTTTCTGGACACCTCTTCAGTGAGCATTTGCTGAAGATCCTGTTGACTGAGCGAGCCAAGGTCACGTCCGTGCCTTGCTCTTACCGATACCGTCTCTGACGCCACTTCCTTGTCGCCCACCACGAGCACGTAGGGCACTTTCGCCAGCTCCAGCTCGCGAATCTTGAAACCGATCTTTTCGTTTCTGAGATCAGTCTCGGCTCGGAAACCGGCCGCTTGTAGACGCTCCGCCGCCTCGGTCGCATGGGCAGCGTGCTTATCGGTAATGTTCACTACCACTGCCTGACGAGGCGCCAGCCAAACGGGGAAAGCGCCCTCATATTGCTCTATGAGAATGCCGATGAAACGCTCTAATGAACCGAATAGTGCGCGGTGCAACATTACCGGGCGCCGGTTGCGATCGCCGCTTTCATCAACATATGCAATGTCGAATCGTTCAGGCAGATTCATGTCCACTTGTAACGTCCCACATTGCCAGTCGCGGCCAATCGCGTCTGTCAGAACAAACTCCAGCTTAGGTCCATAGAAAGCTCCCTCGCCGGGGTAGAGCACATAGTCGAGACCCATTGCAGCAAGCGCCCCTATTAAAGCTCCCTCGAGCTTATCCCAGACCTCATCGTTACCGATGCGCTTCTCAGGTCGTGTAGACAACTTAATGACAACGTCTTCAAAACCAAAATCACGATAAATATCAAGAATCAGCTCCACGACATTGATGCACTCCTGCTCCATTTGGTCATCAGTGCAGTAAATATGTGCGTCATCCTGAGTAAAATGCCTCACTCGCATCAAACCGTGAAGTGCACCAGACGGCTCGTAGCGATGCACCTTGCCAAATTCCGCCATTCTTAACGGGAGGTCTCGGTAACTTTTCAAGCCGTGAGCGAACATGGACACAGAACCTGGACAATTCATGGGCTTCAGTGCGTAAACTCGCTCATCCTCAGTCTGAGTCGAGAACATATTCTCTCGATAATTCATCCAGTGCCCTGAGGTCTCCCACAAGCTTCTGTCCATCACGTCAGGTGTATTGACCTCAACATAACCGGCCGCCTCCTGCCTACCGCGCATATATTCCAGCAGTTGTCGAAATAGCGTCCAGCCCCGCGGATGCCAGAAAACGGATCCGGGAGCATCCTCACTGAAATGGAAAAGATCAAGCTGACGTCCCAGTTTTCGGTGGTCTCGCTTCTCGGCCTCGGCAATACGATTCAGGTAGGCCTTGAGCTGCTTCTTGTTGGCCCAAGCGGTGCCGTAAATTCGCTGCAACTGTTGGTTGTTTGCATCGCCACGCCAGTAGGCGCCGGCGACCTTCGTCAGTTTAAACGCCTGTAACTTGCCAGTGCTCGGTACGTGAGGCCCGCGGCAGAGATCCAGCCATTCGCCCTGTTTGTAGATGGTGATCTCCTCGTCGCCCGGCAGATCTTCAATAATCTGCACTTTGTAGTGCTCACCCATATTGCGAAAGATTTCGATCGCCTTGTCTCGGGGACTGACGATACGCTCGACTGTCAGGTCGTCCGCAGCAATTTCCGCCATGCGCTTCTCAATATTCTCAAGATCTTCAAGGGTAAAGTTATGGCCCGAGGCAAAGTCGTAATAAAAGCCGTCTTCGACCGTCGGGCCAATGGTGACCTGTGTACCGGGAAATAACTGCTGGACCGCTTGCGCCAACAAGTGAGCGGTGGAGTGACGAATAATTTCTATCGCCGCCTGATCTCGATCAGTGAGAATGCTCAGTGAGGTATCGGCCTCAATGACATGGGAGGTATCGACCTCTCGACCATCGACGACTCCCGCAAGGGCGGCCTTGGCCAAGCCCGGACCAATATCTGCGGCGACATCAAACACCGACACCGGAGCATCGAAAGATCGTTGGGAACCATCAGGAAGGGTAACAAC
>NYTE01000004.1 GCA_002683335.1 Halieaceae bacterium
GGCAAGGCGATCTTTAAGCATCGTGGAGGTCTAGCATTTGGCGCCCATTGTAGGCGTCGCGGCGCACGACAGCTATGGCAATAGTGCTTTTGAGGTTGCCTAGTGGCGGGCGCGAATCGATAATAGCGCGTGGCCGCACTATCCTCTCGCTATCACGCCGAGTGTTTTTAGGGTGCCAGAGGGTGATTTCTCGTTGTCCGATCATGCCAAGGAGCTCCAGTGACTGAAGAACGCAAACGATCCAGACCCGATGACTACTTCGCCGATTGGAAAGAACGTGAGGCGCTTTCGGAGTCCATGATACCGGTGGTGGGTCGTTTGTCTCGCGAACGCAACGTCAAGAGCTACATATACGGTCGTTCTCTCGTGAACCAGTCGGTGCTGGATATTATGAAAAGCCACCGCTGGGTCAGACAAATGGAGGACAACGAGTTATCGGAGTTCGAAACGACACCTGTTCTCAATGCGGTGCATTCGCTTGATCTTGGGCCCTGTCATTTGGATATCGGACGCTTGGCTGTCGCCTATTTTGACAAAGGAGCGGGCGCGGGCCTCTCGGTCGAGGAGTACGTGGCTCAGGAGCTTGATTATCTTATCGGTTCGACTCATAAGCCTGTAGATGCGCCGGTTGACGTGGTGTTGTACGGTTTTGGACGTATTGGACGCCTCATGGCCCGAATCCTCATCGCTAAAACTGACGGTGGGGATAGCCTGCGTCTGAGAGCGGTGGTGGTGCGCCGGGGCAATGCCGAGGATGACTTACTGAAGCGCGCGAGTCTTCTGCGCCGAGACTCCGTTCACGGGGTGTTTCAGGGAACGATCCGGGTGGATAAGGAGCGGCAGTCTTTTGTTGCCAACGGCAACGAGGTGAAGTTCATTTATGCCGATTCGCCTGAGGATATCGATTACACAGACTACGGCATTGACCGGTGCATCGTGGTTGATAACACCGGGGTTTGGCGAGATAAGAAAGGGTTGGCGAGACACCTGCAGGCCAAGGGCGTTGCGAAAGTGATTCTGACCGCGCCGGGCAAAGGGGAAATCAAAAATATCGTGGCGGGTATCAACGATCACGAAATAGCCGATACCGATCAGATTCTCTCGGCGGCGTCGTGCACGACCAATGCGATCGTGCCGGTGCTCAAGGCCGCCGATGATCATTATGGGATCGTCGCGGGGCACGTAGAGACCGTTCACGCTTATACCAATGACCAGAATCTGATCGACAATTATCACAAGGCCGAGCGACGGGGCCGCAGTGCGCCGTTAAATATGGTGCTGACCGAGACAGGAGCGGCCAAGGCTGTGTCCAAGGTTTTGCCCGGGTTGGAGGGTAAGCTAACCGGTAATGCCATCCGGGTTCCCACACCTAATGTCTCGATGGCAATCCTTAACCTGACGCTTTCCCAGCAGACGACCCGGGAAGCGCTTAATGAATATATGCGAGAGACAGCACTCCATTCGAAAATGAAAAAGCAGATCGATTACTCCAATTCGCCAGAAGTCGTCTCCAGCGATTTTGTCGGCTCGCGGTCCGCCTGTGTCTTTGATGCAAAAGCCACCATAGTCAATGGCAATCAAGCAGTGCTTTACCTCTGGTACGACAATGAATACGGATATAGCTGTCAGGTCTATCGCGTTTTGGAGCGTATGGCCGGTATCTGCTATCGAACCTACCCTGCCAATGGGGCATTTTCTACCTAGTAGAAACCTTATGCAGTACGGGTTGGCCTTGGTCGACCAAGTCGAATAGAATACGCGCGACCGATGAGAGCCCGATGGGCCCGGCCATTAGAAGCCCCCGGTCCTGTACTAGACGTACCATCGTCTGGGGGGGCTTACCCCGTAATGACATAGGTGGGAGTCGCCCTTGCTATGGCGGCCCATGGGCTTGTGGCAGGTTCTGGCACACAGTTCGGTAAGGCAGATGAGCATTGAGATGATAAAAATCAAACGCGGTATGACGTTGCCGCTGGCGGGAACGCCCGCGGCAGCGATCGACACGTCCTCAAACTGTCGCGCGGTTGCATTGATCGGCCCGGACTATCATGGCATGAAGCCCACAATGGCCGTTCAGGTGGGGGACAGCGTAAAGCGCGGCGACCTGCTGTTCACTGACAAAAAGTGTGAGGGCGTCCGTCATACCGCCCCGGCAGGTGGTCGGGTAACAGCCATAAACAGAGGTGCCAAGCGAGCGTTTCAGTCGCTTGTCATAGATATCGAAGACGATGAGGCGGCGGCGTTCCAGCGGCATACAGCCGACCAAGCAAAAGCCTTGTCTGGGGAAGCAATCAGGGAGCAGCTATTGCTTTCTGGCCAATGGACTGCCCTGCGAGCAAGGCCTTTCAGCCGCGTTGCGGACCCGGCAACTGCCCCCGCTGGAATATTTATCACCGCTATCGATACGCATCCCCATGCGCCGGACCCCACGCAAGTGATTGCCCGGGAGGCCGAGGCATTTTTACTGGGGCAAGAGTTGCTGGCTAAGATAGTGGCTTGCCCGGTCTATTTATGTGCGGCGCCTGACGCCGATATTCCTCAGAGCGGCCACGAGCGTATCACTCGCCATGATTTCGCAGGCCCACATCCTGCTGGTTTGGCAGGAACACACGTGCATTTCCTTATGGGAGCCTCGCTCGCGCGCATCGCCTGGACCATTGGTTATCAAGATGTGATTGCCGTAGGTCGCTTGTTTCTCGATGGCGCGCTGTTCACCGATCGGATTGTGGCCCTCGCGGGACCGTCAATAACGCGCCCTAGGTTGGTAATGAGCCGTTTGGGTGCTGATCTTCAGGCATTGGTGGCGGGTGAACACGATGCTGGCGAGACTAGATTGATATCCGGTTCGGTTCTGGGAGGCAGAGGCGTTCAGACAGACACAGCGTATTTGGGGAGATACCACCAGCAGGTATCCGTGTTGCCAGAGGGTCGACAGCGAGCCCTTTTCGGCTGGCTCTCTCCGGGAATGAGCAAGCACTCCGTAATGGGGATTTACCTTTCCAAATGGTTCGGACTCAAGCCGCTGGCCATGACTACCACTACGAATGGATCCGAGCGGGCAATGGTGCCGATAGGCGCTTATGAAAAAGTGATGCCTCTGGATATTTTGCCGACGCAATTATTGCGTGCGTTGCTGGTGGGCGATACGGAGACCGCACAGGCATTGGGCTGTTTAGAGCTGGACGAGGAAGATCTGGCGCTGTGCACTTATGTTTGTCCCGGCAAATATGAGTACGGCGACATTTTGAGGGATAACCTCACTCGCATTGAGAAGGAAGGCTGAGACATGGGATTGCGACAACAGCTAGACGCCATGGAACCGCAGTTTAAGCCCGGCGGTCGCTTTGAGAAGTGGTACGCGCTGTACGAGGCAGTTGACACGATTTTTTATTCCCCTTCTAGCGTGACACGAGAGAATACGCATGTGCGCGATGGCGTGGATCTAAAGCGCATCATGATCACCGTCTGGTTCGCGACGTTCCCTGCCATGTTTTACGGTATGTACAACATCGGATTCCAAGCCAACGAATTGCTGGCGCTTTCAGACGGCTCACTGGAGGGCTGGCGTGGCGGTGTCGTTGCTGCTTTAGGGGGCCACGATGCCAATAATAACTGGCACAACTTACTGTATGGCTTGGTACATTTTTTACCTTTGTACCTTGTGACCTTCGTTGCAGGTGGATTCTGGGAAGTACTGTTTGCCATGCGGCGAGGGCATGAAGTGAACGAAGGCTTTTTTGTTACTTCAATTCTATTCACGCTTACCCTGCCTCCGGATCTACCCTTGTGGCAGGCGGCATTAGGCATCAGTTTCGGTGTTGTAATTGGCAAGGAAGTTTTCGGTGGCACCGGTAAAAACTTCCTGAATCCAGCTTTGACAGGGCGCGCTTTTCTCTACTTTGCCTATCCCGCACAGATATCGGGTGATGCGGTATGGACTGCTGTCGATGGCTACTCAGGCGCAACCCCTCTTGGCATGGTGGCTGCGGAGGGTATGTCTGGCCTCACCGAGGCCTACACCTGGTGGGAAGCGTTTGTCGGTGCGATCCCAGGATCCATTGGCGAGACCTCAACACTGATGATTATGATCGGCGGTGTTTTCCTTCTTGTTCAGGGCATTGCGTCTTGGCGGGTAGTGGCGGGCTGCTTCGTTGGCATGATCGCCTTCAGCTTGGTGCTCAATGGCGTTGGCTCTGATTCTAATCCGGCGTTTGCAATGCCATGGCACTGGCACATGGTGGTGGGTGGTTTTGCATTTGGTGCATTTTTTATGGCGACCGACCCGGTGTCGTCAGCGATGACTCATTCCGGTCGTTGGGCATACGGTATTTTAATCGGTGTCATGTGTGTGTTGATCAGAGTAGTGAATCCCGCGTTCCCCGAGGGCATGATGTTGGCAATTCTATTTGCCAACCTGTTTGCCCCGCTTTTCGATCACTTTGCGATTAGCGCTAACATTAAGAGGAGGCTAACACGTGTCAGCTAATGGAGAGGGGCTTGGGCGGGTCCTGACCGTTGCCCTTGGGTTGTGTTTGGTGTGTTCGGTTTTCGTCTCTGCGGCGGCGGTGGTGCTCAAGCCGGCACAGGAAGCCAATAAAACTCGGGATTTGAAGCGCAACATATTACTCGCGGCAGGCCTCCTTGATCCCTCTCTCTCGGTGGAAGAGCAGTTTGAGCAGGTCGAGGCGAGAGTAGTGGATCTGGACGCCGGAGCATTCGTCGATGAGATTGACCCGGCAGCATTTGATCAGCGAAAAGCGGCGAAAGACCCCCAGCTTTCGCGTGCCATCCCCGGCGAGGACGACCCGGCAAAGCTGGTGCGAAGGGAGCATCAGGCGTTGGTTTATCTCGTTCGCGGCGAGGCAGGTGATCTCGATAAAATCATCTTACCCATCCGCGGCTATGGGCTATGGTCAACGTTGTATGGATTTATGGCGCTGGAAGCCGACGGCAACACCATTGCGGGTCTTGGCTTTTACGAGCATTTAGAGACGCCGGGATTGGGGGGTGAAGTGGACAATCCAAAGTGGAAAGCTATTTGGCCGGGTAAGCAGGTCTACCGCGCTGATCAGGTCGCGATTCAGGTTCTAAAGGGTTCCGTATCTGCGGGGTCCGATCAGGAGCAGTGGCAGGTGGATGGGCTCTCCGGCGCTACCCTGACAACGAAGGGTGTGAATAATCTCGTGCGTTACTGGCTGGGGGACCAGGGGTTTAAACCACTCTTGGATAACTTGCGGCAGGGAGAAGTCTAATGAGCATGCGCGACACTCTCGCAGATCCCATTTTCAAAAATAACCCCATCGCTTTGCAGATCTTGGGTATCTGCTCTGCATTGGCAGTGACCACGTCTCTCAGAGTCACCGTGGTGATGTGCGTTGCACTGACCTTGGTGACCGCGTTCTCAAGCTTCTTCATTTCAAGTATTCGGCAATTTATCCCCTCGAGTATCAGAATTATTGTTCAAATGACGATTATTGCCTCGCTTGTGATTGTGGTTGATCAGGTGCTTAAGGCGGTCGCTTATGACATCTCCAAGCAGCTGTCTGTATTTGTTGGGTTAATCATTACCAATTGCATCGTGATGGGGCGTGCGGAAGCCTATGCGATGAAGAATCCTCCCGTCCCCAGTTTTATCGACGGCATCGGCAATGGTTTGGGCTACTCATTTGTCCTGCTGGCGGTCGCTAGCGTGCGCGAGCTGTTTGGCACGGGCAAATTATTTGGCATCGAAATTTTACCCCTAGTAACTGAGGGTGGCTGGTATCAAGCCAATGGCCTGTTGCTCTTGCCACCCAGCGCGTTCTTTTTGATTGGACTGCTGATTTGGGCTATCAGGTCTTTCAACACCGAGCAGGTAGAGGCACCCGAGTTCAACATCGCCCACCATAACCCTGCCGAGGAGCGCGCCTGATGGAGCACTATCTCAGTCTTTTTGTCAGAGCGATTTTCATTGAAAATATGGCGCTCTCATTTTTCTTGGGAATGTGTACCTTCTTGGCCGTTTCCAAAAAAATCCAGACCGCCGCTGGTTTGGGTGTTGCCGTCATAGTCGTGCTGTCGATAACGGTACCGGTTAACAATCTGATCCATCAAAACTTGCTATCCGATGGTGCCCTGACCTGGGCTGGTCTGCCCGAGGTGGATCTGAGCTTCCTCGGATTGTTGAGCTATATAGCGGTGATTGCAGCCCTTGTTCAGATTCTTGAAATGTTCCTCGATAAGTACGTGCCCGCGCTATATGCCACCTTGGGAGTATTCTTGCCCTTGATTACCGTCAATTGCGCGATATTGGGGGCCTCGCTGTTAATGGTTGAGCGGAGTTTGACTTTTGCTGAGAGTGCGGTGTTCGGCGCAGGGTCAGGTGTTGGTTGGGCATTGGCTATAGTGGCGTTGGCCGGAATTCGTGAAAAGTTGAAGTACAGTGACGTGCCAGATGGACTGCAGGGTCTGGGGATCACGTTTATTACTGTTGGTTTGATGTCGCTGGGCTTCATGTCCTTTGGCGGCATTGATATCTAGACCGGAATGAGATTGAGAGAGTAGCCCGAATGGATATGACGATCTTTTATGGCACTGGCATGTTTACGGTGATTATCCTCGCCCTCGTAATGATCATTATTGCTGCCCGTAGCCGTTTGGTTTCAAGTGGCAATATCAGTATCGAAATCAACGGCGAGCGCACGATTGAAGTGCCTGCTGGCGGTAAACTTTTGCAAACGCTCGCCGACGCTAACCTGTTTTTGGCGAGCGCATGCGGCGGTGGCGGTACCTGCGCACAATGTAAATGCGTGGTTCAGGAGGGTGGCGGCGCCATGTTGCCCACAGAAGAGTCGCACTTTACTCGCCGCGAAGCGGGTGAAGGGTGGCGGTTGTCTTGCCAGACGCCAGTCAAGCAAGATCTTAAAATTCAGGTGCCTGACGAGGTCTTTGGCGTCAAGCAGTGGGAGTGCACTGTTGTATCAAATGAGAATGTTGCGACCTTTATCAAGGAATTGGTGCTGAAGTTACCCGAGGGAGAGAGCGTTGATTTTCGAGCGGGTGGCTATGTGCAGTTGGAATGCCCGCCGCACTCAGTGAAGTACAGTGACTTCCATGTGGAGGAGGAGTATCTCGGCGACTGGGATCGATTTGGGTTCTTTAATATCGAATCTTCTTGCACTGACACCACCATCAGAGCCTACTCGATGGCCAACTACCCTGAGGAAAAAGGGGTCGTTAAGTTCAATATCCGGATTGCATCCCCGCCGCCGGGCAGTGAGGGTATTCCTGCTGGCATCATGTCGAGTTGGACGTTCAATCTCAAACCCGGAGACAAAGTAAAGGTATACGGCCCCTTCGGTGAATTCTTTGCCAAGGAGACCGAGAACGAAATGGTGTTTATTGGTGGCGGTGCTGGGATGGCACCCATGCGCTCCCACCTGTTTGATCAGCTCAAAAGGCTCGAGTCCAAGCGCAAAATCAGCTTTTGGTATGGGGCGAGATCGCTCCGTGAGATGTTCTACGTAGAAGACTACGACAGCTTGGACGCAGAGAACGAAAACTTTGAGTGGCATGTGGCTTTGTCAGACCCGCAGCCTGAGGACAATTGGGATGGACTCACGGGATTCATCCACAATGTGCTTTATGAGCAGTACCTCAAGGACCATCCCGCGCCGGAGGACTGCGAATACTACATGTGTGGTCCGCCCATGATGAATACCGCGGTCATCAATATGTTGTTGGACCTTGGCGTCGAGCGGGAAAACATTTTCCTGGACGACTTCGGAGGATGACACCGACTTGGCATAGAGCCATGATGAGGCCAGCACTTGTGCTGGCCTTTTGCTGTATGGCTGCTTGCGGCGACGGTGACCGCCCTGTTCAAGCGGGCGGCAGTGTTTTTGGTACAAGTTGGTCGCTTACCTATCTTAACGCTCCCGATCATGTGACAGACGCCGACGTGCATTCGGCAGTGGAAGCCTCGTTTGCAATCGTCAACGAGAGCATGAACCACTATGATCCAAACAGCCTGATTAGCCTTTTTAACGAGCTTTCCGTGAGGACGCCCATGGAGGTGGACTGGGATTTTGCCTATGTTCTCTCAGCTGCTTTGGATTTGGCCGAGGTCACTCAAGGTGCCTACGACGTTACCGTAAACCCACTGTCCGATCTGTGGGGTTTCGGGCCGGCTGGCCCGACGCAATTTCCCAGCGATGATGACATTAGGGCGGCATTGGCGAGCGTGGGTTCCGAACATCTTGAGTGGCAATCCGATATCAGGCGCTTAAGTAAATTGACGCCCGGTGTCGAGCTGGATTTCTCGTCTCTGGCAAAGGGCTATGCAGTTGATCTTGCGGCAGATGCCCTTGATGGCTTGGGGATTGCCCGCTACATGCTAGAGATCGGCGGAGAAGTGCGTGTTCGCGGCAGCAGCCCGAGGGGTGATGCATGGCGAATAGCCATCGAGCGTCCGGAGCCTGGGGTTCGCGGTGGCGTTCATGCCGCGCTGTCCGTGGTTGATACTGGCGTTGCCACCTCGGGAGATTATCGCAACTTTTTCGAATACGAGGGGCTCCGTTACTCGCACCTGATTGATCCGCGTCTCGGTTATCCTGTTCAGCATGATGTGGTTTCCGTGACAGTTGTGCATGGCTCTGCGATGATGGCGGACGCGTGGGCTACGGCATTGACGGTGATGGGGTCGACCGAGGCGTTGGCTATGGCAGAGGAGCGAGACTTGGCTGTCTATCTCATTACTCAGTCGGGCGACAGCACTCAGGCTATTGCCAGTCAGGGAATGCAGCGATATTTGCTCGACAATCCCTAATGACTGTTAACCGAGAGCGAGGAAAGCAATGACATTTTTAGTTACTCTGATTGTTTTTGTGATGACCGTCGCGGCAATGTCTGTTGGTGTGATTTTTGGCCGGTCACCGATCACTGGCTCTTGCGGTGGATTAGGCGCGGTCGGTATCGATCAAGAATGCAAGATTTGTGGCGGCAACCCGCAGCGTTGTGAGAGTGTTTCTGGGCGTGTGGTGGTTAATGAATGTGATCCTAAGGCCTCAAAACGTTGATGCCGCAGCTGCTATTGCGGGGTAGCGTTCGGCAATTCTTGCGGTAACTGCTGTGTCTCTCTCTTGGGAACTTATGCTTCGCTTCACCCTGGGGGGCGGGCAGCGCCGGTTCACTCGGGTTGTAGCGTTGGCATCGCTGTTGGGCATGATGCTGGGAGTCGCAGCGTTGGTTGTCGTGCTCTCGGTAATGAATGGCTTTGCGTCGGAGCTGCGGCAGCGTTTGCTGTCTATTGCACCAGATCTCGTATTGGAGACGGGGTCGATATCTTATTCGTCTTTACTTGCGCTTTCTGAGCAAGCGGTAG
This sequence comes from Halieaceae bacterium, assembly GCA_002683335.1. Lineage (GTDB taxonomy): Bacteria > Pseudomonadota > Gammaproteobacteria > Pseudomonadales > Halieaceae > Luminiphilus. Next base: position 9,362 of record NYTE01000004.1, read on the forward strand.
TGCACCCTGATATTGTGGCGGCAAGCGTCATGCAGCGGGGCACGGTACTCATGCGCCGCGGTGAGCGTAATAGGGGAATCAAACTCACTGGCGCTTCCGAGTCAGGCCTTAAGCATGTCATAACCTTAAATGAGCACTTGGTTGCGGGTAGCGTTGAAGCCATTTTCCAGCAGCAATTTTCCGTGATCCTAGGCGCAGATGCGGCGCGTTTGCTTGGCGTAGGGATTAACGACGAGGTGGAAGTTGTATTGCCAAGGCTGACCATGACTCCTTTGGGTGTTTTTCCCGCCGCACGAACGCTGCGTGTTGCGGGGATTTTTGAGGTGGGTGCTCAGCCGGATGCATTTGAGGGCTTTGTGTCTTTCGATACGGCAGAGCGGCTATTTGCTGATGCCGTACAGCGTGGCGTGCAAGCCCGCTTGGAAGACAGAGAACATATTGTGGAGGCCAAAACGTTTCTAGCATCAATGAGTCCGATGCACGATAGCGTAACCGATTGGAGAGCCTCACAAGGCTCTCTCTTCACCGCGATTAAGATGGAAAAAATGACGGTTGGCGTACTGCTGGCCTCGGTGATTCTTGTGGCCGCGTTTAATTTGATTTCCATGCTAACGATGTCGGTAACCGAGAAGAGAGCTGACATTGCGATTTTGCAGGTGTTGGGATTGTCACAGCGAAGCGTGCTGGGGGTATTTTTGGGGCATGGATTGATACTCGCAATGGTCGGTATCTCGTTGGGCGCCGCGCTGGGTATCTGGCTAGCCCTCTCAGTATCTGAGCTATCAATGTGGATCGAACAGACGCTGGGTTGGGTCCTGTTTGACCCGGCGGTGTACTACATTGGTGGATTGCCATCGCAACTCATATGGAGCGATGTGTTGGCCGTGATGGTGACTGCATTGTTATTGAGTGGTGCAGCAAGCGTATATCCGGCATGGCGAGCATCCCGCATCCCTGCGGCGGAGGCCCTCAACTATGGTTGAAACTCCCGTGCTTTCAGCGCGCGGCGTTGTCAAGTGCTATAGCGATGGACGACACCCTATTGAGGTGCTGTCCAGGCTGAATTTGACGGTAATGTCGGGCGACTGGCTTGCAATTGTGGGTGCCTCGGGTTCTGGTAAATCTACTCTTTTGAATTTACTGGGCGGGTTGGACGCTCCCGATGCCGGTGAGGTGGTCGTGTCGGGCCGCCTTCTTGCCGATATGAGCGAACGCGAGCGCAGCCTATGGCGTAATCGAAATTTGGGCTTTGTTTTTCAGATGCATCATCTGTTGCCAGAGTTTTCCGCATTGGAGAACGTTGCGATGCCAGCTCGGATAGGTGGGTTAGCAAAGGCCGATGCAGAAGAAAGAGCTCAACATCTACTGGGCCAATTGAGCTTGTCGGCGCGAGCCACTCATCGACCTGCAGCGCTGTCTGGCGGAGAGCGTCAGCGAGTCGCTATTGCGCGAGCGCTGGTAAATGAACCTTCTTGTGTCCTTATGGATGAGCCCACCGGCAACTTGGATCCTGCGACAGCTGAGCAAGTTTTAGTGGCAATGCAGGCCTTTCGCCGCTATGAAACGGCCTTTGTCGTGGTAACCCATGATCCCGATATTGCCAATCGTATGGATCGAAAGTTGACGCTGGCTTCCGGTCGTCTAGAGGGTCAGTAATGCCCTGGCGATTACGCTTGATGATCGCACTCAGGCAAGCCCTGGATCCAGGGAGGGGGTTGTCTGCTTTTTTATCCAGAGTATCCATTGCTGGGATGGCCTTAGCGATCGCACTGCTCTTGACAGTGCAATCGGTCATGAACGGTTTCGATCAGGAGATGCGCGAGCGGATTCTCTCCTTGGTGCCCCATATTCTTGTTACCGGGTCGGCTGAGGAAGAGCAGTGGTCCGCGCTGCTCGATGCCATATCGCAACAGCCTGGGGTAGCGAGCGTCAGGCGGTTTAAGACGGTGGATGGTTTGTTGATGCGCGGGCGCGCGGTTGTCGCTTCGAAGTTGATGGTGATGAATGATGATGCCTTAGATCATTATGCGCATTTGCTGGAACCTGCTCTGACCTCGATTGGCGAGCAGGATTTGATCCTCGGTAAATCGTTAGCCTCGCGTCTTGGGCTGCGAATTGGAAACAACGTAACTTTTATCATTCCTGCACAAGCGGACAAACAATATATATCTATGAATGTGACCCTTCGAGGCCTTCTCCATTCTGGTACCGAGCTAGATGAGAATTTGGCGATGATAAATGGGCGCTCCCTGCCTACATCTAAATCATTGTCAGGGGGAGTGGAGAGTCTGGCGATTGAATTAAATGACGTATTCGCCGCGTCTCAGTGGCGGTGGGAAGTGATGCAAATGGTGCCATCAACTTTTCGCGTGAATGATTGGCGAGCAACGCACGGCAACTTGTATTCTGCCATCCAGTTATCTCGTGATCTGATAGGTCTGATCTTGTTCACCGTGATTTTTGTCGCCGCTTTCAATGTGGTGTCATCACTGATGTTGGTGGTCACAGATCGACGAAAAGTCATCGCCATGTTGGTGACGATGGGTGCCGTGAGGCGCGATATTGTGGCTATATTTTTCCTGCAGGGCGCCGTGATCGGTGCAGTGGGCGCAGTGATGGGTGCTGGCCTAGGGTGGGTGCTTGCGGCGAACACACCAGCAGCTGCACTGCTATTGGAGCGCCTGCTAGAGATTCCGCTGTTGCAGACAGATGTGTATCCCTTATCGTTTATTCCTGTGGATATGAGGTGGCAGGATTTTCTGTCCACCGGCGCTGTCGCGATGATGTTATCGGTGCTGGCAGCATTAATACCCGCGGTGCGCGCGGCTAGGTTGCCCCTTGCCAGCACCTTAAATCACTGATGACGACGTCGTTGTCGTGCTCGCCATTGCCGGCGGATTGCTTCCCGCCAGAGGGTATCGACTAGCAGATAGCCCAGCACGGCGCAAATGACGCCCAAGACCTGAGATCCGATGACCAGTGGCACCCATATCTCATCCAGGCTCTGCGTGAACCAGGTCCACGAGGCCTCGAATTTAACTTCTATCGGCTGTGTTCCGATGAGCCAAGCTCCCAGCTTGTAGGCGCCGTAGAAAATGGCGGGCATAGTCAGCGGATTTGTAACGAAGATCAATGCAAAGCTCAAGGGCAGGTTGGCGGTGAAGATAATGGCCATCGCAACGGCGATAAACATTTGCCCGGGAATCGGCAACATGGCGCAGTAGAGACCAATGGCGAAGGCTTTTGCGGCGCCGTGACGGCTGAGATGCCATAGCCGGGTCTCCTCGGTCCAGCTACCAAATATCCTGAGCGACCGGTGTTGTCGCAATCTACCCGGTGTTGGGATCCATTTGCTGAGTCGTTTCTTGAGCATTTGCGCAGTCTGGGATCGGTAAAAGAGTCAAAGTCCCTATCATAGTCTTTTGTGGCTCTAATTTGACCAGTGATGTTGGACTGGCAGTGGCTCCTAGCTTCACTGGTGACTAGCCATTACGAGCCACTGCAGTGTGTTTTCCCACCTGAGAGCCCGAGATCTGATAGCCATCGCAATGGGCACTGTCCTCAGTCTTGGGCAGCCGGACCCCTCGTGGGGGTTGTTGGTTCTGTTGCTGTTGCCGCCGTTATGGTGTCGGCGTCAGGTTGCTATCGCGTGGGGTTCTCTTGGATTTTTTGTGGCATCGCTTAACGGCGTGATGTGGCTGGATACATCGCTGCCTGAAGCGTGTTTTGGTGAGGTTGTAATGATTACGGGACAGGTCGACACCTTGCCCAGAACCGAGCCTGCAGAGTGGGGTGGTTGGCGAGTCACCTCAGAGCTACAGGTATTGAACATCTCAGACGACCGCTGCAGTGGCCCGCAGCGGCTGTTAGTCAGCCAGCATCTTGATACGCAGCAATTGGATGAGTCGATGCGATATGGCGCGCTGTTCTCAGCATCTGTGAGACTCAAGCCCCTGACCAGTCAATGGAACCCAGGAGTACTACCTGATCAAGGTCGTTGGGCGAGTCGAGGTGTGGATGCAGCCGCTGTAGTGGTTGGCCCAGTGACCCAGTCAAGCCACGGAAATTGGCTTGCCGATTTCCGAGGGAAGCTACTCAGTGAATGGGTACTCAACGACGGTCAGGGTTGGATCGTGCTTCGAGCTTTGCTCTTGGGAGATGCTCGGGGGATTTCGTCGTCACTGTGGTCTGAGTTAAAGCAACTCGGCATCGTGCATTTGGTCGTGATCAGCGGCTTGCACATCGCGCTATTGGCAGGGCTGACGGCTCACTTGGCAAAGCTGCCGAGGCGATTATGGAAAATACCGCGAGACCGCGGCACAGACGCCCTGACAACGCTTGCCACCCTGATTGTCTCAGGGCTTTATGTCCTTCTTATCGGAGCACCTTTGCCGGCACAGAGAGCATTTTTTATGCTGGTTGCTGTCAAAACGCCCCACTTATTGGGCTGGTCGGGCGAAAACAGGCGATCCCTGCTACTGGCACTGACTGCCATGTTGCTCTGGGAGCCAAAGATAGCGCTGGGAGCCAGCTTTTGGCTCAGTGCTGCGGCGACATGGATACTCCTGACTGATAATGCGACGAATAAAGGCGTGCCAGGCCTGATGCGGCTGCAGACCAAGATCGTCTTTCTTATGGCACCACTGACGCTATTTTGGTTCGGGGAAGCGAGTTGGCTGGGTGTTGTGTCCAATAGTGTAATGCTCCCTGCGGTAACACTGATTATTGTCCCGGCGGGTTTAGTAGGTGCCTTGCTGAGTGAGCTCGCGCCCACGCTGTCGTCTCATTTTCTGGAGCTGAGTGTCTGGACCTGGGAGGCTCTGATGCCGCTTTTCAGCACTCTGCTGCGCTCCTGTGAGCACTGTGTAATGGTCCGTCAACCCCTACCATTGGCCGGCCTCATTCTGGCGTTAATCGGTGTCTTTTGTTGGAGCAGTCACCCCCGGCCTGCTCGATTGGCATATCTCATGACCATTTTTCTTGCGCTGAACACGCCACAGAGACAATACGAGACGATAGTGACGTTGCTCGATGTCGGGCAAGGGCTCGCAGTAGTTATCGAAAGTGGGGGAAAAACAATGGTCTATGACACTGGTGATGGCTACTCCGGTGGTTATAGTCAGGCTGAGAAAACAGTGTTGCCGTATCTCCACTCGCGTGGTGTTGATGTCATCGATGTGCTGGTGGTGAGTCATGCTGACAGAGATCATAGCGGTGGATTAGCATTTTTGGTTAATCGAATACCGATAAACCGGCACTTGGGCTTCGGTGGTGAACCCTGCCGGAATGGCGAGCGATGGCGGTGGGCTACATCTGAATTTTTAGTCGTTAATGGCTCTGGCCAAAGCGAGCTGGATACCAATGACCAGTCCTGTGGCTTTCTCTTCACAGTCGGGGGATATAATTTGTTGGCGCTAGGCGACATCTCCGCTGATCAGGAAAGAGAATTGGTGCGTTACTGGCGAGAGGCGCTTTCCTCTGAGGTGGTGCTATTGCCGCATCATGGCAGTGACTCATCCAGTAGCTATACTTTGCTGAAGTGGGTAGACCCCACATGGGCGTTGATCAGTTCAGGGCGCGCTAATCGATTTGGACACCCCCACGCTTCAGTGGTCGATAGGCTGACCCAGATAAAGGGAGCCGTCGGACTCAATACCGCCACAACAGGGGCGATCCAAGTTCGCTTTGGCGAAAATCATGAGCCGAGGGTTACCACACAGCGGAACAACGGGGCGCCTTACTGGCTCAAATTGCCGTAAATACCTACTAAAACCGCAGGTAGGGCTGCTCTGAGGTGCTCGGTATACTTTGCCTTGTGGATGGAGGGTAATCTTTGTATCAACTGCTGACAGCCGGGGGCTGGGTTATGCCACTTATTGTGGCGTGCTCGGTTATCGCTTTCGCGATATGCATCGAGCGGCACTTTGCGCTGAACCGGGAAAAGATTGCCCCTAAACATTTACTGGTATCGGTATGGCAGCAATTGCGCCGCGAAGGGCTGAACTCGCAGCAACTAAAAACGTTGCGGAAGCAATCGCCACTGGGCGAGATACTGGCGGCTGGATTGGTGAATCAACATCAGGGTCGCGATGTTATGCGCGAGAGTATTCGCGAGGCGGCGGTTCACGTTGTCCATAGTTTGGAGCGATACCTCAATGCGCTTGGGACGATTGCAGCGGTGACATCATTAATGGGCTTGCTAGGCACCGTACTGGGAATGATCACCGTATTTGCCGACATCAAAAGTCACGGCACGGGGAATGCCAATGTTTTCGCGGGCGGTATTTCTGAGGCCTTACTCACTACAGCGGCAGGTCTTGGGGTTGCGATCCCGAGCTTGGTGATGCATCGCCACTATTCCGCGCGCATTGATGCTCTGGTAGTGGGCCTCGAGAGGGAGGCCATCAAACTCGTTGACGCACTCCATGGTAAGCAGCAGACGGAATATGAATCGTGAATTTCAGGCGTCTTGATCGTAGAGAGGTTGCCATCAATTTGACGCCGCTGATTGACGTTGTTTTTTTACTGCTTATATTTTTTATGGTTTCCAGTCGGTTTTCAGAATTCAGTCAATTGACAGTGAATTTTCCTGAAGCAGAGAGCGGGGCCGGTTCCGACGATACGCCTTTGGTACTGATTGTCGATGCCAATGGCCAGATGCGGTTAAATGGGGAACGAGTGCCCAGCGATGCGGCAGGGCTCAAGCAGGAGATTAGACGGCAAATAAATGGCAATAGTGACATATCGATGACCTTGTCTGCCGATGCGATGACACCACATCAATATGTCGTGACGGCCTTGGATGTGGCCGCCCAATTGAATCTAAAACAACTCACAATAGCGACTCAGCCGTTATCTGAGAGAGGAATGCGTTGAAATCAGTGACCAACAGGCACAGTGACTGGGCGCTTTATCGCCGACTTTTGAGCTACGTTGCTCGTTATTCGGGGGTTTTTCTGCTGAGTATTTTTGGCTTCACTCTGTACTCGGGTGCGAACGTTTTGTTGGCAGATCTCACGCAGTTCTTGCTCGATTCGCTCGGTGAGGCTCCGCAGATAGATATTGGCGTGGTTTCCAAAGTTTCCTATTGGATCTGGCCGCAGGGCGATAAATCTGCACTCGACTATGCCAGGGTGGCGGTTCCTATGGCCGCTATTGCCCTCGCCTTCATCCGGGCGACTGGCTATTTCCTGGGAAATTACTTTATGAATATTGTAGCCCGTGGGGTAGTTCATCGACTTCGAACTCAAGTGTTCGATGTGTTGATCCGCGTGCCTAAGGTCGCCATCGATCAGTATTCGCATGGCGAATTGGTATCGAAATTGACTTTCAATGTTGAGCAGGTCAGTGGTGCCTGCTCTGAAGCGTTAAAGACCATATTGAGAGACGGCCTGACGGTTATCGCGCTCATCAGCTATATGTTGTACCTCAACTGGAAGCTCACTCTGGTGTTTTTCGCAATTGCACCGGCAATCGCGGGAGTCGTGCTGGCGGTGGGCAGACATTTCCGACGTTACAGTCGTCGCATTCAGGAATCCATGGGAGAGGTAACTCAGCTCAGCAACGAGAGTGTTCACGCTTTCGATGAGATCAGAATGTTTGCCGCTACCGAGCAACAGAGTGCGCGATTCAGGGCGGCAAGCCAGTTCAATCAGATTCAAAGTGTGAAGCTCGCATTTGTCCAGGCGGTCTCTACGCCCATAGCGCAGATTATTTTGTCCTTTGCGCTTGGCGCCCTGTTTTGGTTTGCACTTGATCCGGAAATTTTGGCTGGCTTTACCGCCGGTTCCCTGGTGGCTTTTATCGCCGCCGCAACCCAATTGGGGAAACCTATCCGCACGCTAACGAATGTTCAAAGTGTCGTGCAGCGCGGTCTTGCTGCTGCGGAGGATTTGTTTGTTCAAATCGATACGCCGCTCGAGAGAGACACGGGTACAGCTACATTATCCCGCGCTAGCGGGGAGCTCACTTTCGAGGATGTGAGTTTCACGTATCCTGGTAGCGAGACGGCCGCCCTTGATCGGATCGATCTACGCATACCAGCGGGCAGCCTTGTTGCCTTTGTGGGTCGCTCGGGGGCAGGCAAAACCAGTCTTATTCAGCTCCTGTGCCGGTTTTATGCCCCTAGCGCAGGGCGGATCCTGCTCGACGGCCATCCCATCGGGGAGCTGCGCCTGAGCGATTATCGTCGTCAATTGGCAGTTGTATTTCAGAGCATTGTGCTCTTTAGCGATACCGTTCGGGCAAACGTGGCGTTCGGGCAAGTTGATCAAGTGGATGACGCAGCGATTTTAGCGGCGTTGGAGGTGGCGCAGGCGCGTGATTTTGTGGAGGCCCTGCCTGAGGGCTTAGACACGAAGTTGGGTGATGGTGGTGGCGGGCTGTCGGGTGGCCAGCGTCAGCGGCTCGCAATCGCCCGTGCTGTTCTGAAAGATGCCCCCGTGTTGATTCTGGATGAGGCGACTTCTGCACTGGATAACGAGTCTGAGGCGGCGATTCAAGCCTCGCTCGATTCTGCCGCAGTAGGCAGGACGACATTGGTGATTGCCCATCGACTATCCACGGTGGAACGTGCAGACCTTATTGTCGTGATGGACAAAGGCAAGGTTGTTGCGGTGGGAAATCATGCTGAGTTGATTGCCTCAAAAGGACTGTACAGTAGCCTCTACCAGCAGGGTTTCGCCGCATCGTGATTGCCTTGCGGGCCTCATTCGAGCGTCTGTTGCATCGTATCTGGTACGAAGGCCACTGGGCGTCTCACTGTTTGATCCCACTGTCACGACTGGTTGAATGGGAGATTAGAAGAAGGGCCGCGCTGGGTTTAGGCAAAAGGGTGCTGCAGCAAGGCGCAAAGGTATGGGTGATTGGTGGACTGACAGTTGGCGGCACGGGTAAAACGCCGGTTCTCATTGCGCTCGGTGAATGGTTGCGCGATCAGGGTGTCTCTGTCGGCGTCATCAGTCGCGGCTATCGTGGACGCGTGGGACAAAAAGCGCATATTGTATCGGCCTCGGACAGTGCCACAGATGTTGGCGACGAGCCCCTGTTAATTCAGCATCAGTTGGACTGCCCCGTGGTGATTTGTCGTGATAGAGGTGCGGCGCTGGCAGTCATGGTCGATCAGTTTGACGTCGATGTTGTGCTATCGGATGACGGACTCCAGCATTACAGTCTGCCACGAGACTTGGAGGTGGTCGTGTTGGATGGGAAGCGGGGTTTAGGCAATGGTCGGATTATTCCGGCCGGGCCATTGCGCGAACCGGCCGCCCGTCTGGGCTCGGTTGACTGGGTGTTGGAGCGCAATAGCAAAGATCCGGACCGGTCTTTTGAATACGGTATTCGGGCGGTGCGGCAAGTTTCATCAGGCAAATCGTTGTCATGGCCCGATTGGCTTTTGCAAGTGAGCGGGCGGCCTGTCACTGCCATTACGGCATTGGGACAACCTAGCCAGTTCTTTGAGATGCTTTCGGGGCGTGGTTTGAACGTTACCGGTATCGCGTTACCCGACCATGAGGCGATTTCGCTCAGCCAGTTGGAACACCTGACAACCGACTTTGTGTTGATGACTGCCAAGGATGCCGTCAAATTGGATCATCTTAAAAACAACGAGATTGCCTCTCGCCTATGGGTAGTGGAAATCGAAACTCGATTGCCCCCATCATTGCTCGCCAAATTGGCGGTAACCCTGCGCACGGATTGAATAACTGACCGAGGTATTGATGTTTCAGATTGTTATTCCCGCTCGATATGGCTCCACCAGGCTTCCCGGAAAGGCGCTATTGCCGATTTTAGAAAAACCCATGATTGCCTGGGTTTGGGAGCGAGCCATGCAAGCTGATGCAGATCGAGTGATCGTGGCGACCGACGACGCGCGTATTGCAAAAGAGATGACTGCGCGCGGAGCNGAAGTTGTCATGACACGAGAGGATCACGCCTCAGGGACAGACCGGTTGGCGGAGGTAGTGCAACAGTTGGGACTGGCCGATGACCAAATTGTTGTGAATTTACAGGGTGACGAACCGTTGATGCCGACANCGAACATTAAGCGGGTTGCAGCGTTATTGAATGCGAATAGCAGCGCGGACATGGCGACACTGATGGAGCCACTTGACCGTGACATCGCGGCTCAAGAATCCATCGTCAAAGTGGTCGCAAGTGAGGGNGGTAAAGCGCTGTATTTTTCTCGTGCACCAATCCCGGGGCACCGTCCGGGGACTCCTGCCGCACCGATGTATCGACATGTGGGTCTCTATGCTTATCGCGTGGGCTTCCTTAAAAAATTTGTGGCATGGCCGTTGACGGAAATGGAGCAAAGTGAGTCATTAGAGCAGCTCCGAGCGTTGGAGAATGATGCGCATATACAGATTGAGTTGGCGCCCGAACCTGCACCACCCGGCGTTGATACTGAAGCAGACCTGATTGCTATCAGGCAGTTGTTGGCCGCGGAAAGCTGATGCCATGCGCACTAGTGTCGACCTGACGAGATTCAATACGCTCGGGCTCAATGCAACCGCGAATCACTTGGTGACGGTGTCCACATTAGTTGAACTCGACAGAGCCCTACATGAAACGGTACTGAGTGAGCCGGTAGAAGTGCTGGGTGGCGGTAGCAACGTGGTATTGCAGCCGCTGATAGAGGGGACCTTACTTCACGTAGCAATAAAAGGGCGTGAATTGCGGGCTGATGATGGCCGGGTCGCAGTGGTTTGCGTCGGGGCGGGTGAGACTTGGCATGATTTTGTATTGTGGTGCCATCATCGAGGTTTACACGGCCTCGCTAATCTCGCATTAATTCCGGGGTCTGTGGGTGCTGCGCCGATTCAAAATATCGGCGCCTATGGTATCGAGGTGGCGCAATGGATTCGAGCGGTGCACGTGACAAACCGATATTCNGGTGAACGCTTGCAGTTATCGCGCGACGCTTGTGAGTTTGGTTATCGCGACAGCATTTTTAAGCATGAGGCGGGCGCACACTGGATTGTTACGGCGGTAGAGTTTGCGCTCGACCGTGAGGCGGTGGTTCAGGCGTCTTATCCTAGCTTGCGAGCGCGATTGAGCGATGCGCCGTTATCCCATGACGCGGTCTTGGCGGCGGTNATGGCGATCCGGAGNGAGCGATTACCTGACCCTGTGGTGACGCCCAATGTGGGGAGTTTTTTTAAAAATCCCCTGATGAGCCAAGACGATGCAGATGTGCTCGTTCAGTGCCAGCCGGGGTTGCCTGTTTTCCCCGCATCGGAGGGACTCGTGAAGGTATCTGCCGGCTGGCTGATCGATCGTCTCGGTTGGAGGGGTGTAGAGCGCAANGGCGTAAAAGTCTCTGATGATCATGCCTTGGTCCTGATTGGGTGTGGTGCAACCTCGGCAGCGCCATGGCTGGCCTTGGCAGACGACATTATCAAAAGTGTTGAGAGTGCCTTTGGCGTGGTGTTGGAGCTAGAGCCGCGTTTGATGGGGTGTACAGCCGGGCCTGCCGGGTCATGACGGAATTTGACTCCGAGTCGTATCTGGCTCAGCTCACCACACGACCCGGTGTCTATCAGATGTTCGATCAATCGGGTGACTTGCTCTACGTTGGTAAAGCGAAAAACCTTAAAAATCGCGTTACCAGCTATTTCAGAGCGTCGGGCTTGTCGACCAAAACCATGGCGCTGGTCGCCCGTATTCAAAATATCGAGGTAACCGTGACCACCACCGAGCGGGATGCTTTGTTGCTGGAGCACAATCTGATCAAGCAGTACCGACCGCCTTACAATATCCTGTTAAAAGATGACAAGTCCNATCCCTATATTTACCTNTCTTCTGAAGATCGATGGTCGCGNCTGAGCTTTCATCGCGGGGCCAAGCGTCGCAAAGGTGCCTACTTTGGTCCCTATCCTAGCTCCGGCGCCGTTAGATCAACGCTTCACCTGATGCAGAAGGTATTTAAAGTCAGGCAGTGCCGAGACAGCTATTTTCGGAATCGCTCTCGTCCTTGTCTGCAATATCAAATTGGGCGCTGTTCGGGACCCTGTGTAGGACTAGTCTCCGACGAGGATTATCAAGAGCAGGTTGATAAGTCGGTCTTGTTTCTTAACGGCCGCTCGCAAGACTTAATGAGTCGGCTTGCCGATGACATGGANGCTGCAGCCAATGAGTTAGAGTACGAAAAAGCTGCGGAAATTCGGGACCAGATTTCACAATTACAGAACGTTCAGGCTACCCAGCATATCGAGGGGACAAGGGGTGATCTCGATTTGATGGCAGTTTTTACCGAGCACGGTCACGCCTGTGTGCAGGTACTGTTTGTTCGTGAAGCGCGTGTTTTGGGNAGCCGAAGTTATTACCCTCAGATCCGCCTTGATGAGTCATCGGAGGCGATTCTGGAGGCTTTTCTACCGCAATTTTATCTTTCGGGTCAGCAGCAGATCCCGCAAGAGATCGTGGTGAGCCACCCTATGGCGGACAACCTGCTGCTGGAGGATGCCCTAGCTACGCAATCTGGCCGCAAAGTGCTGATTAAGCAAAAGGTGCGTGATGCCCGTGCACGGTGGTTGGAGATGGCGGCGCATAATGCGCAAAATAATCTGCGCTCCTTTCTGGCGGGCAAGCAGACAATGGCGGGTCGGCTGGAGTCGCTTCGTCGCGCACTTGATCTGGAGACGATTCCATCGCGCATGGAGTGCTTTGATATCAGCCATAGTTCTGGTGAGGCAACGGTCGCCTCTTGTGTGGTATTTGATGGCAACGGTGCCCGCAAAGCGGACTACCGTAAATTTAATATCAAGGATGTTGTAGCGGGCGATGACTACGCAGCAATGCAGCAGGCGTTGGAGCGCCGTTATCGGCGTATTGCCTCGGGAGAAGGGCAGTTGCCGGATATCCTATTTATAGACGGTGGCAAAGGGCAGGTAACCCAGGCACGGCAGGTTTTAGCCACGCACGATATTACCAGCGTCAAGGTAGTGGGGGTGGCCAAGGGTACAACGCGTAAGGCTGGCTTTGAAACGCTGATTGATGCTGACTCGGGCGCCGAGATGCGATTACGTGGTGATCATCCGGGCTTGCACCTGATTCAGCAAATCAGAGATGAGGCCCATCGGTTTGCTATCAGCGGCCACCGTGGGCAGCGAGCCAAGGCTCGTAAACAATCTCTCCTCGAGGATATTCCTGGNGTGGGTGCCAAGCGGCGACGCGATCTTTTACGCCACTTNGGTAGCGCCAAAGCCATNGAGAATGCCAGCGTTGAGGAGCTTGCGAAGATTAAAGGTATTAGTGGCGCAATCGCTCATGCGATATATGATCATCTACACACAGTAAATGACTGACCCGAGGCGGGGCGGGCTGTGTCAGAATCGGAGTATTAACAGGGAGATTTTGTTTGCTATTTACCGTGCCCAATTTGCTCACCGCCCTAAGGGTTGCCGCCATCCCGCTGATGGTGATTTGCTATTACTTGCCGTCGCCGATTTCGACNGTGGGAGCGGCGATGGTGTTTATTGTTGCGAGCGTGACAGACTGGTTTGACGGTTGGCTGGCCCGACGTCTGGGGCAAACTTCTCAGTTCGGTGCTTTTCTTGACCCGGTAGCGGACAAACTCCTGGTATCAGTAGCATTGATTCTACTNGTACACCGCATGGATAACGTCTTNATTACGCTGGCGGCTATGGTGGTGATTGGACGTGAAATTGTAATCAGTGCGCTGCGCGAGTGGATGGCACAGTTCGGGAAGCGTGCAACCGTGTCAGTGAATTCAATTGCCAAGCTAAAAACGGGCGTACAGATGACGGCGATACCTATTTTGTTGTGGTATCCCTCGGAACCCGCGGGTGAACAACTTAAATTGCTTGGGCTGGTGCTACTTGCCGCGGCGGTGTTGTTGACGCTGTGGTCGATGATTATTTACTTTAGAGCCTTCCTCGCAACATTGGACGAGGCAGATGCTGTTGGCCCCGGGAGTTGACGTCAGTGTGAGTGGGCCTACAATCAACGGTATGCGGGAATAGCTCAGTTGGTAGAGCGCAACCTTGCCAAGGTTGAGGTCGCGAGTTCGAACCTCGTTTCCCGCTCCATTTTCTTATTCGTGCCGTCGCCTCTTTAGTTGCTCAAGGTAACGCAAGTTCGGTGGAGTATTTGATTTCCTCCATGGAGAGCAGGGCGGTTACTTTGAATATTTTCACCTCTGCAATCAGGCTTTGATAGAAGTCGTCGTAGGCCTTGGCGTCCGCNACACGCACTTTCAGGAGGTAATCGACTTCACCTGCTAACCGATGAGCCTCCATCACTTCAGGTCGCTCGCGCACCACGCTCAAGAATTGTTGCTGCCATTGCGCGTCGTGTTCGCTGGTTTGCACGAGAATAAAAAAGCAAGCNCTCAGGCCCAGCGCCTCNGGGTCACANAGCGCAACCTCCNGNCGNATNATGCCGCGCTGCTTGAGTTTTTTGATNCGNTTCCAGATGGGCGTNTTGGTGGAGCCNGTGCGCTTNNCNAGTTCATCNAGTGACAGCGTGNTGTCGCGNTGNANNAGGNTGATCAGTGTTTTGTCGNTGAAATCCATGCTTGTTCGNNACATAACNCCAGAAATAAGAAAATAGCCCGATTAAAGAGCTAAATAAAGAAAAATATTCTTTATAAATGGTTATATAGGCAGAATATNAGAATATTATTTGTTTAAGCCCGGCGCGTGTAAAGTGCGGCGCCTATGGACTATTTACCGATATTCGTTAGCACCAAAGCCCAGCGCATTGTCGTTGCGGGCGAGGGTCAGCTGGCAGAGGCAAAATGCCGTGCGGTGCTTAAAACCACCGCTGCGGTGACCTTATTCAGTGAGGCGCCCACGGTGGNGATGCGTGAGTGGGCGAATCAGCTGCAGCTCACGCTGGAGACGCGGCCTTGCACCGCGGCTGATCTCAAGGGCGTGAGATTGGTCTACGCGGCTTCTGAAAAAGAANCGGTTAATAGACAGCTTGCAGAGTGGGCGAGACACGCCGGCGCCTGGATCAATGTGCTGGATGAGCCCGATGAGTGCGATTTTATCACCCCGGCCATAGTGGATCGCGACCCGGTCGTCGTGGCCATTGGTACTGAAGGGACTGCACCTGTTCTGGCGAGGCAGATCAAAGCGGATGTCGAGGCCATGCTGCCCCAGCATCTGGGTCGCCTGGCGCGCGCTGCGCAATCTTTCCGACAGCGAGTGAGTGAGGTGCTCTCTCACGGCAGGCCGCGCCGGCAGTTCTGGAAGGCTTTTTTCAAGTTGGCGTTGCCTCATTCCGAAGCCTCGGAGCGGGAGCTCGCACTGAACCTTCGATCGCTTCTTTCGCAGCACGAAAAGCTCGCGCTGCCAGAGGGACGAATCGCGCTTGTCGGTGCGGGTCCTGGAGATCCTGAGTTGCTCACCATGAAAGCCCGACGCTTGATCCACGAGGCTGATGTGGTGGTGTATGACCGCTTGGTAGGCAGTGAGGTGCTAGAGCTGGCTCGCCGGGAAGCTAAATTTATCAGCGCAGGTAAGAAAGGATTTGGGCCGGCGGTGAGCCAGCAAGAGATTAATGCTCAATTGATCCGTGAAGCGACCGCGGGTTACCTGGTTGTTCGCCTGAAGGGCGGTGATCCCAGCCTGTTTGGCAGGCTGGATGAGGAGTTAGAGGCAGCGACTAACGCCGGAATAACCACCGAAGTGGTTCCCGGGATTACGGCGGCGTCGGCGGCCGCGGCCACATTGCAAGTATCCCTAACGCGACGACACAGAAACTCCAGCACGACCTTCCTGACCGCGCACGACGCTGAGGGCTTTGCCGAGCACGAGTGGCAGCAGTTGGCGCGTTCTGGGCAATCTCTGGCGGTCTATATGGGGCGTAAAACCGCGACTTTTCTGCAGGGCCGGCTGCTCATGCACGACGCGGATCGACACCTACCCGTGACCTGTATCGAGAACGTGTCCCTGCCTACCCAGCGGGCCTTTGTCAGTGATCTCGGCCATTTCGCTGAGCAGTTGGACGCGCAGGGTTTTGATGGGCCATTAATCATCTTGGTCGGCATCGCCGACACGCGAGCTATGCGGAGCTTGGGCGCTGCAGCTGCGGGCCTTCAGTCGGGGGGCGTGGCAGTTGGCTCGGCTTGAAGCGCCTGTTGTGGTGAGCGCCAATTGCCTATTGGCAGGGCATGTCTTGTATCTAGACGAAAATCACGCATGGGTAGAAGCACTCGCATCCGCCTATCTATTCACGAGCCTGGAGGAGGCCAGTGCGGTGGCCGTGAAAGTGAACGACCCCGCGCAGGTGATTGGGATTGAGCTTGTGGGGGTAGCGACACAGGGGACTCAAACGGTTGCTCGCCATTACCGAGAGGCCATCCGCGCAAATGGTCCGGGCGAGTATGTTTTTCCCTCGTTTACGGGAGAGGGCGATGTATCAGTACAGTGACTTTGATAAGACCTTCTTGCAGGAGCGGGTCGCGCAGTATCGTGATCAGGTGTCGCGGCGGCTCTCGGGCGCGTTAACCGAGGAGGAGTTCAAGCCCCTGCGGCTGATGAATGGTGTGTATTTGCAGTTACACGCCTATATGCTGCGCGTGGCCATACCCTACGGCACGCTTTCTGCTGCGCAAATGCGCGGGCTGGCAGATATTTCTGAGCGCTGGGACAAGGGCTACGGGCACTTTACCACCCGCCAAAATATCCAGTTCAATTGGCCGAAGCTGGTGGACACGCCCGATATTTTGGAGGCGCTGGCCGGGTTGGATATGCACGCCATCCAAACCAGCGGCAATACCGTTCGCAACGTCACCACCGATCATTTTGCAGGCGCAGCGTTAGATGAGGTCGATGACCCTAGGCCATACGCGGAGTGGATCCGCCAATGGTCGACTGATCACCCCGAGTTTCAGTTCCTGCCGCGAAAATTCAAGATTGCGATTAGTGGCGGGCAGCAGGACCGGGCGCTGGTGAAAGCTCACGACATTGGACTGCGATTGGTGGCAGGGGGCGGTGAACCCGCCTTTGATATTTATGTTGGTGGCGGTCTGGGTAGGACCCCGGTGGTCGGTTCGCTCGTTTTCGAGTGCGTCTCGGTAGCCGAGTTGTTGCCGCATATTGAGGCCATCCTCACGGTTTACAATCTTGCTGGACGGCGCGATAACAAATACAAAGCTCGCATCAAGATTCTGTTGCAAAGTGTAGGAAAAACTAAATTTAAACAATTAGTTAAAGATATTTTGCCACATATTATAGAAGATTTTAGTCAGCGACTTATCGGTCGCCTCGATCGCTTGAGGTCTGACTTTGCCGCACCTTTGCTACCCGCGCGGGACGTCGACCATTATTGGGAGGCGGTGAATAACCAGCCTGATTTCAAGGCCTGGGTCGCTCAGAATGTGACGCCGCACAAGCAAGAGGGTTACGCCTCGGTCACGGTCAGTTTAAAGGCCCACGGCCAGGCCCCGGGGGACGCTAGCGCTGCACAGATGCGCGCGCTCGCGGAATTGGCGGAGCAGATCGGCTTTGCGGAGCTTCGGGTCAGTCATGAGCAGAATATCGTGTTACCACACGTGGCGCAGTCAGACCTGATGTTCGTTTTCGATCGATTGAAGCGAGAGGGTCTCGCAACCGCCAATATCGGCTTGATATCTGACCTGATCGCCTGTCCTGGCATGGATTACTGCACCCTGGCGACCGCAAGATCCATTCCCATCGGGCAGCAGATTGCGAGGCGGTACCAGCATTTAGAGCGCCAGTTAGGTCCGCTTAAGATCAAAATTTCAGGCTGCATTAATGCCTGTGGTCATCATCACGTTGGCGACATCGGTATTCTGGGGTTGGATAAAGCCGGTGTGGAAAACTATCAGATCACTTTGGGTGGACGCGTGGGTATGGATGCGGCACTGGGTGAAAAGATGGGCCCCGGCTTTACCGAGCCAGACCTTCTTCTGGCCCTGGATCGTTTGTTCGAGGCCTATCTCGCACTGCGGCGTGATTCTGATGAGGTGTTTAGCGCAACCGTTAAGCGTCTGGGAACGTCGTCCTTCAAATCAGCTTTGTATGAGGTGGCTGATGCTGCCTGATCAACTGAACAGCCGTCGCCTTCCTGCCGACTTTAATCGCCAGTACCACGCGTTAGCCGGTCTCGACACCCGTGAATTTTTGTCTTGGGTGTTTGCACCACACAAACCCTTTGGTGAGGTTGGGGTGGTCACGAGCTTTGGCACCGAGAGTGCCGTATTGCTCCATCTCATTGCGGACGTTGCGCCCGCGGCGCCAGTCATCTTCATCGACACAGGGTTCCATTTTGAGGAAACGCTAGCCTATAGGGATGAACTGACTCATTACTTGGGCCTTCAGTCCGTGAGAACCGTGGGATTGGACCCTTTGTCAGAGAAGCGCTCAGATTCTGCTCGACGCTTACACCTGGAGCATCCTGATGCCTGCTGCCAGCTTCGTAAAGTAAAGGTGCTCGCTCATGCGCTGCGGGACTATGACGGGTGGGTTTCTGGGCAAAAACGTTACCAGAGCCGAGAGCGATCAAAGATTGACCGGGTGGAGTGGGACCGCGCCCGCGGCAAGTGGAAATTTAATCCGTTGGCCGATTGGGGTACTCCTGATCTGTTGAGGTATCAAACCCAACACAAGATGCCAGCTCATCCGTTGGCCTCCGCCGGTTATCTGTCTGTCGGGTGCTCACCGTGCACGACCCCTGTGAAGTCTGGAGAAGATATGCGTGCTGGCAGGTGGCGACAACACGAGAAACTCGAATGCGGGCTTCACCGTCCAGCAGGTCTGATCGTGGCGACTCGGGGATGAGTGATTGGGTCAGCATCGATTGTGACGGCCGTTTTTCTGCCGTCATTGATGGTCACGCTGCGGTTAATGCGTTACACGTCGGTGATGTGGCATCGCAGGATCAGTTAAGTGAATTACTCGATCAACCGACCGTGTGGTTGAAGGTCGATGGATTCGCAGACGGGCGCGGCTTTAGCGTAGCGCGCCAGCTCAGACTTCAGGGCTTTACCGGCACAATCCAAGTTGTAGGCGATTTGTTGCCGGACCAACTGCCGATGGCAGTTGAGTCAGGAATCGATGTCGTTCTGATTCGCGCCGAGCATGCCGAGCGTTGTGAGGAGGCCCAGTGGCGAGAGAGGTCCGCGGATAAAGAACGGTTTGGTTATCAGCGTTCGGTAGCTGACAGGCGACCGATCGGCTGCCGCCGGGTCGCTCGATAGTGGAGGATGGTTCGGCTCAGTCAGAGCCGCTTTTAATCAGTCAACGCAAACCTGCGTTAATGCTGTCTAGGAACCTTGAGCCCGGGCACAGTTCTCGCTGACTCATAGTGTTCAGTGGTTTGGTTGCGGTTTGCAGAACGTCGTGTAGCTCTTCGCTATTACGGTTGATGTAAAGGAGCCCCGTTAGGATTCGCTCTTGCTTCGCATGATGTGCGATCGCCTGTAGCGCCGACTGTGGGTCCTCAATATCGTATTCCTCGTTCACTTTCTGCAAACGCAGCACTGAGCCATCGTGCATGCACACCTCATGAACGACCCCAGCGTCGTAGCTGGTAGTGATCGCCTCGCGGCGAGGCACAAAGTCGACGGGCATTGCTTCGTTATGCTCGCGGAAGCTCGCGTAGCTCTTGGTGGATCCCTGGTGGTTATTGAAGGTCACGCAGGGAGAAATAATGTCGAGCAGAGCAAAGCCCCGGTGACTGATGGCCGCTTGAATTAGCGGCACCAACTGCTCTTTATCACCAGAAAAGCTCCGGCCGACAAAAGTCGCACCGACTTCAATGCCCACGCGCACTAGATCGATCGGCATATAGGGGTTGATGTCGCCTTTCTTGCTGACCGAATCGGTATCCATAGTGGCCGAGTCCTGCCCTTTGGTGAGGCCGTAGCAACCGTTATTTTCAACAATGTAGGTCATGTTGAGGTTGCGACGCATCACGTGGGCAAATTGCCCCATGCCAATAGAGGCGGTATCACCGTCACCTGAGACGCCGATGTAGATCAGATCTCGATTGGCGACGTTGGCGCCTGTCGCGACTGACGGCATGCGACCGTGCACGCTGTTAAAGCTATGCGAACCGCTCAAAAAGTAAGCAGGCGTTTTGGAAGAGCAACCGATACCCGAGAGTTTGGCTACTCGATGCGGCTCAATGGACAGCTCGAAGCAGGCGTCGATAATCGCGGCGCTGATGGAGTCATGGCCGCAGCCCGCGCACAGGGTAGACAGCCCGCCCTCGTAGTCACGCCGCGTGCAGCCAACGTCGTTGGTGCGTGCGTCAGGATGACGAAAGGCAGGTTTGGCATAAGTCATCAGGCGAGCTCCTTTTCCTGAGGTACAAGCGGCGTGACGTTGTTAATGCCCATCGCCCCTCGAATTACGCTGGCGATTTTGCGGGCCCTCACCGGAAGGCCGTCATATTCCACAACGGAGATCAGCTTCGCGTTAGCTTCGACGTTGGTTTCATTCAGTAACAGCCTGCGCATCTGGCCGTCACGATTTTGCTCTATCACAAAAATACGATCATGTTCCTCGATAAAGTCCTCGACCTCCTGTGTGAAGGGAAAAGATCGCAGCCTCAGGGTGTCGAGGTGGATGCCTTCTTTTTCGAGTGTTTCCAGCGCTTCATACGCGGGAGAGGCCGTTGTGCCGAAGAACAGCAGGGCGTCCTGGGTGGGCTCCGCCGCGGGCTTGACCTTGGCCTCGGGCACCAGCGATTTGGCGGTCTCGAACTTTTTAAGCAGTCGATCCATATTCCGCACATAGACATCGCCATCTTCGGTATACGTCGCATACTCGTCTCTTGAGCTACCTCGGGTGAAATAAGCCCCCTTGGTGGGGTGCGCTCCGGGATAGGTGCGATAAGGGATGCCATCACCGTCGACGTCCAGGTAGCGCCCGAAGCGCTCGGTCATCGCTTCCAGTTCCTCGCCGGTCAGCACTTTGCCCCGGTCGTAGCGATAGCTGTCGTCAAATTCGAGGGGGGGGGACATCCACTCGTTCATGCCGAGGTCGAGGTCGCTCATGATAATAATAGGGGTTTGCAGCTGTTCAGCTAGGTCAAATGCTTCGACGGTCATGCTGAAGCACTCAGCCGGGGTCGCAGGGAAAAACAGCACGTGTTTGGTATCTCCATGCGATGCGTAGGCCGCTGCGAGGATATCCGATTGTTGGGTACGCGTTGGCATACCCGTAGATGGGCCCGCTCGCTGCACATCGACAAGCACCGCGGGCACCTCGGCAAAGTAAGCGAGGCCCAGAAATTCGCTCATCAGCGAGACACCCGGGCCGCTGGTCGCCGTGAAGGCTCGCGCGCCGTTCCAGTTGGCGCCAATTACCATGCCCATCGCTGACAGCTCATCTTCAGCCTGAACGATGGCGTAGTTCTTCTTGCCCGTACCCGGGTCGATTCGCAGCCGGCGGCAGTATTTTTCAAAAGCGTCCACTACCGAAGTGGAGGGGGTAATGGGATACCAGGCGGCTACGGTCGCACCAGCATAAACGGCGCCCAAAGCGGTGGCGGTGTTGCCGTCCATTAGAATGTGATCGAACTCTTCGATGTGCTTNGGGTTNTGTTCTCCCGCTTTCANGTGAANCNCAAGAGGGCANTCAAAGTGGGTAGACGCATACTGATGACCCATTTCCAGAGCCTGAATATTGGGCGTGATGAGCTTTTCTTTGCCCTTGAACTGCTCGCTGACAAGATCCTTGAGGATCGCGAAATCGATGTTCAAGAGGGCTGCCAGCGCGCCCACGTAGATCACGTTTTTAAACAGCTGCCGCTGCCGTGAGTCTGTGTACTCGCGCAAACACATCTCTGTGAGGGGAATGCCAAGATAATGAATATCGCGTCTAACGTGTCGGAGATCGAGCGGCTTGGTGGCGTCATAGACCATATAGCCACCGGGATCGACCTCAGAGACGTCCTTGGCAAAGCTCTGGGGGTTTACGCTGACCATGATGTCGATGCCGCCGCGGCGGCCCAGGTACCCGTCCTGGCTGATTCTGACCTCGTACCAGGTGGGCAGTCCCTGAATATTGGAGGGGAAGATGTTGCGTGGGCTCACCGGTATACCCATGCGAAAGATTGCCTTGGCAAACATGCCGTTGGCACTCGCTGAGCCGGTCCCGTTCACGTTGGCGAACTTGATGACGAAGTCGTTAATCGCTTGCTTAGGTTGCATGACTAACCTGCCTTGGTCACCGAGTAGAGGAAGCGCTGCATGTCCCAGGCGCCGGTGGGGCAGCGCTCGGCACACAGGCCGCAGTGCAGGCAAACATTCTCGTCTTTGACCATTACGCGGTCGGTTTGCACCAAGCGCTCTGACACGTAAAGATCCTGCGTCTCGATGTTCGCAGGGGCGCGAAGTGATCGCCGCATTACGGGTTCTTCTGAGTTGTCGATGAAATTAATGCAGTCAGTAGGGCAGATATCGGTGCAGCCATCGCACTCAATACACTTTGCGCCGTCAAATACCGTTTGCACATCACAGTTCAGACATCGCTCGGCTTCCCGGTAAGCCGTATCGATATCAAAGCCGAGTTCGACCTCCACCTTTCGGTCTTTCAGCGCGACGACCTTGTCCACGTGGGGCACTTTCTGCCGCAGGTCAATTGTGACCAGATTGTCGTAGCTCCACTCATGAACACCCATTTTTTGGCTGATCAGATTGACCCCCGGTGCCGGGCGCTGTCGAACAGACTTGCCCGAGAGAAAGAGGTCAATGGAGACCGCGGCCTGGTGACCATGCGCGACCGCAGTGATGATGTTTTCGGGACCAAACGCGGCGTCGCCGCCAAAAAATACTTTGGGATTGGTTGACTGAAAGGTGCTCTCGTCAACCTGCGGCATATCCCACTTGCCAAATTCAATGCCGAGGGTGCGCTCGACCCACGGGAAGGCATTATCCTGGCCAATGGCGATGAGGACCTCGTCGGCTTCGAAGAAGATCTCTTCGCCCGTAGGCACTAGGGTGCGCTTGCCCGATGCGTCGTAGACGACCTCAACTTGATCGAACTTCATGCCGAGGAGCTTGCCGTTTTCATGGACAAATTCTTTGGGCACGTGGTTGTTAATAATCGGGATGTCCTCGGCCTGCGCATCTTCGATTTCCCAAGGAGANGCTTTCATTTTCGCGAACTCGGAGCGCACCACGACTTTCACGTCTTCGCCGCCCAACCGGCGCGCTGTGCGGCAGCAGTCCATCGCGGTGTTACCGCCACCCAAAACCAGCACGCGTTTGCCGATCTTATGAATGTGCTCGAAGGCGACTGAGCCCAGCCATTCGATACCGACATGAATATGTTTGCTCGACTCCTCGCGGCCAGGGATATCCAGGTTGCTGCCGCGCGGCGCTCCGGTGCCGACAAAGACGGCGTCGTACCCTTTATCCAATACCGACTTCAGGCTGTCGACGTAGGTCTTGAAGTGTGTATGGACGCCCATGTCGAGGATGTAGTCGACCTCCTCATCCAGAACTGTCGGTGGCAGCCTGAAGGAGGGGATTTGGCTGCGCATAAAGCCGCCGCCCGCAGGCTGATCGTCATAAAGGTCGAGTTGATAACCGAGTGGCGCAAGATCCCGTGCCACGGTGAGTGATGCGGGTCCTCCGCCAATCAGCGCGATTTTCTTACCGTTTTTGCGTTGCGGAATCTTGGGCAGACGATCGATGATCGAGTCTTTATTGTCTGCCGCCACGCGCTTAAGACGACAGATGGCGACAGGCTCTTCTTCGACTCTTCCTCGCCGACAGGCTGGCTCGCAAGGGCGATCACAGGTGCGTCCCAGAATGCCCGGAAACACATTCGACTCCCAGTTAACCATGTAGGCGTCGTCGTAACGCTCTTGGGCAATCAGTCGGATATATTCAGGGACAGGTGTGTGCGCGGGACACGCGTACTGGCAGTCGACGACCTTATGGAAATATTCCGGGTCTCGGAGATCAGTTGGTTTCAATTCGCTCACTCTGCCCGGTCATTGACCGCGCCCCCCAAGTGATGATTTTTGTTAAGTCTGATTCTTCCCGTATTGTGTCATCGATTGCGAAAGATCGGTAGCCTTAACGCGTAAATTTGCCCTATCTGTGTGGCGTATTGGCTGTCGTCAACGCAGTGGCTATGGCCGGTACCAGATCGGGGACGAATAGGCACGGTCTTGAACCGTGCGGGGCGCATCCTCAAAATCCAGGCCGAAATATTTGCGGTCGTACTCACTCCAGCGAGGGCGAGGAATCTCAATCGCTCTTGCGTAATAAAAGGCGGCCTGCTCAGTGTCAAAGTCAGGGTCTTTCCACTGTGCGCTGAGCTGCACGGCGCCGATAGTGTTAGAAAAACTGATCGTCTCTAAATCGACGGTAGAGCCCACGGGTTCGGGTTGACCGGTTGCCGAGTCGATGCCGCGATCATCCGAGAGCGCCACGTAATAGATTTTTTCGTGGGTTATGCCGTCACTATCGATCCAGCCCTTGATAATCTGAACCTGATCCAGATTGGCAGCGTCTGGATCTTTCATAGCCTGCACCATAAAGATCGGTGCGTCGCTGCCTTGTGGAGTGAGTTCGCCCCCCATCGGCACGCCGTCGCGATAACCAATGGTTTCGAAGTA
>NYTE01000027.1 GCA_002683335.1 Halieaceae bacterium
TGGGCTTGAGCGTTTTAGTGCACGCTGCGCTGAGTTGGCAAACCAGTACGGAGAGCGGTTCGCTGCACCGGTGATCGTGGCAGAAAAGATCGCGGCCGGAGAGGTATTCGGTTAGGACTCTCGTTGCCAACTGGCAGGGTGGTAGACACCGGCTGATCGGGTAAGAGCCGGGAGCAGTCTGGGAAAGAGGCCACGCCACGCTATCCAACGGCTCGAGGAGCCCTAGAGTATGACCTCGATGAGAGAAGGGCCCTCATGGGACAGGGCCTCGCCCACAGCGGCATCGAGTGCGTCCACCGTTTTTACCTTAATGGCATTCATGCCCATCCCATGCGCAAGATCTGTCCAGTTGATCTCGGGATTGGTCAGATCAAGAAGTGACAATGCTGTAGGACCTGGCTCTGCGACACCCACGCGGCTTAGCTCAATATTGAGAATCGCATAGGAGCCGTTATTAAGCATTATCACGGTGATATCGAGCGCTTCTCGAACCATAGTCCAGAGCGCTTGTACCGTGTACATACCCGAGCCATCAGCTTCCAGCGCTATAATTTTTCTGTCTGGGCAGGCAACAGCGGCGCCGATCGCCAATGGTAAGCCCTGACCAATGGCACCTCCAGTCAGTGTGAGCCAATCGTGGGGAGCAGCGTTTGCTGTCAATAAAAAAGCCCCTAACCCGTTGGTGGCGCCCTCGTCACAGACGATAGCGTTATCGGGTAGTCGATTCGCAATGACTTTCCCGAGCTCATTGGCGTCAATTGCACCTTCTCCCAGGGGGTATCGGGCGCGGTCCGTAGTGACCCCCGGGCGGGCTGGAGCGTCGAGTATGTCAGCGAGCCGTCTGAGTGCGTCAACAACATCCATTTCTGCATCGGCGAGCACGGTTTGGGTAGCCGTTTCGGGCGCAAGCACACTGGGTTTGTCGGGATAAGCAAAGAACGACACCGGGGACTTTACGCCGGCCAAAACGAGTGCATCGAGGTCGGCGAGTTGCTCGGTTGCCGCCTCACCAAAATAGGCTAATCGCTCTGTGGGTACACGCCCAATGCCTCGCGCCTGTCGGGCAAAGAAGGTCTCGCTGATGAGTCGACAACCGGTGGCCGCCGCAATGCGTCCCGCCTGCTCGAGGCCCTCTTCACGTAGTGCCCGGCCGCCCAAAAATAAGCAGCTCTTGTTGGCGTTGCGCAGCGCTTGTGCAGCGGTCTGTACCGTATCGTCGCTGATGCGTTCATTCGTTATTTCAGGAAGGTGGTATTGCTGCGGTTCAACAGCGGCCCAGGCGTGATCAGCGGGCACCACAATCGTGCTGATACTACCTGAATGGGCGAGACTTGCTGCGAGGGCGTCGAGGCCGGTTTGCGCAAGCGTTGTCGCGCTGGCCGATACCAGATAAGTCCGCGACACCGGTGACGCAAACCCTCGGATGTCGCTGGTTAGCGGCGCGTCGTATTGCAGGTGATCAGTCGCATGGTCACCGACTATATTCAGTATGGGCGAGCGCGCTCGCTGCGCATTGTGTAGATTGGCTATGCCGTTGGCGAAACCCGGGCCGAGATGCAGTAGCGTGAGCGCCGGTTTGTCTGCCATTCGACCGTAGCCATCTGCGGCACCAGTCACCACACCCTCGAACAAGCACAGTACGGCACGAATACTGGGTTGCTTGTCGAGCGCTGCGACAAGTTGCATCTCGGAGGTTCCAGGATTGGCGAAACAGGCCTCCACACCGTTTACCGCCAGTGTGTTGATCAGTGACTCGGCCCCCGTCATGGCTCGTTCCTTCAATTCAGTGCAACTAGCATGACATCGCTTTTGCTGTATGTCATTTGGCAGTATTGACCCTGACGAACGTATGAATCACCTAGGGATGCGATATCATTACCTTCGATAACTAGCAGGCAAAACCTATGATCTGGAACGAGTCCATACTTTTTATTCACGCGCCAAAAACTGCGGGGATGAGTATGACCACCATGTTAAGAGATCATCTTAAAGGCGCAATCAGTTTGACTGGACCTTACGAGGCATCATCGGTACAAGGCGAAATCGAATACATACCGGGTAAGCGTCATGAGACGCTCCATGATGCGGCCACATTTTTTGGTGAACGTCATATTCGGCTCGAGCATTTTGAGCAAATCTTTGTGGTGATGCGTAGCCCATACGAGCTGGAGCTATCGCGATTTGCTTACCTGCAGAAAAATTTGTCTTGGGATCGCGGCAAAGCGCAGGAAATAGCGCTGGAGGGAGACTTCCGGCAGTACCTTGCGACAGCACCTTTCTTTGGGATGAATCCTCCGCGACTCGATCTTTACTATCATATCGATGGCCGCATCCCCGACAACCTAGTCATTTTGCGATATGAAAAATTGGCGGTTGAGATTGAACGGCATATTGCTTCGTATCTGGAGAGTGGCTATCAGGTGCCTCACGAAAATAAAAGCAAACATGCGCCTGTGGGTCAGGTATATGATGCGGAGTTGGAAGCGTTATGTTATCAGCGTCACAAGTGGTTTTTCGACAACGGTTTCTACACAAGANTAACCTATCCAACGCCTGATGCAGTGCGCGATAGCTCTCAATGATCNGTGGTGCCCAGCTCGAGGNGAGTGAGTCTCTTCTCCGCCAGCTCACGTTGAGTGCTTCGCNCGTCATAAATGCAGCTTCGNCCGAAGCCAGAAAGGCCACTGCGGCAGNGGTATCTTNTNGTCTGCCCACTCTGCCTAANNGTATGTGTTCTGAGATTTGGGCACGGTAGGNTTCTGGCGCCAATCCGCGNNGGGAAGAANAGTATTCGCTTTGGGCTTTGCCCANAGTGGTCGTCATATGATTTNNGCAGACGGCACTGACGCGAATGCCCTTTGAGGCAAGATCAATTGCTGCGGTGCGGGTNAGTCCTAGCCTATCATGCCGTGCTTTGAGGACACGTACGGCGCCATTTGTCTGAACCCTGTTTTGGCCGCCTGACTCGCGATATTGACGATGCTAGCGCTATTATCCAACCACCCGTGCCGCTTCCCGCGTGAAGAGAAAAGCGCCGGTGAGATTCACAGTGATGACCTTCTGCCACTCGCTCAAATTCAGCTCGGTAAGTGGCTTGATGATGTCGCCGATGGCGGCGTTATTAACGAGGATATCGAAATGGCCAAAGTGAGAGATNACNCTCTCAACTGCCNCCNCANTGGAGNCTTCCTCGGATACATNGCAAGCGATGCCGATNGCATTGGCTCCCGCATCGAGTCATTCGCGTACCACTGGGNTTTCGTCAGAGGACCTTGTTCNNCCGTTTGTCATGATGGTGTNGAGANCCGACACCGCGAGTTGGCAGCCCGCCTTCGAGGGCTGAGCCCGTGCAAAGTGCGACTTTGCCATGGAGGNNCTTCATTCAATCGACTCGGTAACCATGAACGTCGCGCCCTCTGCAAATTCCCTGAACTGCGCCGCAACAGCCTGTGCTGCCGGGGCGCTCACAGCCGTCATAAAGTCAGTCATATCGTCGACTTGAATGAGTTCGACATAGGCATATGGCACAGACGGTGAGCCATCAAGTAAGCGCTCGCCACGTAGCACGTTAAAGCTGCTGCATCCTGGGAGACGCCGCACACTCGGGATGTCCACGCTGCGCGCCCACTCTTCGTATTCATCGCGATTAACACCGGTCTTAAGGTTGAACAGGACAACGATTGTGCTCATGGTGTCTCCTTCTTATCCGCTTATGTGCAGTTNATCGATGGGAGTATCGCCTTGGGATTTGTGGTAANACACNCTGCCTAGGCTACATNGCGAGCCTTGCTTACTCCCGATACTTAAACATATCATCAAACTCTAAAATCTAAATGGCCTGGGGCTGGACATGAGTCTATCTCACGACGACGATATAGCAGTATCTCTTACCCAGCAGGATCGCTCTCGAAGAGCTTTTGTCTCTNCGTTGCGTTCTCATGTACTTCAGCGGATGTCAGGTGATCTGCGCCAGCATTTCGAGCATTCTGTNAAGCNTGAGCATGCTANATCAGGAGCGCAGCTTGNNACACCCGTGGCAATCCACGCGGCGCTNANGGGGGGAATTTCCTTTCAAGGCCNATAGCAGCGTGCGAACCGCGGCCCAAGAGATGNTCTTTGATGTTGTGAGCGATNCAGTTGACCGTCAATTTGAAGTGCTCGAAGTGCTCAATGAAAAAGCNACCAAACCCGCTTCGCNCGGTACCTTAAAACTCAATCCGTCGTTGCCGCTACCCAAGNGTGTCAGCNGCANCGATTTTNATTTATCGCCAGGTGACTACCANACCGAGNACGCCGAAGATGACGTAACGGCTGCTGCTGTCTACGANCACTCTATTGNTGTGTTTGCGTTTGGTCAGTTTGGTAAGCACCACAACGATATTGGCAAGACGCTGTCGCACTATCTCCGTCTNAAGTATCCCGANTTTTCGCCTGCGACGANTCTGNATTGCGGTTGCACGATAGGGCACNACACGCACCCTTGGGCNGAGACTTATCCTACGGCTGAAGTCACAGCGATCGACGCGGCGGCACCAGTGCCGCGGTACGCGCATGCGCAAGCGGAGTCGATGGGTATTGCGGCTCACGTCAGAGGTGTCTGCTTTGAGTGAGCGATTGTATCTTGCCGAGCGGGTACTAGAATCGAGAGGCATCGAATATGGCGGGTGAAATAGAGCAGTACCAGCTGTCGGAGGCGGACGAGGCAGCGTTGGGAACTGAACGGGAAAGACCGATCGAAACTGTTCTCGCCCAGTTGGGGGCCAGCGGCAATGGTGCAGAATCGGTTGAAGATGATCTTAGTNCCGAGCCTTAGGGCANTGGTTACCCGACGAGCACCATGACCAATCCTCATTACCCTGAACTGTTCANNCCCATTGACCTGGGCGGTTATACCCTCAGAAATCGCATTATTCATGCGTCGATTGTCACGCAGTATGTGGTCAATCATGCCCCCACAGAAAAGCTACTGAACTACTACCGGTCCAGAGCTGCAGGCGGCGCAGCGGCCATTATCACAGAGCCGATCGCCATGACCGGCCATAATCGGATATCGAGTCGTTTGCGCGCCTGGGATGACGCCGGCAGAGATCAATTGAAGCGGGTAGCGGATATCGTCAACGACGAGGGTGCGCTGCTAATGGGGCAGGTGCAGGACTCGGGNAGGGGACGCCACTCAGTAGGGCGAAACGATGGCGCCGTTGGGGCTTCTGCCTTACCAGATGATTTGAGCTGGACCGTCCCTGCTGAACTCAGTGTGGCTGAGATNGAGGATATGATCNCCGACTGGGCAAAGGGNTGTGCCCGATTGCANTCGGCCGGNTTTGCNGGCGTNGAGATCTCAGCCGGCCANGGCCANCTGTTNCATCAGTTTCTCTCTCCCTGGTCCAATCGACGACAAGATGAATANGGCGGTGATCTGGAGGGGCGGGGACGGTTCCTGAGNTCTCTGGTCTNTGCGATTCGTGCGGAGTGTGGTTACCCCTTTATCATCGGTCTCAAACTACCGGCTGACGACGGTGTGGCCGGTGGTATTGATCTTACCCTTGCNGCAGATATTGCCGNGATGATGGCAAAGCANCGNNCCGAGTTCGACAGCTGGACNTGGGTATGGGGNGCGCACGCGCGTTCTTTGTANAAGCATTTGCCCGATGCCCACGGTGAGCGGCANCCTTACCTGCATCATATTGCGGCGCTCCGGCAGGTGGCGCCCGAGATCCCCACAGGAGCGATTGGTTACATCACGGATCCGAATGAATGCGAAACCGCGTTGTCCGACGGTACTGCTGATCTTGTATTTTTGGGTCGTCCACTCATCACAGATCCCGCATTTCCCAAAAAGTGTGAGGAGGGCCGGGAAGCCGACATTCGCTATTGTGTCTCTTGCAATACCTGTTGGCGTAGCATCATTGATGGGGCTGGTTTGGCCTGCGATAACAACCCTCGAGTGGGCAGTGCTGATGAGCATGACTGGCAGCCAGCGCAGGTGACGAGGACCAAACACATCGTTGTCGTGGGTACGGGCGTGGCCGCTTTGGAAGCAGCACATACTGCTGCACGTCGTGGCCACCGGGTAACCGTAGTGGGCGATCATGCTCGCATCGGTGGCAAGACGATGCTGCATGCGGGTCTCCCCGGCGGGGAGAATTTATCCAGCGTTTATGACTATCAGTATCTTATGGCGGTCCGGCACGGTGTGACTTTTATGTTGGGCAGGCAAGCCCGCGCGGCGGATGTGCTGGCTCTGGCGCCCGATCACGTCATTCTGGCAACGGGCTCACGCAGTGGGCAACCACCTTGGTTGAGTGATGACTGGGCTACGTC
This sequence comes from Halieaceae bacterium, assembly GCA_002683335.1. Lineage (GTDB taxonomy): Bacteria > Pseudomonadota > Gammaproteobacteria > Pseudomonadales > Halieaceae > Luminiphilus. Next base: position 6,322 of record NYTE01000027.1, read on the forward strand.
GGGTTTAATTCCGAGTCTCAGAGAAATGGCTGCGGCGCTTCAGGAGCGTACCGATATTACTGAGGGCCGAGCCGTGATCGTTGATCAGGACCATTCGGAGATGACCTATGCTTTTGCGCAGCGCTTGGCGTTGCGATTCACTGCGGTCTCTATTGTCACGGCCAGAGAGCGGATTGGTCATGATGTCTCACTGATCAACCGGCAGGGTATTTACCAGCGACTTCATGATTTGGGAATCGAGATCATCTGCAATGCCGAGCCATTGAATTTGGACGCATTGGAGGATGCGCAGCTCCAGTTGCGCAACGTTTATAGCGGTGCTGTGGTAACGATCGACGATGTCGTTGCGCTGACTCATGCGAGTTCCAGGGTGCCCAATAATGAATTAGAGGCGCCGCTGCAGCAGGCGGGAGTCGATGTCATTGCTGTTGGCGACTGCCGGGCGCCGCGTTCGCTACTGGCAACAACAAAAGAAGCCTACGAAGTCGCTATGCGCATTTAGTTACACTACCCAAGTGTTGACCAACGGATATCTTTCAAACCCAGTCGGTGGTCGAGGGGTGCAACAGTGGCGCCCGGGGGCAAGCGTCTTTTATGAGCATCATTTATTGACCAGAGACGGTGTAGGCCGCGGGTCCGATGGTGCGATTTTTGGGATGAAATCCCGGTGATCTGACCACTTCCATCGAAAAAGCCTCTGCTTGGTCGAGATAGTGCGGTGACGCTGGGTCCGTCATTTGGCTTCCGTATTGGTGGGTCCCCAATATCGTTTGGTTCCCCTCTGCACTCCACTCAATGAGGTAGTACAAGCCATCGCCTGCCACAACGGTAAGGTAGTCATCCCGATCATCAAGGCGCTCCGCATACATCGCCCGGAGCGTGTCAGGCCCTCCTGCCGCGGGCCACATGCGATTATCTCGTCCGTGCTGTTGAACTGATCCCCATTCAGGGTCGAGGCGTCCTGACACGGACTGCACTGAACTCATGCACTCTTGGAGTGCGTCGCGAGGCTCAGGAAGTGGTTCGCCGGTGCGTTCCCCCTGCCACTCTGTCAGTAAAATGCACACGCCCAATGCTGCGTGTCGATTGGTTTTATCGGTGTGTAGATCCCAGTTCGCAATTAAATCCAGCGCGGAGGCCTCATCGTCGGTATGGGGTTCAAGTTCGGCGATAGTGCGGAGATAGGCGTAGCCCCGGTACTGAGCAGAATAGGCGTTGTCATGTTTGATGGCACTAAAATCGGCCGAACTGATCTCAGTATCGGCTTCGAGAAGTTCCAAACCCCTGATCGCACGATTGGTCATTCGCGTGGGCCAGCCGCTTTCTTTGGGATAATTTTCAATGGAGGGATTGCTACCCTCGGAACTAATCTGAAATGGTGATTGGTTGGCACTGTGAACGTACCCTGATGGTGGGTTAGTCACGCTGGGTAATTCGTCCAGCAAGAGGTAGTCATCCCATATCAAATCGCTACGATCTCCCGGCAGGTACTGGTCCCAGCGCCAGCCAGGGGCGCGCCTTGGCATCATGGCGTTGTGAATAAAGTGGATGGTGCCTTCGGCGTTGGCATAAACAAAATTGAAACTGGCAATGTGCTGTAATGCGATGGCGTCCTGCCACTCTTGGAAACTGCGGGCGGCGCTCATAGCGAGCCATTGCTCGACCTGTCGAATCTCGTCAATACCGGCGTATCGTAGCGCATAGGTGCCATGCTCAGTTTTCATCACCGGCCCGTGCACGGATCGATAACCTTTCTCCCTCACCGTCCACGGCAACCATCCCCAGAGGCGCACTTTGATGGGTATATCGAATTGCTCCAGCGTCTGCCACGCTCCATCNAGCCGATAGCGGTTTTCGTCATTGGGNTCGATGTCCAGTACAAACACATCTACCAGATCCGGTTGATTCACCGTCGCACCCCAGCCATGAAATTCGCTAAATCCCACACCCAATGCGGGCGCACCAATGAACATACCGCCCATCACGTTAAGGCCTTCTCCGCTTTGCAAATGGGCCTCATACCAGGATACCGGGCCGGTTAGGGGCTGATGGGAGTTGATCATCAGCAGCGTTGATCCGCTCTGAGCACGCGAGGGGCCAACGGCAGTCGCGTTGGATCCCAGCGTGATGGCCGTGTTGGGAAGTCTGGGCGCTTCGCTGATTTCAAATTGCCGCGTCTCGGCCCGAAGATCGGTGATCGATTGTTCAAACCCATAAAAAAGCAGATGCCTGAACATATGCGCGGCAATCACGTCCTGAGGCGTAACAGGTAGCACATCGAGATTCACCTGCTCGGGGTGCAACGCGGCGAAATGATTGAAGCCGGCGGCAAAAGCTTCGAGATAGCGGCGCGTTTCGGGTTTCAACGTCGCGTCGTAGTCGCGTGCAATCACCTCCCAAAAGCCCAGCCATTGCACCAGGTAGTCTGTGGCGGCGGCGTCCTTGCCAAAAAAGCGCGCGGCCTGACCGCGATAGTAGGGGAGGGTTTCTTCTAGTATCTCCCAGCCGTCCTCCGCTTGCGCATAAGCCAAGCCAAAGGCCATGTCGGCATCGGTCTCGCCATAAATGTGCGGGACACCAAGGGCGTCTCTCTCGATGCTAGCCTCGAATGCCGCGGCAGTTTGAGCCGACAGGAAGTAAGCGAGTAAAAGCGTGATCCCAAACGCCATTTGGCGGCTTATTTCCACGTTGCTGAGGCGACAATCTCGTGAGGTAGCTTTTCCTTTCATAAAGCAAACGCGTCCGATGAATGAAAAATGTCGTTAAGCCACCAATGCACCTCTCTCTGTTTAGTCACAGGTGGACGCGGCTCGTTCGTCACCAACAATAATAACGGTATTCTGGAACCATTAACTGAACGAGCTATGACGCTAGAGCGAAGAAATAAAGGCAGCGAGGTTATCCAAGTCGTTATCGCTCATGGGCTTTGCAACGGGATACATCAAGGCGGATTGCGCACCACGCTCCTGTCCGGCCCGATACGCTGTCAGTTTGGCGACAATATCGGCAGCGGTTTGCCCAGCCAGCATGGGCCCAATGCCTCCCTCGCCTCGCCCGCCATGACAAGCGATGCATTGACCATAATACTGTTCTCCCAGTGCAGCGGGTGATGCAGCAGCCAGGGCCATCTGCTTGACCTGTTCCATCTCTGCAATGCCGCCCGCGTTATCGGTTTTCCACTGCTCATAGCAATCCCCTGCGCATTGATTGCGATTGCCAGTCCAGTCAGCGTTGTTGCTGTCCATCCCTACCCATATCAACCCCGAGATGAGGACGACGAAGGCGGCGATTAGTGAGGTGGTATTCATGCACTGTTCCCTTTCGATGAAGCAAAGTGTAGCGAATTTGATCAAGGTGGCGACGTGAAAAGCGCCGAATGATAAGGCTTCTGGAGGCAAGATGACAGGTCCACTCGAGCTGCTTTTTGCGACAGGGCCGCCGTGACTGATTGAGCATTAACTGACCGAGAATTAGAGGGCGATAGCTGGAAAGGTTCACGCGATGGCTCAATAGAGCATGCGGGGTTTGTTGCCGTTATTGCGGGGTGCGTGACCGCGGGATGGGGTCTGGCATAATACGCGGGCAGCGTCATGCTGCGCCGGTTTAAGCAGGAGTGCACTATGTCGGAATCTTACCGCGGAACCATCAAGGTCCGTTTCTCAGACACCGATGCCAATGGGCATGCTTTTTTTGCGAATTATCTGGTGTTCGCCGATGAGGTATTGGGTGAATATTGGGAAGAGCTTGGATTGGATGTTTCTGACGTGGTCGGGCAGGATTTTTTGACGTTTACCGTCAATGCCAATATTGATTTTCTGGGCGAAAGCCTCGCGGGCGACACGCTCGAGGTGGCAGTAAAGTCAGAGCGGATCGGCAACTCGAGTGTGGTGATCGGTTTTAGTTTGCGAAACCTCCGAACTGAAGAGCTCACCGGGCAGGGTAGCTTCACCTACGTGTTTGTCGATAAACAAACGCGTAAAAGTTGCCCGATTCCCGCCCATTTCAGAGCGGCACTGATCGACCGCCATCCGGAGCTGGCTTAAGCGCAAATAGCTGGTTAGGGCGAGAGTTGGATCTGTTCGCTGGATCCACCACACTTACGATACGAGGTTGCCGAAGAATACGTTGTGAGCGCACACGAAAAGAATACCCATCAAGGGAAAGGCCTGGTATTGGTCTTGCAAGACCTTTCTGCAGCCGCCCCGGAAGAACTGCGTGCCAAATCCAGCGAGGAGGCGGCCGAGGATTATTGCTGGTCGGCGCTGGTGCTGTCCGCTGCATTTGGGTTTCGGGTTACTCCCGGTCAACGCTATTTTCTTTACTTGGTGAGACAGGCGTGGCAACTGTCGCTCCTGTCCCCCGAGGATTGGGGCCAGCGATTGCCCGGAGAGTATGTCGGGTATTGCCAACTTCACCATGATATGACCTGGGGACTGACCTTTGATGACACGGTTCAGGAGGGCTCTGTGGTGCAATCCGCACTTTTGCAATACCTCGAAGGTATCCGCGAGCAGTTGCTGCAGTCTGGCAGCTGGGAGGCCTTGTTGCGTCAGGGAGAAAGGCACTTGCCCTATCAGCAGCGCGTGCTGACCACCGCACTGGCTTCCTCTTTGCGGCAGTCTTTGGCGCTTAGCGGCCATGCGGGCGTGCCGCCGGGTGTGCCGGCATTAGGCAGCGTCCTGTCTTTAGCCCAATAGTGAGTTGACCGCGGTTGATACGAGGGTCAACGGGTCTCGGTGAATAACTCTCTGCCTACCAGCATACGGCGAATCTCTGATGTTCCCGCGCCAATCTCGTAGAGTTTGGCGTCGCGCAGTAAGCGCCCGGTGGGATAATCGTTAATGTATCCATTGCCACCCAGTAGCTGGATAGCGTCCAGCGCTGACTGAGTCGCAGCTTCGGCGGTGTAGAGAATGACTGCCGCAGCATCCTTGCGACTCTGTTCGCCACGATCAAGGGCCTCGCAAACAGCATACAGGTAGGCACGGCTTGCGGAGCAGCGGGCGTACATGTCTGCGAGCTTGCCCTGAATCAACTGAAANTCGCCAATGGCTTGGCCAAATTGCTCGCGCTCATGAACATAGGGCAGCACGACATCGAGACAAGCTTGCAATATGCCAACGGGGCCTCCCGACAACACTGCCCGTTCGTAATCCAATCCGGACATCAGCACTTTCACGCCCGCGCCCTCTTGTCCCAATATTGCGGAGGCGGGTACATGGCAGTCTTCAAAAACCAGTTCGCAGGTGTTGGAGCCCCGCATGCCGAGTTTGTCGAGCTTTGGAGCGCGTGAGAAACCGGGAGCATCGCGCTCGACAATAAAGGCTGTAATGCCTTTTGATCCCGCGTCGGGGTCAGTTTTGGCATAGATCACATATACGTCCGCGTCGGGGCCATTGGTGATCCACATTTTGTTGCCATTGAGCACAAAATCCTCTCCCTGTCGATCAGCCCTGAGTCGCATGCTGACCACATCGGATCCAGCACCGGGCTCTGACATGGCCAACGCGCCGATATGGTCTCCGCTACAAAGCTTTGGCAAATAATGACTGCGCTGCGTTTCTGACCCGTTGAGTTTGATTTGATTCAGGCACAGATTGGAGTGTGCGCCATAGGAGAGGCCCACCGAAGCGCTCGCTCGGGAGATTTCTTCCATAGCGATGGCGTGGGCGAGGTAGCCCATGTTGCTGCCCCCGTATTGCTCAGGGGTGGTGATACCCAATAATCCAAGGTCTCCCATCTTGCTCCACAGATCTGAAGGAAATTGGTTGTCCTGATCAATGCTTGCGGCTCTAGGCGCAATTTCGCGGGAGGCGAACTGGTATACGGTATCCCTCAGCAAACCCAATTCTTCGCTGTGACCGTACTGAAGGGTGGCATATGGTGTACTCATAGCGAACGCTTCCGGGAGTAAATAGAGTGGGTGCATACAATTGTCTCATCCAGCTCCGTTGCAACACAATTGCCCGGGAGCCGGGTGGTCTGATAGGCAAAGTCGGAGTGTGCCCGTGAGGCATTGGTTAAAATTCGGTCACTCGATGACCGCTATCAGTTTTTTGGGTGCCGTCATTGTGCTTTGGGTAATGATTGATCACTTACCCTTGCCGGACGAGGCGCTGGACACCTACGTTGCCCAAAGACAGTTGATGGAGCAGATTGCATCACTGGTGCTGATGCCCTCGCTCCTGATGAGTCTGCTTTTTGGTTTGGCGTCGATGGCCGCGGTACCAGGATTCCACGGTGCGCCGTGGGCATGGGCAAAATTGGTCACCACTGTGCTGATGCTGGAAGGCAGTTTGCTGGGTATTCAAAGTCCTATCAAGCGCGAGGCAGTGCTAGCAGAAAAGGCCTTGGTAGATCCGGTACACATCAGTGAGCTGGCGCAAAACATCTCATCAGAGCAAATGTCGTTAGTTTTGATTGGCCTGGTAGCGACAGTCAATGTGGCGCTGGGCGTGTGGCGGCCCAAGTTCAGAGCAAAAACTACAGCATCGACCTGAACATCAGAGCAAGCCTTTTACCGCGACTTAGGTTCTCCAAAAACTCCTGCGGCTGGGCATCGCTCGACAAAAAGTTGGAGTAGCCGGTTAGAGATTCGATATCCACGCCGTCCAAATTTAAAAAACCCATTTGCCAGTCGGCAAATTCCCGAGTGCTGGCCTCACCCTCGAATAGCACCCGGACTGAGTCGTGCCGCGGGTCCTGCTTGATATCATTGAAAGTAGACATGACTTCGGATTCAGCGCCCTCTAGAACCTGGTAAAAAGAGCCCTCGCGATACAGGAGCAGGCCTGTTACGTTCCGTTTGGCGTTGGCCTCTCTCGCTTCGGTAAGTAATGCGATGAGCGCGTCAGGTGAGAAAAGCTGCGTTTCGGTGCTGACGTAGCCGAGGTGAAAAAGTCGGAAGGGGTCGGGGTCGGGAGAGCTGGCTAATTGGCGATCAGAGTTAGACATGGTGGTGTTTCCCGGATGAAGGGGTTGGCCGATAGCGAACCGCTGGCGCCGATCAGATTGCTTGCTACGTGCTCAATAGTCAAATAAAATTGACAATTGTGTGNCAAATAAACTAGACACATAGCGCGGGGAGCCAGCCCAAACGGTCTCTTAGCGCGCTATTGGTGATGGGGGAAAATATGAATCAGCCCGTTAATACTGACTCGGCGGTGAATCTCACCACCCAGCAGGCACTTGAGGGCAGAGCGCTGGCGCCCCGCTTTTACTGCACTGACTATGCCGCGATGGAGCACATTGACATCTCGCCGGTTCGCGCTGAATGGGATCTCATGATGCGGGACTTTGAACTCGATAAAAACCGAGGACATTTCAAGCAAAACTACGAATATGATCCCGATGTCCTCGAGGCTGATCCCGAGTTGAAAGAAGAATTCCTGGATTTGCTGGTGTCCTCTATTACAGCGGAGTATTCGGGTTGTGTGCTGTATCAGGAAATCGAAAAGCATGTGAGTAACCCCGATGTGAAGGCTCTCATGCGTTACATGGCGCGAGACGAATCGCGACATGCTGGTTTTATTAACAAGGCTTTGAACAAGTTGGGAGTGGCAGTTGATTTGGGCGTGCTTAAGCGAGAAAAGGAGTACACCTTTTTCAAGCCTAAATACATCTACTACGCTACCTATCTCTCGGAGAAAATCGGCTACGCGCGGTATATCACTATTTTCCGGCATCTCGAGCGCCATCCCGAGAAGCGCTTCCACCCCATTTTCAAGTGGTTTTTGGAGTGGTGCAACGATGAGTTTGCCCATGGAGAAGGGTTTGCACTGATCATGCGCTCAGACCCCAAGTTACTCACTGGGTTGAACAAGCTATGGATCCGATTTTTTCTGGTGGCGGTGTATTCCACCATGTACGTGCGTGATCACGCCCGTCCCAAGCTGTATGAGGCTTTTGGTATGGACGTGACGGAATTCGATTATACGGTGTTTGATATCACCACGGAGATCTCACGTCAGGTGTTTCCACTCACACTCAATACCGACGACGTGCGCTTCCGCAATGGCTTGGAAAAGATGCGGGTATCTCAGGCGGCCCGCGACGCCCTAGAGGGGCAGCGTGGTCCTTTGGTCGCCGCCAAGAAGCTCGGTCATTTGGCGCGTTTCGGGCTGACATTCGCGCGGCTGTTTCTGTTGCCCACAAAGCCGAACGTCATGCCCGATCAGGTTCGGATGCAACCCGCCTGGTAAGACGGCGCGGTTGTCTTTTTTTAAGAGGGTCTGCAATGCCTGGTCCGAAGCGCGGGTGTTACCCGCAGATAGGCTCTGCGACTGTGCCCTAGGTGCGTAGGGGATTGGAGATGAACTGTGGCTGTGATTGAAGTAGCATATCAAGGGGGCGTCGCGCTGGTGACGCTGAATCGTCCCGATGCGAATAATGCGCTCAACCGTGATTTGTCAGAGGGCATCATTGAGACTTTCTCGGCCCTAGCAACCGATGATGGCGTCAAAGCGATTGTGCTGACCGGCGCTGGCCGCTGTTTTTGCGCCGGCGTCGATCTCAAGGCCCTGACCGAGGAGCCGGAGCTCTTGTCCACTGGNATGGGCCTAGGTCCCGAGTCACCCCTTGTTGTGGCGCTGGAAAAATGCCCGCAGCCCATCATTGGCGCGGTTAACGGCGCCGCTGTAACCGGCGGCTTTGAGCTTGCGCTGGCCTGCGACTACCTGTTTGCCAGTGAGCGTGCGAGGTTTGCCGACACTCATGCAAGAGTAGGCATTCTGCCGGGGTGGGGTTTGTCTCAGAAATTGTCTCGTATCATTGGTATCAATCGAGCGCGAGAGATGAGTTTGACGGGGAATTTTATCGACGCTCATCGCGCAGAAGCCTGGGGATTGGTGAATCGGATCTGTGAACCAGAAGCATTGGTAACAGAGGCCATGGCCAGCGCCGGCCAGATCGCTGATAGTGATTCCAAAGCTGTTGCAGCGCTCAAATCATTAATGAATGATGGTAGTAGAGNGGCGTTGGGAGATGCGCTGGTCATGGAGGGCGAGCGCGGAAACGCCTTTGCCGCGTCAGTTGACTATAGCCAGATGTCATCGCGTTTGGCGGCGCTTAGACAGCGTGCGGGAAAGCAGTAAATTCCTACAGGGGTCAATATTCGAGCGCGATTAGGCTTGGTTTTATGCGTTTTGCCAGAGTTGAGACGTATGCGGTGTCCAGCGAGATTTGAATGACGTCGTCTATTGCNTTTGCGTTGACAGATGGTGACATCAAGCAGGCTCTCAACGCACTGGCGCGATGCCATCCCAACATTGCCANAGCCCTCAATCAAGTTGGTTACCCTGCCTCACGGCAACGCGAGCACTCCTTTGAATCTCTCGCGAGNATCGTTATCGGTCAGCAGCTATCCACCAAAGCTGCTGCGACGATCGCGGGTCGGGTCGATGTGGTTTGCGGCGGCATGGTGACACCGAAAAGTATTTTAGCTACACCCCCTGAGACCCTCAGGGCTGCAGGGTTGTCACATCAGAAAATCGGCTACCTGCAGTCACTGGCGGAAACAGTACGCACAGGTAATTTATTACTCGACGCCTTACCACAGCGTTCTGATCAGGAGGTCGAGGCTGCTATCACCGCAGTGCGGGGTTTCGGTCGATGGTCAGCTCACATGTATATGATGTTTGCGCTGGGGCGGCCCGATGTCTGGCCCAGCGGCGATCTCGCGGTGCGAGTGGGGTTTGGTCGCATCATGGGTTGGCCGGAGCGGCCTTCCGAGCAGCAGGTGATTGTCGAGGGTGCGGCGTTTTCGCCCTATAGAAGTGCGCTGGCCCTACTGTGCTGGCATTTTTACAGCGAGGCACCGCTGTGAGTTTCGGTGATTGGGATGCAACCTGTATGGCTTTGGCCCTCGATGAGGCACGTCGGGCAGCTGATCGGGGTGAGGTGCCGGTGGGTGCGGTGTTGACCAAAGGGGATAAGATTCTTGCTCATGGCGGCAACGCCCAAATTGAGCTCCATGACCCCACCGCTCACGCTGAGATTCGCGTTTTGCGTGAGGCGTGTGATCGCGAGGGTAATTATCGTTTGCCGGGCACGACCCTTTACGTGAGCCTTGAGCCCTGCACCATGTGCTGCGGTGCCTTGGTTCATGCGCGGGTAGCGAACCTGATTTTTGCAACCCGTGAACCTCGCGCAGGTGGCGTGGTGAGCACGTCTGAGTCGCTGGACAATGTGGCCTTGAATCATACAGTGATATGGCGCGAGGGTTTATATGCGCAAGAAAGCGCGGAATTGCTTCGTGACTTTTTTCAGAGTCGTCGTGGCGAGCGCGATGGTTCACGCGCAGGTTCACAGCACCGGTAAGGGTCCACCCCGCAAGTGTTCCGGGAGCAGTGCGTCTACGTGAATGGGCGGTGACAGTCTCGATGTCGGCAGGCTCTCCAGCGTGAGCATGCCCTCGTAGTGGCGGATATTGTCGACATAAGTGACCGCTTGAGCGCCTTCTGCGAATCCAAAGCGCGTCATTGGAAAAATGTCGGGGTTTTGCAACTGCGGCAAGTGAGCTCGCACGTCAGGCCATAGGTGGGGGTCCCGGCCAGACTTCTCTGCCAGTACTCTGGCGTCCTCAAGGTGCCCCATGCCGACGGTATAGGCTGCCAGCGCCATAGAAGTGCGATCGGGCTCTTCAATATCCGCGGGCAACCGTCTGAGGAGATTCTTAAAAAATCGAGCGCCACCGCGCAAACTTTCTCCGGCGTCCGTGCGATCATCTACGCCAAGCTCGCCAGCTGTCGCCTGAGTCAGCATCATCATTCCTCTGACCCCCGTATGGGATCTCGCGTCGGGGTTCCAGTGCGACTCTTGATAGGCCATGGCCGCCAATAATCGCCAATCCATAAGGTACTCGCTGGCAACCTGTTCGATGAGGCTTTGCCACTGAGGCAGCTTACTACGCATTTTACGTTGAAAAGTGAGTGACCCCAGTCGTGAAGCGTGCTCAAACTGCCCTAAGTGGAGACGCTTCAGGTGTGCTATGTCTCCCGACTGCTTTGCGACCTCCAGAAAGCGATTCACCATGCCAAGCGCCGTTTCGTTGTCTTGTCTTTTTGGCAAATACCACACCACAGGCGTCGCGGTGCCGAGTTCAAGCGCTGCTACCAATCTCGGAAAGAGCCGCTGTTGAATGTCGAACTCGATGGAGTCAACAATGGCCAGCTCCGCCTTTTCCTCACTCACCAACTGCATTACCTCTAATGAATCTGCGGCGTTAATTTCACGCCAGCTCAGTTGTGGCAGAGACGTTTGTAGATCCCGAAGTATCTCAGAGTGAACGCTCCCCGCCACCACAACGAGGTCGCGTGCCACCAAGTCAGCGAGGGCGCGAGGGCGCAATGTGCCAGATTTGTACACCACTAATGCTTGCTGGTCTAAGTAGGGCACGGAGGACTCGAAGCGGATATCGCGTTTTGTGCTTTTGCTTAATCCAGCAATGGCGAGGTGCCCGTCACCGTTTTCGAGCATCGTGAACAATTCGGGCAAACTGAAGGCCACTTTAATACGCAGTTTCATGTTGTGTTTTTGGGCAAACTGCCGGGCCAGTGCGTAATCGAAGCCCGAAGCCCGATCGCCGTCGAAATAGTAAGTCGTGGGAGTGTTGCGAGTTAGCAGCACCAATTCGCGAGCGTCCTCTAACGGTGGCAGATTTGTGCCGTCAAGGCACCCCTGACAGAGCATAATTAAACACATGGCACAGACGCGACCCATCCGGCTATTGTAGAGGTTCGCCTGCGGGGAGGACAGAACCTGCGATAGTGCACCTGCATGCGACTGAGATGGCGAGGTATAATATGGGGGCTGTCTCGTTTGGGAATCTCACATGCTCGTCTTGCCCGGTTCTTCAGCCTTGTCTGAAGCCCGTTTTCAGTTGTTGGCTGCTCAAATCCATCAGTTGGGCAAAGGCTACGGGTTGCGTGAGGTGGCGCACGCATACGTGGTCGAACTGTCGCCAGGACAGGATGTCGACGCGGTTCGGCTGGCAGCGCTGTTGCACCCGGGCACGGCGGAGCCAGTCGACCAGGGGCTGCTCGACCGCTCTGGGCAGCGCATTGTTAGCCCGCGTTTTGGCACCATATCGCCGTGGTCCAGTAAAGCGACCGATATCGCGCGGAACTGTGGTTTCCATAGCATCAAGCGCATTGAACGCGTAACGGTATTCGGCATTGATGGCATGGCCGACGGCGCGGCTGAAGATCATCTTGATGCACTGATCCACGATCGGATGGTAGACACGGTAGTCGGATCCGTGGCCGAATTGGAACCCCTTTTCGAGCGTTCTCCGCCTCAATCTTTTATCGAGGTGGATGTACTTGGCGGAGGGGCGCACGCTTTGGCGGAGGCAAATCTTCAGCTTGGCCTGGCTCTCGCTGAAGATGAGATCGAATACCTGACTGAGGCTTTTAAGGGGCTTGGCCGTAATCCCCGCGATATTGAGTTGATGATGTTCGCTCAGGCTAATTCGGAGCATTGTCGACACAAAATATTTAATGCCAGTTGGGATATCGACGGAGCGCCTGCGTCACATTCATTATTTGGCATGATCCGACACACTCAAGAAGCGGGTGGCGATAACGTGTTGTCGGCCTATTCAGATAATGCAGCGGTCGCCTCGGGGCAAATAGCGGGTCGTTTTTATCCTGATACGAGCGATGGGGTCTGGCGTTATCACTCGGAACCGGTCCACCTTCTCATGAAAGTAGAGACCCATAACCACCCGACCGCGATATCGCCTTTTTCCGGCGCTGGCACGGGAGCTGGAGGTGAAATCCGGGATGAGGGAGCGGTCGGACGAGGATCTCGCCCCAAGGCCGGCTTGACGGGTTTCTCCGTTTCTCACCTTGAAATTCCTGATAGACCCCGGCCATGGGAGATCGGTTACGGCAAGCCTCACCGAATTGTTTCCCCGCTACAGATTATGACCGAGGGTCCCATTGGTGCTGCAGCCTTTAACAACGAATTTGGGCGCCCCAACTTGGCAGGGTATTTCCGCACTTTTGAGGCGATCACCGAGAACGGCGTCCGGGGCTATCACAAACCGATCATGATCGCTGGGGGTTTTGGCAATATTCGAGAGGGTCACGTAGAGAAGGGCGACTATTCCCCGGGAGCCAAGCTAGTGGTGCTGGGTGGGCCTGCTATGTTGATCGGTCTTGGTGGTGGAGCGGCTTCCTCAATGGCCAGTGGCGACAGCGCTGAAGACCTGGATTTTGCCTCGGTGCAAAGACAAAATCCTGAGATGCAGAGACGCTGTCAGGAGGTGATTGACACCTGCTGGGGGCTTGGTGATGACAACCCCATCGCGTTCATCCACGACGTGGGAGCAGGTGGGCTCAGCAATGCGCTACCCGAACTAGTCAAAGATGGCGGTCGTGGCGGTCACTTCGAATTGAGAGAGGTGCCAAACGACGAACCCGGTATGTCGCCGCTGGAAATCTGGTGCAACGAGTCGCAGGAACGGTACGTCATGGCCATCGAACCTGAGCAACTCTCTCGGTTCGAAGAGATCTGTGCGCGAGAGCGGTGTCCCTATGCCGTAGTGGGGGAGGCTACTGAGGCGCAGCACCTCAGAGTGAGCGATCGTCAGTTCGGCAATGATCCCGTGGATTTACCCATGTCAGTGCTGTTTGGCAAGCCGCCTAAAATGCATCGTCAAACTATTCGAGAGCCCGGGCTTGCAGATCATTTCGATGCGGTGAACACCTCGATTCCCGATTCGTTGGAGCGGATACTGACCTTCCCGGCGGTGGCTTCAAAGAGTTTCCTGATCACAATTGGTGATCGTAGCGTCACGGGGATGGTGGCTCGGGATCAAATGGTCGGACCTTGGCAAGTGCCGGTTGCGGACTGTGCCGTTACAACAGTTTCCTTGGATTCACACCTCGGCGAGGCGATGTCGATGGGCGAGAGAACGCCCGTGGCACTGCTGAATGGTCCGGCCGCCGGTCGGCTCGCAGTAGCCGAGGCCATCACCAATATTATAGCGGCGCCCATCAAGTGCATGTCTGATATCAAGCTCAGTGCTAACTGGATGTGCGCAGCAGGTTTCGCAGGTGACGATGCCGTGCTCTACGATACGGTTGAGGCAGTTGCGCTAGCGTTTTGCCCCGCTCTTGGCGTGACGATTCCGGTCGGCAAAGATTCAATGTCAATGCGGACAGTGTGGGACGAGTCGGGTGAGCATCGATCGGTGACTGCGCCCGTTTCGCTTATCGTGTCCGCTTTTGCGCCGTGTGGGGATGTACGAGAAGTGCTGACACCGACGCTGGTGCCTCGGGAGGACACTTCGTTATTGCTCATCGATCTGGGCCGCGGGCAGGACAGGCTAGGTGGCTCTGTGCTGGCGCAAGTGTGGAATGCGCTCGGCAGTGTCAGCCCTGATGTGGCACCGGAGGATGTGATCTCGTTCTTTGAGTTCTTGAGTGAACTGAAGAAACGAGAGTGGCTGTTGGCTTACCACGATCGGTCCGATGGTGGTTTGTTGGTCACGGCACTGGAGATGGCATTTGCCGGTCGCTGCGGCCTCGATATAGACATTGACGTTGACCTGCAGCAGGCTGCGGCGAGGCTCTTTTCTGAAGAGGTGGGAGCACTTATTCAGGTGGATGATAAACACGTGCCTGAAGTGATGGCGCTGGCGGCACAATCGGGGCTCGAGGGCGCGTTGAGTCTCGTGGGCAAGCCGCGGCTGGATGAGCGTATCGTAGTAAATACCCGCCAATTTGAATTGATCGACAGCCGGCGAGCGGCATTGCAGAGCCTGTGGAGTGAGACCAGTCATGCCATCGCCCGGCTCCGAGACAATGCAGCTTGCGCCGATGCAGAATTTGAGGCGATAAAGCAATCCGATCGGGGTTTGTCTGCATCCCTGACTTACGACTGCGATGAAGATGTCGCGGCACCAATGATTGCTACGGGGGTCAAGCCACGGGTGGCCATCCTGAGAGAGCAGGGTGTTAACGGGCAAATGGAAATGGCTGCGGCGTTCGACAGGGCGGGTTTTACTGCGGTGGACCTCCATATGAGCGACCTGATGGCAGGGCGCAGTCATTTGGAGGAGTTTAATGGCGTTGTGGCTTGCGGTGGTTTCTCTTACGGCGATGTCCTGGGAGCCGGTGAAGGCTGGGCAAAGACCATCCTTTTCAGCGACAGCTTGCGGAAGCGTTTTGAGGCGTTTTTTCAACGCACCAACACTTTTTCTCTCGGGGTCTGTAATGGATGTCAGATGCTCTCTGCTCTGCAATCCATCATTCCCGGAGCGGAGCACTGGCCGCGGTTTGCGCGAAATCAATCGGAGCAGTACGAAGCGCGGCTGGCGCTGGTTAGGATCGAGTCTTCGCCGTCGATTTTGCTCAGTGATATGGCGGGTTCGCACCTGCCTATTGTTGTCGCTCACGGAGAGGGCCGTGCGCGTTTCAAGTCAGCAGAAACGCAGAGTGCTCTGGAGGCCGCGCAGCAGGTGGCGCTGCGATTTATTGATCACGACTGGAATACCACCGAGCACTATCCTCACAACCCCAATGGGTCGGTGGCGGGGATTACAGGTGTTTGCAGCACAGATGGGCGTGTGACCATTATGATGCCGCATCCCGAACGAGTCTTTCGGGCCGCACAGTTGTCGTGGTGTCCTCCCGATTGGCACACCGACTCCGGTTGGATGCGGCTATTTCGCAATGCCCGAACCTGGCTTGGGTAAGATGGCATGGCGCTGATGAATGCGACTCGTTACACTCCGCGGCTGTTTTTTAGCCTCACAACTCTCCTTGAGCCTCACTTAATGAGCAAATGATGAATCGTTATCCCCTTTGGAAAAACGTCTTGATTATGCTGGTGGTAACTGCCGGATTTTATTATGCGGCGCCCAACCTGTATGCACCGGATCCAGCACTGCAGATAGGGGGTGCCAGCAGTGCCCAGCAGATAGATCAACGGGTGTTGAATCGAGCTAAAGAAGCGCTGAGCCGGTCGGAGATCGGCTTTTTTGGTGAGATTTTGCAAGATCAAGGTAAAACGGCATTGATTCGTCTGACTGATCGCGAGCAGCAGTTGCGGGCGCAGGCGGTTCTGGCACGAGAGTTGGGTGATGGCTTTATCGTGGCGCTAAATCTTGCGCCCACTACACCAGAATGGTTGGTGCAGGGAGGGGCAGCGCCCATGAAGCTGGGCCTCGACCTGAGCGGGGGTGTGCATTTTAAACTCGAGGTAGACGCTGAGGCTGCCGCCGAGCGGAAGCTGTCCCAGTATGAAACCGGTATCAAAAAGCGTTTGCGGGAAGAGCGTATTCGCGGACGTGTGAGCCTTGATGGCGGTCAGGTTGCGATGCAGTTCCGTACAGAAGCAGATCGGGAGGCGGCCCGTCGGGAGGTGGTTGACCTGTATCCCGAGCTCTTTCTAGACCGCGTTGATGAGGGTGATGACTGGCTCCTTTTTGCGAAGGTAACGGAACAAACCATTGCAGAAGTGGTGGATTACGCTGTGGCTCAGAATCTGACCACCATCCGGAACCGCGTAAACGAGCTGGGCGTATCAGAGCCATTAGTGCAACGGCAGGGCCGGAATCGGATTGTGGTGGAATTACCCGGTATTCAGGATACCGCTGAAGCCAAGCGTATTTTGGGTAAGGTCGCGAATCTCGAATTTCGTCTGGTGGCTGAGGCTAACGCACCGATCTCCGAGCGACAGCGTTTTGAGTACCGCAGCCCGGATCGTGGTGGCATGACCGAGTGGTTGGAGCGCGATGTGATCATTACCGGTGAAAGCGTTGCCAATGCTCAAGCCGGGTTTGATCAAAATGGACAGCCCAATGTCATGATCAGCCTCGATGGTGAGGGTGGCATGCTGATGTCACGCGCAACGCGAGCGAACATCAAGCGGCGCATGGGTGTCTTGTTTATTGAGCGAAAATATCGCACGCGTTACGAAGTAGATGACGCTGGCGAGGAGCTCGCAGTGCGCATTCCCTACGATGAAAAACAATTGTTAACGGCCCCTGTGATTCAGTCGGCGCTGGGAGCCCAGTTCCAAATTACTGGTTTGGATAACCCAGCCGAGGCCTCCGAACTGGCATTGATGCTCAGAGCAGGCGCTTTGGCAGCGCCGGTCACGTTTGTCGAGGAGCGCACGGTGGGCCCTTCTCTGGGCGCTGAAAATATTCGGCTTGGCATGAAGTCGGTGCAGGTAGGGCTCATATTAGTGGTGCTGTTTATGGTGGTTTATTACCGAGTCTTTGGAGTGGCTGCCGTGGTGGCGTTATCGGCTAACTTGGTGTTGCTGGTGGGGATCATGTCTTTGCTGGGTGCCACGCTAACCTTGCCGGGTATTGCGGGAATTGTGCTGACAGTCGGTATGGCTGTTGACGCGAACGTGCTCATATTCTCGCGCATCAGAGAGGAGATTAGTCAGGGCGCGCCACCTCAAACTGCGATCAATAATGGTTTTGACAGAGCACTGGTGACGATTCTGGATGCCAACATCACGACACTCATCGTGGCGATTATTCTTTACGCCATAGGCACTGGCCCCATTAAGGGTTTCGCGGTCACGCTGTCGGTTGGGATCGTCACCTCCATGTTTTCATCCATTATGGGCACGCGTGCCCTAGTAAACGGTTTCTATGGTGGCAGGCGTGTCCGCGCACTGTCGATAGGGGGGCTGGGTCGTCCTGTGACCACATCAGCGGAGACAGCAAAATGAAAGTCATGCCCTTTATGCGATGGCGATGGGTTGCGGTGGGATTCTCTGCTGCCGCCCTGTTAACGGCGATTGTATCTCTCGCCATAAACCAGCTGAATTGGGGGCTTGATTTTACCGGTGGCACATTGGTCGAGGTCGCGTACAGCGATTCTGCAGATCTGAGCGCCATTCGCTCTACCCTCGACCGAGAAGGTTACAACGGCGCGATCGTCGTTAGTTTCGGCACTGACCGAGACGTATTGGTGCGGCTACCGGATGGCTACTCGGATCAGCAAGGCGCGATCATGGTAGATAAGCTGCGCGCTGCCACCGATAGCGACATTGAGTTACGTCGCATTGAGTTCGTTGGACCGCAGGTCGGGGATGAGCTCCGCGATGACGGCGGCATTGCCATGCTTACGGCGCTGGGACTGGTGATGCTGTATGTGGCTTTTCGTTTCCAGATCAAGTTCGCCCTGGGAGCAGTAATCGCTCTGGCGCACGATGTCATTTTCACTCTGGGTTTTTTCTCGCTCACCGGTTTGGAGTTCGATCTCACCGTGCTGGCTGCACTACTGGCGGTAGTGGGTTATTCGCTTAATGACACTATTGTCGTGTCAGACCGTATCCGCGAAAACCTTCGGAAGGTCCGTCGGGCCTCTCCCTCTGAGGTGATCGATATTTCTCTCACTGAGACCTTGGGGAGAACGCTGGTTACATCTCTAACGACTTTGTTGGTATTGGTTGCGTTGGCAGTATTTGGTGGTGAGATGATCTTCGGTTTTGCGGTTGCGCTGTTGTTGGGTGTCGCGGTGGGGACCTACTCTTCTATCTATGTGGCAGCGACCACACTGCTGCAACTCAAGGTGAGCAAGGATGATGTGATGGTGCCGGAAAAAGAGGGTGCCGATCAGGCCGGATTGCTGCCCTGATGTTTTATCAGCAGCGAGTGAAAGATGAGCTCAAGGGCCTGTCCATCTGACCCAAGACAGCATTTGCCGCAACAGCTTTTTATTACCGCAGACGATATTGCCGGTCTCGTACCAGGCCTCACCACCTGCTAAATCAGTAATGAGCCCCCCGGCCTCTCTTACCAACAGTGCGCCTGCTGCAATATCCCAGGCACTCAGCCCCATTTCCCAGAATCCATCGAGACGTCCTGCAGCAACATAGGCAAGATCGAGCGAGGCGGCGCCGGCTCTTCTTACGCCCATTGAGCGGCTGGTCACCGCGGTAAGTGAAGCGCTGTACCAGTCGAGGTGTTCATCACAATGTCCCAAAAAAGGGATGCCAGTGCCAAAAAGCGCCTCTGCTGGATTCTTCCGGTCCCCGACACGAATGCGATGTCCGTTTAACTGCGCACCGCGACCTCGTGAGGCAATAAATTCTTCTCGACGGATCGGGTCATAGACGACAGCATGTTCTATCTTACCTCGGTGCAAGCAAGCGATGCTCACGGCAAAGTGAGGAATGCCGCGTAAAAAGTTGCTGGTCCCATCCAGTGGATCAATGACCCAGACGTACTCCGACTCTTTATTGCCAGAGAAGCCGCTTTCTTCGCAGTGAAAAGCGTGGTCAGGGTAGGTTTTATTGAGCTGATAAAGAATCTCTTTCTCGGCTGCCAGATCAACCTCGGTAACGTAGTCGGCAGCCGCTTTGGCACGGTAACCAATACGTTCCATGTCGTCCGATGCACGCACAATAAAGTCACCGGCCTTGCGAGCGGCGCGCAATGCCATGGATGCGGTCGGTTCCATTAGATACCTCAATCTGCGGGCGGCGCATCATAGCAGGGGTGGGGGCAAGCTGATACGTCTCTGGTAGACTCCCGACCGCGTGGCGGTCTGTCCGCGATGCCATCTCCTACAAACCCGACCGGTAAGAGCAAGGTCAGTATGAATCCCGAAAATATAGAGATCGTCTTGGTTCACACCACTCATAGCGGCAATATTGGCGGTGTCGCGCGCGCCATGAAAAACATGGGGTTGACCCGGCTGACGCTGGTCGCGCCGCTGGAATATCCCGCTCCCGAAGCAGCCTGGCGGGCTGCCTCTGCCGCAGATGTGCTGGACACGGCGAGGGTGGTTTCGACGCTCGACGAGGCGATTGCTGAGTGTCAATTTATTGTCGGCACCAGTGCGCGAGATCGTCGTATTCCCTGGCCGCTGCAGGACGCCCGCGGATGTGCTGAGCGCGTCGCTGCACGATCTGTCCAGGAGCGGGTCGCCATTCTCTTTGGAAGAGAGGACCGCGGTCTGTTAAACGAGGAGCTGCAGCGTTGTAACCTGCACTGTCATATCCCTACCCACGAGGGCTACTCCAGCCTCAATCTCGCGATGGCGGTACAGATCGTTGCTTATGAATTGCGCATGAGGGAGCTGAGCGACAAAACCGGTCTTGCAGCGGACGCGGATTGGGATACGCCTTTTTCCTCCAGTGCCGACATGGCGCGTTTCTACGCGCATTTGGAGGAGACGCTGGTCGAGATCGGATTCCTCAATCCCGAGGCGCCACGCCAATTGATGCCCAGGCTTAATCGTCTGTTTAACCGGGTGCGCCTTGATGAAATGGAGCTCAATATTCTCCGTGGAATACTGACCGAGACCCAGAAAGCGTCGCGGCGTTCGGGGGAGTAGTAACAGATTGGCTAATTCTTGACTAAAATAGTCGGAAATAGCACACTTATGGTTATGAAACTGACTACACGCGGTCGCTATGCCGTTACAGCAATGTTGGATTTGGCTATCAATGGAAGTAGCCGGCCGGTGGCGCTGGCAGATATTTCTGGTCGGCAGGAGATTTCCTTGTCGTATCTGGAACAGCTATTCGCCAAGTTACGACGAGGTAAGCTGGTAATCAGCGCGCGCGGTCCCGGCGGCGGTTACCGGCTAGCAAGGAGCCGAACGGAGATTTTTGTTGCACAGATTATCGACGCGGTAGACGAGTCAGTTGATGTCACGAGTTGTCAAGGAAAGGGAAACTGTCATCACGGTGAAACCTGTTTGACCCACCACCTCTGGGAGGATTTGTCAGGACAAATTCATGAGTTTCTCAGTCGTATCAGCCTGGGAGATCTCATGGACAAACGAGATCCACGTCATCGCAGAATGAGTGCGGACGGGATGCTGCAGACGCTATCCGTTAGATAGATCTGCTTGCAAACGTCATCGCACAGAGAGAAAAAACGAATATGAATGCACCGATCACAGTACAAACCCCGATTTACCTCGATTACCTGTCGACGACGCCGGTCGACCCGAGGGTGGCGACGGCCATGATGGCGTGCCTCTCCACGGAGGGCGTTTTTGGCAACCCTGCTTCCCGGTCGCATGTGTTCGGCTGGAAAGCCGAAGAGGCGGTCGAGAATGCGCGTAGTCAGGTTGCGGAGCTGATTAATGCGGATCCAAGGGAAATCGTCTGGACGTCAGGCGCGACCGAGTCTAACAACCTTGGCATTAAGGGAGTGGCGCATTTCTATCACAAGAAAGGTAAGCATATCGTTACCTCCAAGATTGAGCACAAGGCGGTTCTCGATACGTGCCGGCAGCTGGAGCGAGAAGGTTACGACATAACCTATCTTGACCCCGACGAACACGGGTTGACCACGCCTGCAATGATCCAAGAGGTCATGCGCGAAGACACGATCTTGGTCAGCGTGATGCATGCCAATAATGAGATCGGTGTTGTCAACGATGTGGCGGGCATTGGCGAAGTGTGCCGTGCTTCGGGTGTGCTGCTGCATGTGGATGCCGCTCAGGGAGCGGGAAAGGTGTTTCTGGATATGGAGCAGATGAAAATCGATCTGCTGTCGATGTCAGCCCATAAAATGTACGGCCCCAAGGGAATAGGTGCGTTGTATGTGCGACGCAAACCCCGCGTCCGGATCGAGGCACAAATGCACGGTGGTGGTCATGAGCGGGGAATGCGCTCTGGCACGCTTGCAACGCATCAATTGGTGGGCTTTGGCGAAGCTGCCCGAATTGCGCGAGAGGAGATGGTCTCGGAGGGAGAACGTCTATTGGCGCTGAGAGAGCGGTTTTGGGCTGCCATCAATGACATTCCCGAGGTGCACATTAACGGTGACCGCAGAGCCCGCTTGCCAGGAGCGCTCAACGTCAGCTTCGCTTTTGTCGAAGGGGAGTCACTGCTGATGTCGTTGCGAGACCTTGCGATTTCCAGCGGTTCGGCCTGTACTTCTGCCAGTCTCGAGCCATCCTATGTACTGCGAGCGCTAGGATTAAACGATGAGCTGGCACACAGCTCACTGCGCTTCAGCTTTGGTCGATTTACTACAGAGGCTGAAGTCGATCATGCAGCACACTGCGTGCGGCATGCGGTAGAAAAACTGCGAGAGTTATCGCCGCTCTGGGACATGTACCAGGACGGTGTAGATCTCAATACGATTGAGTGGGCTGCGCACTAAAGCAGCCTGGTAAATTTCCGGGAGAGCATTATGGCATATAGCGAAAAAGTGATTGATCACTACGAGAACCCGCGCAATGTGGGCAAGCTCGATGAGGCTGACGACAGCATTGGCACGGGCATGGTTGGCGCGCCCGCATGTGGTGACGTTATGCGGCTGCAAATACGCGTTAGCGATGATGGCATTATCGAGGATGCGAAGTTTAAAACCTATGGTTGCGGGTCCGCCATCGCATCCAGCTCATTACTCACAGAATGGGTGAAGGGCAAAAATCTTGATGAAGCTGCTTCTATCAAAAATACAGAGATAGCTCAGGAATTGTCGTTGCCGCCGGTCAAGATTCATTGCTCGGTGCTGGCAGAGGACGCCATTAAGGCTGCGGTGAAGAATTATCGCGACAAGAAGGGCGCTTGAGTGGCGATCAGCCTCACATCGGAAGCCGCTGAGCATGTAGGTCGACAGCTGGCGGGGCGTGGCAG
Organism: Halieaceae bacterium; assembly: GCA_002683335.1. Lineage (GTDB taxonomy): Bacteria > Pseudomonadota > Gammaproteobacteria > Pseudomonadales > Halieaceae > Luminiphilus. The sequence continues at coordinate 28,903 of NYTE01000027.1, forward strand.
CGGCGAAGGAATACGCATCGGCGTAAAAACCTCTGGCTGCTCGGGTCTGGCTTACGTACTGGAGTTTGTCGATCAGCCTGAGCCTGAAGATGCGGCGTTTGAGACCGATGGTGTAAAGATATTTGTCGATCCAAAAAGTTTGGTTTATCTGGATGGCACCGTGGTTGACTTCGCTCGAGAGGGGCTGAATGAGGGATTGGAGTTTCGTAATCCCAATGTTGCCGGAGAGTGCGGCTGCGGCGAAAGCTTCACGGTCTGACCTTGGAGCCTCTAGCGGGCGCTTCTGCTCGAGATTACTTTGTGCTGTTTCACATAGAGCCCGAGTTTCAGATTGATATGGCGGCGCTTGAGCGCGCTTACCACACCTTGTTGTCTCAGTTTCATCCCGATCGTTTTGCGGGTAAGCCTCAGGTAGAGCAGCGCGTTGCTGCGCAGTTATGCGCCGACATCAATAGTGGCTTCCGAATATTGTCGAGTGAGGTGCTCCGGGCCGAGTATCTGCTGAAGCGCGCTGGAGTTGACCTCGCCCAGGCCGAAAAAGAAGGGGTGGCGGCCGAGTTCCTAATGACACAAATTGCATTACGGGAGCGTTTAGAGTCGGCGGATTCCGCGCACCCATCCGAGCGTGACGCACTGTCGGTCGAGATCAGCGATCGCTATAACGCTTCTAGAGATGCCTTTGCCTCGGCTGCAGATAACGAGCGCTTTAAGGAAGCGGCCTGTTATTGGCAGGAGATGTGCTATCTGNCCAAGCTGCGGGACGCGACACGCGTCCGGGTAGCTTAACGATGGTGTTATTGCAAATCAGTGAGCCGGGCGAACCCACGGCTGACCATNATTCGCGTCAGATTGCGTTGGGGATCGATTTGGGGACCACTAACAGTTTGGTCGCTCATTTCGATGGTACTGAGACGCAGGTTTTGATGGATGATGCCGGCCGTGCCGCGTTGCCTTCGGTTGTTTACTTCGGTTCAGACGACACGAAGGTTGGATATGCGGCCGAAACCTTTTCGGTCACGGAACCTGCCAACACGGTGGCTTCGGCAAAACGATTGCTGGGGCGAGCGCGAGAAGAATTTGCGGATGACCCCTATCTTACCCTGACTCAAAGTGGCGCTTTGGCGTTTTCGACAGCAGCTGGTGACAAGACTCCCGTGGAGGTGTCGTCTGCTATTTTGAGTGCGCTCAAATGCCGGGCGGAGCAACATTTGTCTGGCAACATAGCCGGCGCGGTCATTACAGTCCCTGCTTATTTTGATGACGCGCAGCGTCAAGCGACCCGGCAGGCTGCAGAGCTATCTGGCATCAGAGTGCTCAGGCTCCTCAATGAACCCACTGCGGCAGCTGTCGCCTATGGTCTTGATGCCGATGCGGAAGANGCGTCTATTCTGGCTGTTTACGACCTTGGTGGTGGCACGTTTGATATATCCATTCTGCGTATGCGAGAGGGTTTATTCGAAGTGCTCGCCACTGGTGGTGACAGCGCTTTAGGCGGAGATGATTTTGATCGCGCGATCACCGATTTTTGGCTCACTGAACTGGGGCTGACGCAACCGAGTGCGATACAGCGGCGGGTGCTGTTGGGCTTAGCGCGTAGCGCAAAAGAGACGCTCAGTGCCCAACAAGAAGTCACGATGGATTGCCGCGCGTTGGATATCGACTGCGCTGTACTGAGTTTGTCGCGGGAGGTGCTCGAGGNTCTGGTTGGCAGTCTTATCGACCGCACCTTGCAGGCGTGTGATTTGGCCTTGCTTGACGCCGAGGTCGATTCTGTCGATCGGGTNGTGTTGGTCGGAGGCGCAACCAGAATGCCGCGCGTTCGGGCCGCTGTCACGGAATGTTTTGGTCGAGAGCCCCTGTGCAGGCTGGATCCAGATCAGGTCGTCGCGATGGGCGCAGCCAGACAAGCTGATGTGTTGATTGGGAATCGAGGCGAGGGTGAAGCACTATTACTGGATGTGATTCCACTCTCTCTTGGACTAGAAACATACGGGGGGTTGGTAGAGAAAATTATTGAGCGCAACAGCACTATCCCGGTAGCGCGTGCGCAGGAATTCACTACCGCCCGTGATGGGCAGACCGGGCTGGTCGTNCATGTGCTGCAGGGTGAGCGAGAGCGCGTGGAGGATTGCCGATCCTTAGCTCGATTTGAGCTCAATGGTATTCCTCCCATGGTGGCGGGTGCGGCTCGAATCGAAGTAACGTTTCGAGTCGATGCCGATGGCATTCTTGAGGTCACAGCAGTCGAGCAACTGACGGGTGCGCGCAGTGAGGTGATCGTTAAACCGGCATTTGGTCTCGACGAGACGCAAATTACTGAGATGCTGAAGGCCAGCTATGAGTTTGCTGCTGAGGACATGACTGCCCGTCAATTGACGGAAGCCCGCGTAGAGGGCGAGGCGCTATTGGCCGGACTCCAATCGGCAATGGTGCAAGACGGTGATCTGTTAGTTGTTGATGAGGCGCAACATCTCAAGGAGGGCATGCAGGCGCTTGAGGATATTCTTGCAGCGGACGATCCAGAAGCCATTCGAGAGATGACTGAGCAAGTCGGCCGAGTCAGTGAGGATTTTGCCGCTCGCCGGATGGACCGCAGCATTCAGACTGCGCTGCAAGGGGTGTCGCTGACCTCTCTAGATGCCNATCAAACTGAGGAACGACGCGACTCATGACGGAAATTGTAGTGCTACCCCACCATGAAATTTGCCCCGAGGGTGCTGTTGTAGAGGCTGAGGCAGGTGAGAGTATTTGTGAAGCTTTGCTGCGGCATGATATTGCTATCGAGCATGCCTGCGAGATGTCCTGTGCCTGTACCACCTGTCATCTGATCGTGCGGGAAGGCTTTGAATCTCTGGAAGAAGCGGATGAGCTCGAGGAGGATTATCTAGACAAAGCATGGGGATTGGAGCCCGAGTCACGTCTGTCCTGCCAGGCCATAATCGCCTCAGAACCCCTGGTGGTAGAGATACCGCGCTACACCATTAATCATGCTTCGGAGAGACACTGAGGCGGCTTCTTCGCCGGCATTGTTGTCATGACACTGATTGGCAAAGCCCGTATAATCCGCGCCCGCGGGCACGGAGCCTGCGAGTTGAGAAAAGCAATTGGAGACTATCATGGCGGTAGAGCGCACCTTATCGATCATCAAGCCGGACGCGGTAGGCAAAAATGTGATTGGGCAAATTATCAGTCGATTTGAAGCCGCGGGATTGAAGGTAGTGGCAGCTAAGCTGATTCGCCTTTCCGATACGATGGCTGGCGGATTTTATGCGGAGCACAAAGAGCGTCCCTTCTACGCCGATCTGGTCGCATTTATGACTTCGGGGCCTGTTGTGGTTCAAGTGCTCGAGGGTGAGAATGCCATTGCGCTCAACCGTGAGCTGATGGGCGCCACCAATCCTCAGGAGGCCGCATCAGGCACGATCAGGGCTGAATTCGCACAATCCATCGACGCCAATGCGGTGCATGGGTCAGACTCTCCGGCCTCTGCGGAGAGAGAGGTTGCCTATTTCTTTGCTTCCAGTGAGATTTGCGCACGCTGACTGTCAGCGGGCGGTGACGCGATGACGGCCCCTTCGGAACTGATCGCCTCCGCCGCCCCTGCGCCCCGNGTCAACCTTATGGGTTTGACACGAGGGCGGCTTGAGGCTTTTTTTACAGACCTTGGTGAGAAGCGATTTCGGGCCCAGCAGGTAATGAAATGGGTGCACCATCGTGGTGTCAGGGACTTCGCGGAAATGACTGACCTGAGTCGGTCCCTGCGCGAGAGGCTCCACGATATCGCCGAGGTGACGCCTCCCATCATTGCCGAGCAGCAGGATTCTGCTGACGGCACCCGTAAGTGGGCCATTGCAGTGCAAGGCAATAGTTTGGTCGAGGCGGTGCTCATCCCCGAAGGCGATCGGGCGACCCTCTGCGTTTCTTCGCAGGTAGGTTGTAGTCTCGATTGCACTTTTTGTTCCACNGGTAAGCAAGGCTTTCAGCGCGATCTTACCGCTGCGGAAATTATCGGACAGGTGTGGCTGGCGATTAATTCCTACGATGGCTGGCANTCTGGGAAGGGACGAGTCGTGACCAATGTTGTCATGATGGGTATGGGAGAGCCGCTACTGAATTTCGACAATGTGGTGGCGGCNATGAACCTGATGTGCGACGACCTTGCCTACGGGTTGTCGAAGCGCAAAGTCACTTTATCGACCTCCGGGGTGGTACCAAATCTTGATCGGCTCGCAGAGTGGGCCGATGTCAGCCTGGCGGTCTCTTTGCATGCTCCCAACGACGCGTTGCGTGATCAAATTGTGCCCATCAATCGCAAATATCCGATTGCGAGATTGCTGGAGTCAGCCCGGGCCTACCTCGACGCCCAGCCAGACAAGAAACGAGTAGTGACGATTGAGTACACGCTGTTGGCCGGGGTAAATGACAGCGTAGCGCAGGCGAGAGAGTTGGCGGCGCTGCTCAAGGACTATCCTTGCAAGATCAATTTAATCCCCTTCAATGATTTCCCCAATTCGGGCTATCAGCGCCCCAGTGGCAATGCGGTGAGTCGATTCTGGCAGGTACTGATAGACGCCGGATTTGTCGTGACAGTTCGTACGACGCGGGGAGACGACATTGATGCAGCATGTGGTCAGCTGGTGGGTGAGGTGGTTGATCGTACCCGCCGCGCTGCTCGTCACAGAGCTGAACGCGGCACTCGTAGCCTCATGCAATCAAACTAACGCTGAAGAGAAGCGGCCCATGACCTCCGTACCTGTGGCGAAGCAACCCGATCTCAGTCGTAACTTATCCCGTGAAGCGATCCGCGGTAGGTTTAGTGCGGGTGTAGGTCTTGAAAGCAGACGCTTGCTCTGGCCAATTGCCGCAGCGCTTTGCCTACTGGTTGGTTGTGTCACGCAATACAGCGGTGGTACGCAGCGAACTTCTGATCCCGGTGCGACGTTGTACAAGCGGGTCGCGCTGGCGCGACAGTACATTGGGGTGGGTGACTGGGAAAATGCCAAGCGCAATCTCGAGCTTGCCCAGGAGATTGACCCAGAAAATGCCGAGGTATTTGAGGCTTTTGCGCTGGTCTATCAGAGCACTGGTGAGTTTGACATGGCGGAGTTGCAGTTTAAGGCTGCGCTGAAGGCAGACCCCAATCTCGCGCGTGCACGCAATAATTACGCTGCTTTCCTGTATTCGCAAGGGCGCTACGGTCAGGCAGAGAGCGAGTTTCAGCGCGTGACCCAGGACACGCTTTACAGTGCGAGACCCATGGCATTCGTCAATCTGGGTCTGTGTCGAATCCAACTAGGAGAACAGGCCAAGGCACAGTCTGCCTTTACCCGAGCGCTCGCGATGGATCGCCGGAATCCGGTTGCATTATTGGAGATGGGATTTCTCCGTCTCGAAGCGGGTGATACTGGCGAAGCCAACCGGTATCATGACGCCTACAGGACGATTTCTCCTCAGCAATCGCCGCGGGGATTACTGCTGGGGCTCATGATCGCGGACGCAATCGGCGATCAGGATGCCTTGGGCAGTTATGAATTGGCGTTGCGTAACCTGTACCCGGATTCGTCCGAGTACAGCGCCTGGATGGAACGTCAGAGTCGATAAAGCGTAACGGGCCCGAGAGCCGGTTACCGGAGAGCCAAGGTCATGAGCCAGCAGTCACCGATAAAGCGCCGTATCAGCCGACAGATCAATGTGGGGGGGGTTCCCATTGGTGGTAATGCGCCCATTGCTGTTCAGAGTATGACGAACACTGAGACATGCGATGTGGAGGCGACCGTTGCCCAAATTCGGGGGATCGCTGAGGCTGGTGCCGATCTGGTACGTGTTTCGGTTCCAAGTATGGATGCCGCAGAAGCCTTCCGGGAAATCAGGCGTCATGCGGAAATTCCTTTGATCGCGGATATTCATTTTGACCACAAGATTGCACTGAAAGTGGCCGAGTATGGCGTAGATTGTTTGCGAATCAATCCTGGCAATATCGGTCGTGAATCCAAGGTTAAAGAGGTGATTGTCGCTTGTCAGGACCGGGGCATCCCCATTCGNATTGGGGTCAATGCGGGATCCTTGGGAAAGGATTTACTCAGGAAATATCCCGAACCTAATGCCGATGCATTGGTGGAATCAGCGTTGCGCAATGTCGACATCCTCAGTCGGCACCAGTTTGACGATTTTAAGGTCAGCGTCAAAGCCTCTGAAGTTTTCATGGCGGTCGAGGCATACCGAAAGCTGGCCAACCAGATCGAACAGCCATTGCACCTAGGTATCACTGAAGCCGGTGGGATTCGGGGCGGTACCGTAAAGTCCGCAGTAGGGCTCGGCATGCTGCTTATGGAGGGGATTGGCGATACCATCCGCGTCTCGCTGGCTGCCGATCCCGTTGAAGAGATTAAAGTGGGTTTTGAGATTCTCAAAAGCCTTAAGCTGCGCACGAACGGCATCAACTTTATCGCCTGTCCCAGTTGCTCTCGGCAGAACTTTGATGTGATTAGCACCATGAACGAACTGGAAAGTCGTTTGGATGATGTGCGTACGCCAATGGATGTGGCGGTCATCGGCTGTATCGTCAATGGTCCCGGAGAGGCGCGAGAGGCGGACGTAGGGCTTACAGGTGCCACGCCGAACAACTTGATCTACCTATCTGGTGAACCTGACCATAAAGTGAGTAATCAGGATTTCGTGGATCATCTTGAAAGCGTGATTCGGGACAAAGCTCAGGCCCTCGAGGCGGCGCGTGCCGAGCGAGAAGCCAATATTATTTCCAGCACACACTGATCAACTTATGACGACATACAAAGCGATACGCGGGATGGTGGATATNCTGCCTGCTGCGACACCATTGTGGCAGTCGATGGAGACGACTGCGGTAGAGGTGCTCGCGAGCTATGGCTATGAGGAGATACGTTTGCCGGTGATTGAGTNCACCGGGCTGTTTGCGCGGTCTATTGGTGAGGTCACAGATATCGTCGAAAAGGAGATGTATAGCTTTAACGACCGTAACGACGACAGTATGACCTTACGGCCCGAGGGGACGGCGGGGTGTGTTCGCGCCGTGGTGCAGCATAATCTGGCCACAACACCTCAGCGACTTTGGTACATGGGGCCGATGTTTCGCTACGAGAGACCCCAGAAGGGTCGTCAGCGACAGTTTCATCAAATCGGTGTAGAAGCCTTCGGGGNGGCGACACCGGATCAGGACGCCGAACTCATTGCCCTCAGCCGCCAGCTGTGGCGGAGGTTGGGGGTTGACGATGCGCTGACGCTGGAGATTAACAATATCGGCTCGGCATCCGATCGAGCACGTTATCGCGAGGCGTTGGTGGCTTATCTGTCTGATTGTCGCGAAGCACTGGACATCGATAGTCAAAGGCGTCTCCAGACTAATCCGCTCAGAATACTCGACAGCAAAAGCCCTGATACTCAGGAGATATTAGATGCTGCGCCCACGCTTANGGATTATCTCGATTCTGAATCTCGAGAGGAGTTTGACCAGTTACTGGCTTATTTGGAGGCGTTGGAGATTCCCTATCGCGTCAATCCGCGTTTGGTGCGTGGACTCGACTATTACAACAAGAGTGTCTTCGAGTGGACGACCAACGCACTGGGTGCACAGGGCACTGTATGCGGCGGTGGCCGATACGATTCTCTGATGGAGATTTTTGGCGGTAAGCCTATGCCGGCTGCGGGTTTTGCCGTTGGTCTTGAGCGTCTTATCTTGCTCATGCAGGCGCTGGAGATTACAGTCTCGTCCCCGGCAGATCTNTATGTAATNGCCGCGNACGAAGTGACATATCGCCATACCTTGCCGCGGATGGATGCGTTGCGCAGGCAATTCCCTGATCTGAATATTGTTCAGCATCTGGGAGGTGGCAGTTTCAAGAGCCAGTTCAAGCGCGCCGACAAGAGCGGCGCTTCCTGGGCATTGGTCTATGGTGAGACAGAGGTTACCAATAATCAGGTGACTTTAAAGCCCCTCCGGAGTGAGGCAGCACAGCGCACCATCGGTGATGCAGAGTTGACAGCATTTTTGGCGGATTTTCTGGCCGAAACACAGCGCGCCTGAACAAGGCGTCTGAGATAGGAGTGACACGTGGCAGACCATATGCAGGACGAAGCGGATCTCGAGGCGATCAAACGCTGGTGGGATGAGAACGGTAAGAGTTTGGTTGCCGCCATTATTGTGGCTGTTCTAGGTACTGTAGGCTGGCAGCAATATCAGGGTTATCAGGGGTCACAAGAGCAGGCCGCTTCGGATCTCTACGCCACCATGCTCGCGATCCAGTTGGAAGAGGGTGATGCGGCGCAGTTGGCCGCTGCTGGTGCGACGCTGAAGTCCGAGCATAGTGGATCCATCTACGCGCAATTTGCGGCTATGCTAGAGGCGCGAATAGCAGTCGAAGCCGACGATCTTGAGCGCGCGGAGGCTTCCCTNCGCTGGGCGCTCTCGGTCGGTGATCCACATTCGGATATCGGACAATTAATCCAGCTGCGCCTTGCACGGGTAATGGCTGCACGCGGCTCGGAGGAGGAAGCACTGGCCATTCTTGAGCGGGGCGGCGATGCTTATCCGGTGGCCTACGCACAGGCTGAAGGCGACATACACCTCGCGGCTGGCAGAGCGGAGAAAGCGCTCCTNGCCTATCGCGCAGGCCGGGACACCTCGACTGAGCTCGGAGAGGTAAGCGTTGTTTTAGACAATAAAGTGCGTGGTCTCGAAACCCGTATGCCTATCGACGAAGCAGAGCGCAAGGGAGAGCAAGGTTAATGCGGTCACTTTCCAGACTGGTTCTTATCGCACTGCTTTCTTTGACTGCGGGTTGTAGCACGGTAAAGGGATGGTTCAGTGACGACGACTTTGACCCTAGAGAGCCTGTGCAGCTGCAAAAAATCAATGAGCAGGTAAGACTGAAGAGTCGTTGGTCTCGTGGCGTCGGTGATGGGCAAGGCGAGGGCCTTTATAAGATTAACCCGGTGCTGGTGGATAACACGCTTTTCGCCGCCTCTGCAGAGGGAGATGTTGCTGCCGTTGATGCTGAGACAGGTCGGGTCAGATGGAAGCGCGGCATGGACCTGGCGTTGTCAGGTGGAGTGGGGCACCACGGCGGATCTATTTTTGTGGGGGCATCCGAAGGGCTGGTAATGAGATTGTCCGCGGACAACGGGGATGAGATCTGGCGCACCGCGGTCAGTGGCGAAGTGCTCTCCGCCCCTCAGGGCGATGGCCAATATGTTATCGCTCAAACCTATGATGGCAAGTTAATGGGCTTCGACTACGAGACAGGCGAGATACGCTGGACATATACCAGTGATGTGCCCGTCTTGACGCTTCGCGGCACAGGTACCCCCATGATCATTGGCGACAATGCCGTCGCCGGATTTGCAGACGGTAAAGTCGTGGCTATCAATGTGCGCTCGGGCAATGTCGCGTGGGAAGCGCGCGTGGCTATCCCTCAGGGTACCTCCGAGATAGAGCGTATTGTCGATATCGATGGTTCCATGGCGCTGCAGAGCGGTGAACTCTATGTGGCGAGCTATCAAGGCAGAGTTGTTGCTATTGATACCCGCTCCGGTCGTCGAATGTGGCAGCGCAACGTCTCCTCNGTATCAGGGGTTGGTGTGGGGTTTGGCAACGTCTATGTCGCGGATGATGACGGCACAGTCAGTGGTTTCCTNCGCAATGGGCAGGGTGTGCGGTGGCAAAANATAGAGTTGGGATTTCGCGAGCTTTCTCGACCTACCCCGGTCAACAGCTATGTGGCCGTGGTGGACTTTGAAGGCTATCTGCATCTGCTCTCACAAGTAGACGGCACTATTGTTGGCAGAACAAAGGTGGATTCTGCGGGTGCCCGCGCCGACATGATTTCCAGCGGCAACCGGCTTTTCATCTATAGCAATGACGGCGCGCTGAAAGCATACGACGTCGAAACGCGAAACTGATCTCATGTTGCCTGTGCTCGCTTTGGTGGGCCGCCCTAATGTCGGCAAGTCCACCTTGTTTAATCAGCTCACGCGGAGTCGGGACGCACTGGTCGCAGATTTATCCGGCTTGACTCGGGATCGACAGTACGGCCAGGGCACTATCGAGGACCNGCCGTTTATCGTCATTGATACCGGAGGCATTAGCGGCGAGGAGCACGGTATCGACGCCGCGATGGCCGAGCAGTCTATGGCGGCTATTGTCGAGGCGGATGTGGTGCTGCTCATGGCTGATGGTCGCGCCGGTTTGCATAGCGGCGATGAGGCATTGGTTAGTCATCTTCGTAGCATTGGGAAACCCTTCCATCTGGTGGTCAATAAAATTGANGGCGTTGGAGAAGATATTGCCGCCAGTGATTTTTATCGGCTCGGAGTCGAGGCGATCCATCCCATTGCAGCCACCCACAACCGGGGGATCCGGAAACTCATTACTGATGTGCTGNCCCCTTGGGCCGAAGCGGCCTCTGATGAGGCGGATCGTGCCCATCCTGATTCGATCAGGGTTGCCATTGTGGGGCGTCCCAATGTGGGTAAGTCGACNCTGGTGAATCGCATGCTGGGAGAGGAGCGCGTCGTNGTTTACGACCAGCCCGGNACGACTCGGGATAGTGTTTACGTGGACTACGAGCGTCGGGGTCGTCAATACACCCTGATCGACACTGCTGGCGTAAGGAAGCGGAAAAACGTTAGGGAGGCGGTGGAGAAGTTCTCCATTGTAAAGACGCTTAAGGCGATTGCAGACGCACAGGTGGTCATTCTGACGTTGGATGCCCACGAAGGCATCGTTGAGCAAGACCTGCATCTGTTGGGCCAGTGNATCGACGCTGGGCGTGCACTGGTTATTGCACTTAACAAGTGGGACGGTATCGACGCGGATGAACGTGACTGGATTCGTTCAGAGTTGAAACGTCGACTGCAGTTTATCGATTATGCCGATATTCATTTTATTTCGGCACTGCATGGCTCTGGTGTCGGCAAGCTTTATGGATCTATTCACGCTGCTCATGATGCAGCGACGCGCTCGCTTAGCACGCCGCACCTCACTCGTATTCTTGAGGATGCGGTGGTGAGCCATCCGCCCCCCATGATAAACGGCCGACGCGTTAAACTGAGATATGCTCACGCGGGAGGCCAGAATCCACCATTGGTGGTGATTCACGGTACGCAAACTGATGCGCTGCCAGCCAGTTATAAGCGCTACCTAGAGAAAATTTTTCGCAGAGAGTTGGCGCTTCATGGGACACCGATCCGCATCGAATTGAGATCGGGTGAAAATCCGTATGCGGGAAAGCGGAATAAACTCACCCAGCGTCAGGTCCAGCGGCGGCGAAGGCTCGTGAGCCATATCAAAAAATCAGAGAAGAAAGCGCGACAAAAGAAGCGCGACAGTTAGAGAGCTTCGCCCTCGGGGTACAGTTCGGATTCGAGTTCGGTCAAACGCTTTTGCAAAATGGCGCGATCAGTCGCCTGNAGNTTCAGGTGTCCTACTTTACGGCGCTGACGAATGGATTTGGTATACCAATGCAGGCTGATATCGTGGGCTTGTAACATAGCAGGTGAAGGTGACCGGCCCAGCAAATTCAACATGCCGGCATAGTGAGCCGGTTGGGTGGCGCCAGGAACGACTCCGGTGAGAGCACGGAGATGGTTGCCGAATTGCGAGGTCACGCCAGCGTCCTGAGACCAATGACCGCTGTTGTGCACTCGTGGCGCGAGTTCGTTGACACGCAAGACGCCACCTTCATCAAAGAGTTCTATCGACAGCACCCCCACATATGACCAGTGCGTCAGTAAGGTATGGGCGATAGCGTCTGCCTGTGCCGAAGTGGCTGTACTGACACGTGGTGCCGGTACCTCGGAGGTGAGCAGGATGCCTTCACGATGCTTATTCTCCGAAAGTGGGTAGGTCGCTATATCGCCGCTCGAGGAACGGACAGCGATCAAGGACAGTTCTCGATCAAAATCTACGCGACCCTCGACGACCAGATCGGGCAGCGTATCCATGCTTGCTGCCAGCGTCTCCAGGGATTGGCTATCTTTGATCAGCCANTGATTCTGCCCGTCATAACCCTGTTCACAGGATTTCACAAAGGCGGGATAGCCTAATGATTCCACTGCGTCGATCAATGTTTCGGCACTGTCAACGAGGCGAAAGGGTGCTGTTGCAATACCCAGAGACTGCAACAAGTGTTTTTCTCTGCCACGGTGCTGGCAAATCCGAATCGCTTCAGGGGTCGGNGCCACCAAACAGTAATCACAGAGAGACTCAAGCATCTGGACCGATACATGCTCTTTTTCAACAGTGACAATATCGGGTTGACCCAGAGCGGTATATAAATCGGCCCCTGACAGAGCGTCATCAAGGTGGACCACGTCACCCAGACCTCTGACACAGTCAGTGCTCTCACCGGGATCGGCGATGAAAACAAAGTGGTGCCCCATCTCCCACCCCGCCAGGGCAAGCATGCGGGCCAGCTGGCCACAGCCGGCAATAGCGATGCGCATCAGGTGACGTCGTGGGGCACGTTGTCGGTCTGGCGCGCTCTCCATTCCTGCACCGCCTTCGACAGTTCAGTATCGGCGAGCGCCAGAATTTGTGCGGCCATCAGTCCGGCGTTATAAGCACCCGGAACACCAATCGCCTGACACGCCACTGCTACACCACGGGGCATCTGTACCATCGACAAGAGGCTATCTATTCCCTTGAGCGATTGGCTGCTGACCGGGACCGCGATGACCGGAAGATGTGTCATTGAGGCGGTCATGCCTGCTAGGTGTGCGGCACCTCCCGCACCCGCAATGATCACCTGAATGCCATTATCAGCAGCACTCTCCGCAAAAGCGACCAACCTTGCGGGTGTGCGGTGTGCAGAGACCACTCTTGCCTCGAAGGTAATAGCCAGTTCGGACAAAACGGTCGTCGCGGCTTGCATGGTTTCCCAATCGGACTGGGACCCCATGATGATGCTCACCAAGGGTTTGCTCATGGTTTGCTCTCCTGGACTATCGGCGTTTGAGCCGAATTAACGCAAGGTGCGGATTCTATGAGGAAATTCGACCAACTTAAAGGGATGCCTGTGGCGTTGCGACGATGCGCACACGGCCTTTGCATTCATATTATGAATGATAATTATGAAGTTTATTTAATTTGAAAATATAGGGTCGGTCTCTAAACTACTCGATTCGCTAGCCGGCGTCGGCTAGATACACAGAGTGATCAGGAGAAACGTCATGTCGACCTATGCAGAGACCATCAAGACATTGGAAGCCACCTGCGGCCAAGCTTCAGGGTGGTCCGATATCAGTCCTGAATACGCTGCGCGTATGCGCCTTCAGAATCGCTTCAAAACCGGTTTGGATATTGCGCGGTACACGGCACAGTTGATGCGTCAGGACATGGCCGACTATGATCAAGACCCCGCTAGTTATACGCAGTCATTGGGCTGCTGGCACGGTTTCATCGGCCAGCAAAAAATGATTTCGATCAAAAAGCATTTTGGCAATACCGATAAACGCTACCTTTATCTCTCGGGTTGGATGATTGCGGCCTTGCGATCCGAGTTTGGGCCGCTTCCTGATCAATCGATGCACGAGAAGACCTCTGTTCCTGCTCTGATTGAGGAACTCTATACCTTTTTACGTCAAGCCGATGCGCGAGAGCTCGCGGGCCTGTTTCGCGCATTGGATGCCGCTCGCGCAGGCGGGAATGATGTAGAGGTGCAGAGCATTTTGAATCAGGTCGATCAATTCCAGACGCATGTTGTGCCGATCATCGCAGATATCGACGCGGGTTTTGGTAATGAGGAGGCGACCTACTTATTGGCACGACGGATGATCGAGGCGGGCGCCTGCGCCATTCAGGTTGAAAATCAGGTTTCTGACGAGAAGCAGTGCGGCCATCAGGATGGAAAGGTGACGGTGCCCCATGCCGATTTTATCGCCAAAATTCGCGCTATACGTTACGCGTTCCTAGAGCTGGGTGTAGAAGATGGCATTATCGTCGCGCGCACGGATTCCCTGGGTGCTGGGCTTACCAAACAAATCGCGGTGACTGCGGAACCGGGCGATCTGGGTGACCTGTATAACGGTTTTCTTGACGGTGAATACATCGACAGCGCAGAGGACATAGCCAACGGTGATGTCGTCGTAAAGGCGAATGGCAAGCTCTTGAAGCCCGCGCGACTCGCTTCGGGTCTGTTCCAGTTTCAGAAGGGCTCGGGAGAGGATCGCGTGATCCTCGACTGCATTACCTCACTTCAAAATGGTGCGGATCTTCTCTGGATTGAGACGGAGAAGCCCCACGTCGGACAGATTGCCTCGATGGTGAATCGTATTCGCGAAGTAGTGCCCGACGCCAAGTTGGTTTATAACAATAGCCCTTCGTTTAACTGGACGCTGAGTTTTCGGCAGCAGGTATTCGATGCGTGGTCAGACGCAGGTCAAGATGTCTCATCCTATGATCGTGGCGCCTTGATGGATGAGCAGTATGACGAAACCGAGCTGGGCATCGAAGCGGATCAGCGTATCCAGTCCTTCCAGCGTGACGCCGCTCGGGAAGCGGGGATTTTTCATCATCTCATTACGTTACCTACGTATCACACAGCGGCGCTGTCTACCGACAATCTCGCCAAGGAGTACTTTGGTGAACCGGGGATGCTGGGCTATGTCGCTGGTGTGCAGCGCAAAGAAATTCGTCAGGGAATCGCCTGCGTTAAGCACCAGAATATGGCCGGCTCCGATATGGGTGACGACCACAAAGAATACTTTTCCGGTGATGCGGCGTTGAAAGCCGCTGGTGCTGACAACACCATGAACCAGTTCGGTTGATCCAAAACTGAGTGAATTCTCCTGTGGGCACCTCGGTGCCCGCTCTTGCGTTTGCGGCGGTGCGCGCGCACTCTTTGACCTATGAAATGGGAAGACACTGAGCGGCAGGTGTGTTCGGTTGCCAGAGCGTTGTCTGTGCTTGGCGAGCGTTGGACTTTGCTGATTATTCGCGACGCTTTTCGCGGTACGCGCCGATTTGACGACTTTCAAGCCAGTCTGGACATCACACGCCATCGGCTTTCTGAGCGACTCAAAAAATTGGTTAGTGCGGGCGTCCTGACCCGCGTTCCCTACCAGGAGCGGCCGGTGCGATACGAATACCGCCTCACCCGGAAGGGCTTGGCCCTATATCCTATATTGATGACACTCAGCCAGTGGGGCGATGACTGGATGGATGATGGTAACGGGCCGCCCCAATATTATCGCCACAGTGTCTGTGGCAAGATCACCCGCCCCGTCCTTACTTGTGATCAATGCGGAGATCCACTGCGTCCTGAGGAAGTATCTCCGCAACAGGGCAGTGTCCTCAGCAGTTACGTCACACACCTGAAATCCACTGGAGAGGCCCTGCCCTCCGAAGGTGAACTGGCGCGAGCAGCGTCGCAATATTGGCAGGCGCACATCAAGGAGTTGTCATGAACGAGCAGACAAATCAGCTGATCATGAATGCCGATTTGGCTGAGATGCATGAATCCAGCCTATCCTCCGGGGTAGAACAGCTGCAGCGCAAACAGCGGTTAGCCGCAGCTTTGAGGATTTTTGGTAAGTTCGGATTCGACGAGGGAGTCGCCGGACACATTACGGTTCGTGACCCCATCGACCCAGACACCTTTTGGGTTAACCCAATGGGTCGATCTTTCAAATTGGTATCGGTATCTGATCTCATACGCGTTAGTCACAGTGGCGATATTGTGGAGGGGAAAGGTCTGCTCAACGGGGCGGCGTTTACCATTCATAGTCGTATCCATATGGCCCGACCCGAGGTGACAGCGGCAGCTCACGCCCACTCGATCTATGGTAAAACCTGGTCTTCACTCGGAAGACTGCTTGACCCGTTGACCCAGGATGCCTGCGCTTTTTACGGGGATTTGGCGTTGCTTGATGACTATACGGGCGTGGTTGTGTCTATGGGTGAGGGCGAGCGCCTCGCTGAAGCACTCGGCGACAAGAAAGCAATCGTGCTCAAAAACCATGGCCATCTCACGGTGGGTGAGTCGGTTGATGAGGCGCTATGGTGGTATGTGACCTTCGAAAGAAGTTGTCAGGCACAATTGATGGCTGAGGCGGCGGGGGATCCTTGTCCAATTCCGCACGAAATGGCACTCCACACGGCTGGTCAGGTGGGGAATACTTTGGCAGGGTGGTTCAGCGCACAGCCCTTGTTTGACGTGATCATGGCAGAGCAGCCCGACCTGTTGGAGTAAGAATCCAGAGTATTGTGCCTTAGGTGGTCATTAGCGGCTTACACGAGCGTAATAGCTGTCGGTCGAATGCCCGCCAAAGTGCGACCAACACCAGGAGTTCGATGGCAACGAGCACCCAGTGCAACGCCACCACCTGCTCAGTGCGGTCCTTCATATTGGCGCCGCTGGCTAGCGCGGAATAGATGGCCCATGCCGCCGCCATGCCTAGGAGATATCCCGCCTGCTTCGCTATATCCAGCCTCCTGAGCTGATCTACCGAGACCATGAGCAGTGTCTCGCAACGCACCAGATAGCTGCCCAAAGAAAAAGTGAGCTGGTAGCCGATATAGACGAACAGCGCCAGTGGTAATTCCACTGGCAAAGCGAGCACCGCCACGACTCCACTGAACGTTACCAGTTCTACCAGCAGCGACAGATAAAAGAACCATCCCACTGCAAGGATGCGATGGTACTGGGTTGCGACAACTAACGTGCCGATGGCGAGACCGATACCTCCGGCAGAGAACACGGCGGGAGAGAGGGGCGTGTAGAGTACAAATACAGCGCCTACCGATAACCCCAGAAACAGTGAGTTTAAGAATTTGTATTGGATGAACCGCCCTGTGCGGAGAGCGGGATGAGACGGCATGGTTAGTAGTCCACACCCATGCGCGCCCGGATGCCTGCGCGATAGGCATGTTTGATTTCCTTGACCTCGGACACGGTATCCATGATTTCGCGCAATGCCTGGCCACCTCCGCGCCCAGTAACAACAACGCTTTGTGAGGCCGGACGCGCGGTAATCCCCGATAACACCTCTGCCTCGGGCAAATAGTCAAAGGCAAGCATATAGGTCAGCTCATCTAAGACCACCAGGTCGTAGCTGGGATCATTGAGCATCGTAGTCGCGTGTTCCCACGTGTTGATGGCGGCGGCAATATCCGCCTCCCGATCTTGTGTGTCCCAAGTAAAGCCCGTGCCCATTTGGTAGAGCGCCACACCAGGCAGCTGCTCTTTCACAAAAATTTCTTCACCAGACGCCTGAACGCCCTTGATAAACTGCACGATACCCACTTTTTGCTGGTATCCAAGCGCGCGTATCACCATTCCAAACGCAGAGCTGGTTTTACCTTTGCCATCGCCCGTGAGTAATACCGCTACACCACGCTCGACATCCGCCTTAGCGATACTGTCGTCCACCGCGGCCTTCTGTTTTTTCATGGCGTTTTTATGCCGAGTATTCTTATCCATAACAAATCCCTATAGGGAAACTCGAACCCCCGCATAGGCAGTTAACCCAGGCATGCGGTAGCCAGGGACCTGTTGATTAGTCTCGTCCGTGAGATTCAGCACTCTCGCTTCCAACGACCAGCGAGGCGTTATTGCCCAGCGCGCTGTCAGGTCGAGCGTGAGGGTGGTATCGATTGGCGTCAAGAAAGGATCAACGGCTTTGCCAGTGTGCCGCGCTGTCAGTCTAGCGGTCCAGTTCGATTGGTCCCAAATGAGACTAATGCGGCCCGTCTCCTCTGGGCGATAAGGGCGTTGCCGCCCACTCTGTTGCGCTGTGTCGTTCCAGGTGAAATTACCCTCTAATGCTAACCGCCGCGACAGCAGCACACTGCCCACGAGCTCGATCCCTTCAGAGGTGCTCTCGCCCTCAGTTTGCAAGTAGCCGCTGTAATTCGCCATATCATAGATAATTTCATTTTCAATTTGCTGGTCAAACCAAATCACTTCTACCGTGGCATCGCCAAACAAGCCCACGAGACCGACCTCCCATCCCTCTGACTGTTCTTCTTTCAGTGGTGCAAGCGTGGCAGGTGGGTAGGCGAAAGGACCGGTGTTATAGGCGATCTCATATAAGCTCGGTGCCCGGAAACCGGTGCCAATCGCGCCACGAAGAGACCATTGATCGAGGCCCGGTAGAGTCTGTCGGACGCTAACTCGCCAGCTGTCATGCTCACCAAAATCGTCGTTGTCATCGCGCCGCCAGCCAGCGGTGATCACGCCATCGAGCCATTGTTGCTGAATCTCAAGATAGAGACCGGTGTTGTCGCGTTCTCTTCCCGTGGCCCCATCATCCAATTTTTGCCTTTCTTCTTCCGCGCCGTAAGTGATGCGCATATTAGGCGTAGCCCGCCAAGTTCCTAATAACGACAGCGCATTAATCTCCCCGGTCGTTCCGAAAGACGGCAGCCCGGCCGAGAAGAACGCGCGCTCCGTATCACTTGAAGCCGCACTGAGTTCTAGCGAATGAGCATCTTCCTCATAGGCCAGCGCTGCACGCCAGGCCTGCTGCTCATAGCGATCGTCGCAGTCATTGAGCAGGGCAAAAGTAACGGTGTCATAGCAACTGTCGTACTCGTTGTCGCCATCAATGTCGGTTGCTGAGACCTTGATGGACCAGNCGTCTGTGAGTCGAAAGTCGACTGCGCCGTGCACAGTCGTATTGTCATAGCCGTCTCGATCNGGATTGATATTGTCACTGTCCCGAGCGTTAATCCCCTCGGATTCGAGCGTTGCCACCGACAGCGTGCCGGTGATCTGTTCGCCGGCATAAGTGCCTTTAATGGCAGCTTGGCTAAAATCATTGCCGCCGACCTCGACCGAGGCATCGACACCTGTGGTGGCGGCCTGGTCGATGGTGGACATCAAAACGACTCCGCCAGCGTCAGCACCCCATAACAAACCTTGTGGTCCGCGCAGAATTTCCACGCGGGTCAACTCACTACCGAGTATGTGTTCAATACGAGGGCTGATTTGCGGTGAGGAGGGGTCTGCGATATTGATCCCATCCAGCACAATCCGCGTTCGAA
This sequence comes from Halieaceae bacterium, assembly GCA_002683335.1. Classification (GTDB taxonomy): domain Bacteria; phylum Pseudomonadota; class Gammaproteobacteria; order Pseudomonadales; family Halieaceae; genus Luminiphilus. Next base: position 47,921 of record NYTE01000027.1, read on the forward strand.
AGCCTTCTTCGCCTCTGATGCGCACTGCCGCAGCTTTGCCAAATCCGCCATCCATTGTCACCGTGACGCCAGGTTGCGTATCGAGCAGCGAACCTAAATCGGGATATCCTAGAGACAAAATATCGTCTCGATCCAAGACGCTAACGGACACGCCGACTTGATGGGATAGATCAGCCACTCGGGATGCAACAATGACGGTCTCCTCTATCGCAGCGGGCGTTTCGTTTGTCTGAGCGATCGTGTTGCCGATCAGGCAGAGGCTTAACGGCAGCGCCAATAATACGCCCAGGAGCCGCGGGCTAGCCAGTCGACGCTGCCAGTGATAGCTGCGGAGGTTTTGTGAGGAGGGGGTATTTTGCGATCGACCGGTCATTTTCAAGCTCCCTAAATATCTGGCCTCGCGTCGACGCGAGGCCAGCAATTCACCGTGACAAGGAGAAGAGGGAGCCAGACAGGATACGTCTGATAGAGCACAAAGACATGCACCCAGGAGACGCGACCCTAAAGGAGCCCTCCGCTCCACATATTGAGGTTTCGCCAGGCAGGTATCGGGCTCTCACAGAAGTGATGACCGTTGCGGGGGCAGCGCCGGACTTGATCGAATCTCACCGGACTTCCCTTTTAACCTACCCAGATCGATAAATCGGTAGGCACCTGACGGGGAGGACAATACGCTTACCTCGCAATGGGGTCAACCATCGAGGGTGTTACTATCCTAGGATGGCATTATCGACAATCGAGAGCTCGCCCACCCCGGCGCAGCGCGAGCGCATTGCAACGCTGCTGGGTCGTGAGCCTCGCGGTTTGAGAGCGATTGCAGTGGCCGATACTGACGGTGAACCCATCGTCATTCGGGTCGCTTCGATTGTGGAGCAAAAACCTTTTCCTACCCTCTATTGGCTCATCGGCAGGAATTTGTCTTTGCATATCGATCGCCTGGAGGCCGCCGGTTGGATCGCACGGTTGCAAGCGCAGGTGAATCAATCTGAGGCACTGCAAAACGCAATGCGCGCCGACCACGAGCGACACAGAATTGTCCGGAACGGGTTTCTCACTCTCGAGGAAGCTCAGTTTCTCGAGCAGCGCGGTATGCTAGCGGCGCTAGATGAGAGAGGCATTGGTGGCATCACCGAATGCGATAGAATCCGCTGTCTTCACACTTGGTATGCGGCGCATCTGGTGAGCCCCAACGCGATCGGCTCCTTGGTCGATGACCTATTGGCAGATGGTGAATACTTGGGCCTAGTCTAGACGCTGCGCGGTGGTATGCTTTCGCGCTTGTTTAGTAAGGGATCAGCAAAGGATCATTCATGTCAGCCAATATAGACGATCTCCGTATTCGCAACCTCCACGAGCTACTCACGCCAGAGGCGCTGATAGCAGAAATGCCAGCCAGTAATGATCTGGCTCAGCACGTGACCGACGCGCGCAGTGACATTCAAGCGGTGCTGAATCAATCTGATGATCGGTTGGTGGTAGTGGTAGGGCCGTGCTCTATCCATGACCCCGTTGCGGCAGTGGATTACGCTCGGCGTTTGAAAACAGTCGCTGAGCAAGTGGCAGATGAGTTACTGATTATCATGCGGGTGTACTTTGAAAAACCGCGCACTACTGTGGGGTGGAAGGGCTTGATCAATGATCCCCATCTTGACGACTCTTTCGATGTGACGGAGGGGTTAAGACGGGCTCGTAAACTATTACTGGATATCAATGCGCTGGGCCTGCCTACGGCAACCGAATACCTCGATCTTATCTCGCCGCAATATATTGCTGATCTGATCAGTTGGGGCGCTATTGGTGCGCGAACGACAGAAAGTCAGAGTCACCGGGAGCTCGCGAGCGGCTTGTCCTGCCCGGTTGGTTTCAAGAATGGTACCGGCGGGAATATTCAGATTGCGGTAGATGCCATTGGTGCCGCACAAAACTCGCATCACTTTTTGTCAGTGACCAAGGGNGGGCAGTCCGCTATTTTTGAGACAGAGGGGAACCCTGATTGCCACCTGATTTTGCGCGGTGGCCCCCAGCCTAACTATGATATGTTCTCCGTAGATGACGCTTGTGCAGCATTGGTGCGGGCGGGATTGCAAGAAAGTATTATGATTGACGCCAGTCATGCAAATAGCCGAAAACAACCTGCGCGACAAATGGCGGTAGCGGAAGATATCGCGTCTCAGCTAGACCGTGGTGACCGGCGCATTATTGGGGTGATGTTGGAGAGCTTTATCGAGGCGGGTCGGCAGGACGTCAAGAACAAAGATGAGTTGGTTTATGGAAAGAGCATTACTGATCCCTGCATGGACTGGCAGCAGACTGTCGAAACANTGCGCTGTTTGGCGACGTCAGTTACTGAACGACGAAACGCGCCATGACTACTTGAAACGCTCAGCAAGTTCGAGGCTCACNGNCGTGCTGTGCCGATNGCTNATGGCGGTCATTTTGGTTGCTNGCCCGATGCTGGCATTTGGGCAGGATGCTCTCGATGAGGAGTCCTTTTACCCANAGAAAATGACAATCGCCGAACTCTCCGAACAAATATCCAGAGANATCGAGTCCCTACGGCAGTTCGAGTCCTACCCGCTCCCCGAATCGTTTGAGCGCCGCAGAACATTCGAAGCGCGCCGAGACGAGAAAACAATCAAGGTGCTTCAGCACATTATCTCGCTTGCGGAAACTGTGCTCGCCCTACCAGAGGACGCGCCGGAAAGAGAGACGTTAAGACGACTAATGGTCACAGGCANAGACGACATTAAACTGACCATCGTCGAGCGATTCAATAGTCTCACGCAACGTCTAAATGAGTCTTTCGATCTTCAGGCCGACTTNTCCGGTGTAAAGCTGATGAGCGAGGAGGCCTTCTCTGAGTTGCTGGACAAGTACCGGTTGTCTTACCTGGGACTCGCTACCGAACAGGTTCTAGTCCTTGAAAAATTGGGTATGGGGGATCAAACAGCACGGGAAAACGTCGTCAGAATACTCAAGATTCACGGTGAGGAGCTGGTGGGCCTTATTCATATCCATCACCACGCACTTGAGTTGCTGGCGGCGCGACAGCTTGTGGATGGGACCGATAGCCTTCTGGTGCAATCAGCTCAATTTGAAGTTGAAAGACTGGACTTGGCCGTCGCGCGGCTCTCAGATGTCGTCNNGATGCTGGAGCGAATGGGCGATAATACGCTCGCGATGCGTCGAGTATTGATTGAGAAAAATGGTAGTTTCGCTTTGTCGTTGGTTGATGCCGCGATCGTTAACGTGGTGTTGGCCGAAACGCAGGACAAGCTAGTGGATTGGTTGCGCACAAAAGGTGCGAGCACGTTTNTCTCGCTCTTCTTATTCATTGGTATTCTTATTTTGGCGCGCTGGTTAGCGCGCTTGACCAGTCGCGTTGCTGAACGCGCGCTTCGACACTCAGATCAATCTATCTCACGGCTGTTAAAAGAAACCCTTATCTCCATGNCGGGAACGGTGGTGTTCCTCATTGGCGTATTGGTGGCGTTGGCGCAGGTTGGGGTATCGGTCACCCCGATGATTGCCGGTCTTGGGGTGGTGGGCTTCATCGTGGGTTTTGCGCTTCAGGATACGCTCGGTAATTTCGCCTCTGGTGCGATGATTTTGGCGTATCGGCCTTTCGATACTGGAGATTTCATCTCCGCAGCGGAGGTCGAAGGGACGGTGCTCAAGATGAATCTTGTTAATACGACGATCGTGACCATCGAAAATAAAGTGCTGATGATTCCTAACAGCAAAATCTGGGGCGGCGTCATTATGAATATGACGGGTCAGAGGTTACGCCGCACGGATATTATTTATCGCGTCAGTTATTCGGACGATATTGATTTAGTGCATCGCGTTCTGGAGGAATTGATCGAAGCCGATGAGCGATGGCNCAGTGAACCCGAGCCATTGGTGAGGCTCAAGCAATATAGCGAGTCATCGATCGACTTTATGGTGCGTGCCTATGCCAAGACCGATGAATTCTGGGAGGCAGTATGGGCGCTTAATAAATCNGTGAAAAACCGTTTTGATGCCGAAGGCATTACGATTCCCTTNCCCCAACGTGAGGTTCACACCAAGGCAGTGGGGACAGCCTGANCNCTCTTAGCCTTGGTCGGGGCTTAGCTCAATACGTCCAGGTAATGCCTGTGGACAGTTGGTAGTCGCTTTTCTCCAAACTTTTATCATCTTGAGTTCCGGCGGTGTCGAGGTCGATACGTGCATTGATAGTCCAGAAGAAACTATTGAACAGCTCCCAATTCAACATGAGATTAAGATCGCCTCTCACCCTTTTTGAGTCCGTTAGCGAGGGATACGCATTACCTACAAGAGAAATATCCATATCTCGATCGCTAAAATGATAAAGGTGCCACTTTANGTTCAAAAATAGCTCGGCATCGTTACAAGTTACGAGGTTNGTGTTATCCAGTGTGTTGGCTAGCCCAGTANCAAATGTGCCCGGTGCAATAAAAGAGGCGCCATCATCGCTCTGTTCGTCGCATGACACTCGGTTCTCTCGCACGCCTTGTATACCGGCGGAGATTGCCANTTCGTGCCCCAGTTCTTCAATGAAATATCGGCCNACTCCAANCCCCAGCGATCCTCGTTGATCAACTCCCAAGGCTTCATTAGATGAATAGATCGCATTGAGCACGCGATAAGATTGTGACGCTTTTTTGCCACGCTGCATCCAAAATTCGCGGTAAAGAGTGATATTGGAGCTTCTAGTGGATTGTTCAATCGTGCCCTCGTCATTGGTGCTCTTTGTCTTGCTCTCGTCAAAGCGCAGGTTGAAGCCAGTGCGTCCGTTCTTTACGTCATAAGTGCCTCTCGCCTGCAGGATCAGTGTGATTGCAGTGGGGTCGGCCTGAAACTGTGTGCTTAAACTAAGATCAAGTTTGTCCGCTAGTTGCTCTTCTATAGAGCGGATTTCCACAACATCTATAGTGACAAGTGTTCGCTCCTTTCCGTGCGTGCTAAAGATCAGCTCGCCGGCCACCTCGGATGATGAGAAACGCCCGTAAATACGCTCCCCATCCTCCAAACGCACCTCGTAAAGATACCGGCTGTCAATCTGATGGACTTCGCGCCACTTGATTTGAATCGTGCCGGCGTAATCGGTGTTTAACGACAACTTCCCAGCGGTCATAGAGTCAACGGCGCCCGTGAGCTGATCACCGTTTTGAACAGTNATAACGTCGGTTTTGGCATGTGCTGATACTTGGGAGGTTTGCATCAGCCCCANTAGTAAGAGGCTNCAGCACGTCAGTCTAAATGTAGCACGCATGACGGATATCTCTACCAATTGTTCGAAACTTGTTAAGTTGGACTAGCTNGGACCCATCTGACAAAAGCATAATTTATTGCCATCATAATCACGAACGTAGCCGCCGTAAAAGACGTTGGGCACTCTCTCGCCGGGTGGGCCATCACAGGTCGCACCCAGCTCCAGGGCTTTNTCATACATTGCGTCGCAGGCTTCTCTGCTACCGGCTCGAATCGCCACCATGGTCCCGTTGCCGGCGCTGGGTGGTTGCTCGTCATAAGGTACGCAAATCGCCAGCATGGGATTGTCCATGTCTTTGCCATAAAGCGCTATACGCTCAGTACCCATGACATAGNTGGCGCCAATGACCCCCAATAGTGCNGCATAAAAAGNGTTTGCCTGTTCAAAGTCGGAAACGCCCAACGTGGTGTAAGCCAGCATAAAAACCTCCTTAGGTGATCACCGTTTCTAAACTGCGCNCGCTGGGGTGCGGTGCAACCCGCGAACCGCGCGGAGCTTATCTTTAGGGCGATAGGATAACCAGATTTGGGGGTATGGTGTCACCTAAAGAGCGCGTATTCTGTGAGTCCCTGAGAGTGTTATGGATTACCGATGGAGCCTTTGCTCACCGCCTTGATTGTCGTTATCTTGATCCTGACCTTGATTTTTAGCCGCGCGGCGCCTGCACTGGTATTCACTTCAGCCATGGCGGCCTGCGTGATGGTGGGCAGTATCGAGTTACAGACGGCGCTGGATAAGGCTACTAATCAGGGATTGATTACGCTCATCCTGCTGATTCTGGTATCCATTGGGCTAGAGCGCTTGCCCTGGCTGATNGATTTGGCCCAAAGCACGGTGAACCGGTCCCTGCCAAGGACGCTANTCAATCTATCGGGTATGACGATGTTGTTCTCGGCATTTGTCAACAACACAGCAGTCGTCGCGACGCTCTCAGGTGCGCTCCGAAAAAATCCNTATCACGCACCTAGTCAAATCCTGCTACCTGTCTCTTACGCCGCCATTTTGGGTGGCACGCTCACCCTCATTGGCACTTCGACAAATTTGATTGTCAGTAGCTTTTTGGAGGATGTCACCGGTGAGGGGATTGCATTTTTTGCATTTTTACCCGTTGCACTGCCGGCTGCCCTCGCGGGGTTAATAGCGGTGCTGGTGATGCACCGCGTGCTGCCGGCAGTTGATCAGCCAGATATCCAAATTAACGAGTTTTTGATTGAGATGGTCGTTGATGAGAATTCGCAGTTGATCGGNAACACGATTGCCGAGAACGGGCTTCGTGACCTGGGTGATTTATTCCTGGTGGAGTTNGTTCGCGCCGGGCGATTACTGACACCTGTTACGCCTGATGAACGATTGGCGGCGGGTGACCGNCTNATCTTCTCGGGCGATGTCTCGCGAGTGGGCATGCTCGAGCGCTTCCATGGGCTACGATCTTTTGCTATCGACGAAGGCCTGCTGGGTGCCAATCTCACTGAAGTGATAATGCTGCCAGGGTCCACCATNCTGGGCAGAACCATCAAGGAGTGTNATTTCCGATCTCGTTTTGACGCAGCGGTGGTGGGNTTGCGCCGGGATGGCGANAGGCTCTCGGGNCGTCTCGGCGATATTGCTCTACGGGCGGGCGATTCATTGATGCTGGCTGTGGGAAGCGATTTTTTAAAGCGCGGCAATCTCAGCCGCAATTTTCTNATCATCGACAACGACGTTGTCAGTCACCGATTGCCGCTCAAAAAAAGCCTACCCATTAGTCTGGGGTTGGTGGCAGCCATTACAGGCTCTGTNCTCGGCTGGTTCCCTTTGGTGAACGGCTTGATGTTCCTGCTGCTTTTTATGTTGGCGCTGGATTTGTTNAGCGTTGCCGAACTGCGTCGACGCTTCCCCTTTGAAATTTGGGTGATTGTCGCCTCAGCGCTTGCGGTCGCTCAGGCAGTCATAGATTCTGGCTTGATGGCGTTAATGATGGACCAGTTATCACCTTCGATTGCAAGCGTTTCCCCGTTCATGATGTTGCTTTGTATTTATGTTCTGACGCTCGTGCTAACCGAGTTGATGACTAATAATGCGGCGGCGGCACTTATGTTCCCGCTAAGCTATGCGCTAGCGACCAGCGCCGGGCTGGCGCCTATGGCTTTTGTGATGGCGGTGGCGCTCGGGGGGAGTGCTTCATTCCTGACGCCCTTTGGTTACACAACCAATCTGATGGTTCAGAATTTGGGCGGTTATACCCGCAGTGATTACCTTCGCTTTGGGTGGTTGGTATCGCTCGCTTTCTCGTCTGTGGTGATGTTTCTGTTACCGCGGGTTTTCCCTCTTCAATAGCGGAAAAAAGGTTGGATGAACAACGCAGTTGAAGCCTTCGTCAAATCACCGATAATCTCTTCATGGTCAGATTTTCATGCTAGAACACTCGGAGCTGCTCAGCGCGGCAGATCGCGAACGCACCCTCAAGCNCAATGATTGGCGGGTGTGGTANCTGGTGATGTCGAACTGGGCTGCCATCATGGCGCTGCTTGTTTTGGCCGGTTTGTATCCGAGTATGNTGACAATACTGTTGTTATGGGTGGTATTGCCAGGACGACAGCTGGGGCTGTCGGNACTGATGCACGAGGCNGGCCACGGCACCNTNTTTNCCACCCGTCGCCNCAATCNCTGGNTGTGGCAGTGGCTGTNCGCATTACCTACGCTGAATGACCTGCCTAGCTNCGCCGCCNTGCCTGATGCCANTGACNCTGATCCNCGAATGAGCACCCGCACCGTCATCGCGCCAGCTTGGCAACGTTGGTTATTGGCGCTACACGGTGTCAATTTCCACCTCGAGCATCATCTTTTGCCTGAAGTGCCCTGCTACCACCTGCCGGCCTTTCGGGCGCGACTACTCGAAATGGGGCGGTTTGATTGTGTGCCGGTGTTCAGTGGATACCCCGAGGTCTTTGCCTATGCGATGCGNCGCGGATGACGTTTTCACCTGATCAGTGGGTTGAGGCACACTTGGGGCCAGTCGCCGAAATTCTCTCCTCGGTGGTGTTTTACGCCATCACCGTGGCAGGTACCGAAGTCCCGCTGATTGTCATTTGGACCTCTGTTGCGGCCTTGTTTTTTACCTTTTATCTCCGCTTTATTAATGTCAGAGCACTAGGCCTTGCGATTCGCCACGCGAGGGGCGATTTTTCCGATCCCAACGCCCCCGGCGAAATCAGTCACTTCAAGGCTGTATCCACTGCGGTTTCGGGAACCGTGGGAGTGGGCAACATCGGTGGTGTTGCGGTGGCGATATCGCTAGGGGGGCCGGGTGCGGCATTTTGGTTNTTCGTCGCAGGCTTATTGTCGATGTCTACCAAACTGGTGGAGTGCACGCTGGGCGTTAAATATCGTCGCCATAACGCCGATGGCTCGGTCTCGGGTGGCCCCATGTTTTACATGGAAAGCTATTTCCGAGAGCGTGGCTGGCCCTTGCTCGGAAAGGGCTTTGGCAGTTTTTATGCCATTGCATTGGTNATTGGCTGTTTGGGTATTGGCAATATGTTTCAATCGAATCAGGCCTTTGCCCAGGTATTGGTTATTACTGGTGGACAGGAGTCGTGGCTGGCTGACCGCGGCTGGGTGTTCGGACTCGCGCTTGCTGGGGTCATCGCCGCTGTCATCATTGGCGGCATTCGCTCCATCGCAAATGTGGCTGCCGTATTGGTGCCCGTGATGGGAGTGCTTTATCTCATCGCCAGTTTGGTCGTCATTGGCCTCAGCGCCGAGCACGTTCCCGCCGCGCTGCAGCTCGTATTCTCTGAGGCATTCACCGGGCAAGCGGCGTCTGGAGGGTTATTGGGCGCTATGGTGATCGGTTTTCAGCGAGCACTTTTTTCCAATGAGGCTGGTATCGGGTCGGCATCGATTGCCCATGCCGCGGTGAAAACCGAGGCGCCAGCCTCCGAGGGAATCACGGCCTTACTGGAGCCCTTTATCGATACCGTGGTGATCTGTTCACTCAGTTCATTGGTGATTCTTACGACTGCCATTCCCCAGGGCCTGATGGGATCGGGGTTAGCCGGTATTGAACTCACCTCGGCCGCTTTCGCCTGGCACTTTGACTGGGCGCCTTATGTCATTGCCGTAGCCGCTTTGCTGTTTGCTTTTTCCAGCGCGCTGGCCTGGTCTTATTACGGGCTAAAGGGCTGGACTTATCTAGTTGGTGAGGGTCGCATACGCGGACTGATATTCCAGATGATCTTCTGTGTTTTCATTGCCCTGGGATGCATGCTCGAGTTGCGCGCGGTATTGGATTTCTCCGATGCCATGACCTTCATCATTGCACTACCCAATATTTTAGCGCTGTATCTGTTTGCCCCNATGGTGAAAAAAGAGGTGTCGCAATANCTGGCGCAGATCCAAGCCAGCGATGACGCNCATCAGTAAGGTCGATCGCCCTCACTAACAACCCGGTGTAGTCTCCGCGTGGCAGGAAAAAAATCATTCACTGGTTTGTGTTGGGTACTTCGATTGTCCCAAATGACCATGCTGTTGGGTTGCCAATTAAAGCGGCAGGTGAATTCCGGAAGGGTGGCGTGACGCCATAAAAACTGCAGTACCTCTGAGGACTCCAACATGGGCAAGCCCTCGATATGGGTAGTGAAAAGCGCGTTGACGAAAAGCACTTTTTTACCNGTCTCGGGGTGTGTTTGTATCACCGGATGGCGCACTGGCGGATTGGCGGCTACGGCATCATTGAGACGCTCCCGGCCACCGAGCTCACTCAGGCTTTCCTTAAATCCGTGACTGAAATCATGGACGGCAATCAGATCCTCCAGGTACTGCTGCATTCCCCTCGACAGCCCCTGATAGGCGGCGGTCATGCTGGCAAAAAGTGTATCGCCGCCAATTTCNGGGATTGTCATGCCTCTTAATACCGTGACAGATGGCGGGTGCTGTCGAAATGTCATGTCGGAGTGCCAAACCTCGATCTTGGAGGGNTTTTCTGNCGTGCTCTCNAGAATCATCACCTCGGGTAACCCTTCGACCGTACTGTAGGCCGGATGGGTTTGCAGTGGGCCGAATATTTCTGCCAATTGCTTTTGGGCAACAGGCTCGATCATCTGATCACGTAAAAACAGCACCTCATGTTCATTGAGCAGGTCACGCAGGGTATTCGCCAGTGCAATATCAATACCGTCATTCAGGTTGATTGCCCGCAATTCGGCGCCCAATGCCCCGGCTATTCGTCTTACCTGCATCGTCACCGCTCCTGTTTATCGCCATCCAATCTTGTCGCCGAGTGATTGTGCTCGCCAGTGATGTGGCAGTGCAATAGCCCACTTGGCAGACTGANGCGGATGGCTGATGCATTCCCAGTCATCGAAACATGCTCGCTATCGATAGATAACGATGATGTGATCTTTTTTATTTACAGGAGTTTCGCAATGAGAAAATGGATTTTCGCTACTGGCCTGATGGGGGCCCTTGTTTTGCAAAGTAATGTGGCGTCTGCGGCTTTGCCGACTGACACCGTTACAGATAATTACCCTTTGCGCGCTGCAACCATGCAGTGGGCTCAAGCGCCTTTACCTGATGAGCGCTCAGCCGCTGTGTCCTTCCTCGAAGCCGCGCAATTACGGGGTCGGTTACTGCCTCTCGTATTGGGTATTGCGACGCTTGATCTGGCGCTGGCTACTTTTTATTGGGGCGTCTATGTGCCGTATTATGCTGATCAGGAGCCAGCGTATGATCATGACNGAGCATGATGCGGTACCGCCCTGTGAAGAGAACCCCATTCAGGTGCTCCAAAAAAAGCTTGATACCGAAGCCAGACGTCAGGTGCGGGAGCGTTACTTCGCCTGGCGAATTATTCCGTTGCTGGCGTTATGGGCGCTCGCGGTGGTACTGGTCAAGGTGGTGGCACTCGATGCGATCTCGATGGGCGTCGCGCTCACGATCTACTTCGTGGGCGCGGCAATCTGTGTGATGTGGTTGTCTCGCCAGGCCAGGCAACACAGCATCGAGCGCTAATGGCAAAGCGGTGTTCTCACCCTCTTGCGAGGCCCCGTGTCGGATGTGCGATGCGGGGNGTCGTTACAGGCGCATTAATAGCCCTGATGATGGGGGCGACGGTCGTGGCAGCGCAACCGGTCCGGGCCCCTGCGCAGTCACCCGTTGCCCAGATCAACCGATTCGATTGTGGTGCGGCGGCGCTGGCTACCGTGTTGACGTTGCGAAGGGGGCGCGACGTCACNNCCCGGGCACTGATCAGCGGGTTGGTATTAAGCGCTACCCAACAAGCGGCAGTTCAAGATCGGGGTTACAGTCTGTATGAATTGGCCCTGATGGCGCGGGCCGCTGGGGCCNATGCGGTTGTGCGTCGTCTCGACGCTCAATCTCTGCATCAGTTGTCTCTGCCAGCGTTGGTATACCTATCCCTGCCAACGGGGCCCCATTTCAGCGTTGTGACCGAAGTGGTGGGCGACAGGGTGGCGTTGGCTGACCCCTCCCAGGGCTTTATGGTTTGGCCCAGGCCGCAATTCCTTGCGGCGTGGGCACCCTCGGGGGAGGGATATACCTTGGCCATTACAGTAGATCCTGACGCGTCAGTGTAATGCCGCTATTCGCCAACGCCTCTGCGCCGGCGGTGTGAGTGACAACCGCTGTGCTGGCGCACTCTGGGCGAAGGTAGGTTTCGGCCACGCGTTTGAGGTCATCCAGTGTGGTGTTGACGATGCCGGCGCGGAAGTGTTTTCGGTGTTCATTGGTGCGGGCAAAAAGGGTTTCGTAAAAGTGCCGCTTGGCCTCACCCGCGGGGGATCCTGGTTTGTCCAGTCCAGAAATGACGCTAAGGATCGCTTCTTCCAGTGCGAGCGCGTCATGGGTGTGCTCCAAAAGCCAACGCACCGAGGCGTCGAAGTCGGCCAGGGTATCGACTAATCGAGGNTCCCGATAAGAAAAGAACCGAAACGCAGCAATGTTTGCGTCGTGGCTGGCACCGCCGCCATAGGCGCCCCCCTGTTCNCGAATGCTGGTGTGCAGATATCCGTTTCTGAGGAAGGCGCTAAGNACTGACAGTATCGGTGCGTCGGGATGCCCCGAAGGCACNGTAGGATAGGCNCGGGCGCAAAAATTGACTTGGGTATTGGTTACCCACATCTCCTGACGTGCCTCTCGAATGGGGGTGCCTTGCCAGCGATCGGTGTTGGCAGTGCCCAGTGGAGTCACGACACTGAGAGCCGCGTCCGCGGCTGCGGTCAAATTAGGTTCGTCGGCAATGGTGCACAGGAATGGCGCACCCGACTGGGAAAGTTTTTGGTGCAGTGCTGAGAGCGATGCTGCGAGCGTTTCGAGCTCGCCGTCGTCGGCTAGGGCGTCATCTAGCGCGCGAATCCGGCGGATACCCTCAAGCCCTCCTTGCTCGTGACCAATGCGCGCCAGCGGACTCATACCCGCACAGGCGGCAGCCATGGCCAGCGCATGTCCACTACCGGTAATGCCTTGATCGCGCCGGGCGCGGATCTGGCTCACCAGATCTCGAATACGACTCAGCTCGTCGAATCGCGCGCTACACAGTGTGTCCGACATCAGTGCCAACTGGGCGTCCATTTTGTCAGCCAACGCTTTCGAAGACAGGACAAAGTAGCTGTCACAGGACTGCTCATCGTCGCGGTGCGCTCGGCTACTGACCGAAGCGCCCAAAGCACCGACGGTGGCGGAGTGGCGATCCTGTGTTTGNAAGTAGTCGAGGTCTCCCATGCCTACCTCGGCTATNANCGCCGTGGNNAGCGGCAAGTGTTCCAGCTCCGTGGTCGTCATGGTGGGCAGTCGGCTGACCCACTGTTGATAAATTAAGCCATTAGTCCCTGCGGTGTAGCGATAGTGAGTGTTGTCGGTTTGGTGCACTTCGGGTGAGGGGCTGGGGATTTCTGCAGGGATGTCAGAAAGCTCAACTCTGGGCAGCACATCGGGATCATCNTTNTGTGTCTGGCGCTCCCGTAAGCGACTGGCTAAATCCAGAATTTCGGCGGTGTGGCTGCTACTCAGCCCTTCCTTCAGCGNAGCCAATCTTGAGGCCTCAGCCTCGTCGCGGCGCTCAGCCAGTCCGGCGTCCGGTGCCACCGTCAGGCTCACCCGATGCGGGTTGTCGATGAGCAAGCTGCGGATCAAACCTGGAATGTATTCGGGTTCCGCCGTGCGCTCCCGAAGCGTGGCGATGACGGGCTCAAGATCCAGCGCCGCCACAGCATCACCATAGTGGGTGGCGGCCCCCAGTGCGCGCAGCATCAGGTTCAGTCCGTAGGGCATGCCGTCACCACTGACTTCTCTTTGGTGCAGCTCGATCTGGCGCAGAATCGCCTCAATCTTGTCGGAGTCGATGCCGGCGTTCGCGACTCCTTCGATACATGCCAGCACTTCTTGCTCAAAAGTCGCGGCATGCTCGGCCTCACTGCCTTCGATACCACAGCAGAACACCATCTCCCGCATCGATTCCTCCAGCCCGCAAAGCGGAGAGGGTGAAGTACCCAATGGGGTCGTTTCCAGATAATGCATGAGCGGGGACGCGCTATTTTCCATCAACACTGCTGATACTAATTGCGCTTCCAGCATGGCCGTTAAATCGGCGCTTTCACCGAGCTTCCATCCCATGATGTGGTGCGTTTTCTTGACGGTTCCTTCGTCGGCATCGATGGCATAGGGGTGGCTNGCGCGATGAGGTGTGACAAAGGGCTGTTCGAGTTTCACTTCGATGCGGCGCCCGAGGGCTTTGAAGCGTTGCAGCACTGCAGACTCAAAGACCTGTTGATGATCCGTGGCGGGAATATCACCGAATGTAAGGAAAATAGCGTTGCTGGGGTGGTAGTGCTCGGCATAAAAATCTCGCAGCGCCTGGTAGGTCAGATCGGGAATCACCTCGGGATCGCCCCCACTGTTGAAGTGGTAGGTGTTGGAAGGGAATAGCTCGTGGCACAACCGATCCCACAGCACCGAGGGCGTCGAGGACATCGCGCCTTTCATTTCATTAAACACCACNCCTTTAAAAACCAGCGGTTGATTGCTGTCGTCACTTTCGAATTCAACCCGGTGGCCCTCCTGGGCAAAATCCAGTGGGTCAAGCCTCGAGAAAAAAACTGCATCTAGATACACGTCTAGCAAGTTGCCAAAGTCCTTGCGGTTCTGGGTCGCAAAGGGATAGGCCGTCCAGTCCGAGCTGGTAAAAGCATTCATGAAGGTATTCAGTGAGCGTCGAAGCATCATGAAAAAGGGGTCGCGCACAGGGTAACGCTCGCTGCCGCACAGCGCGGTGTGCTCCAAAATGTGCGCAACGCCGGTGGAGTCTTCTGGCACGGTACGCAATGCCACCATAAATACATTTTCAGGTGAATCGCTACCGAGATGAAGATGCACTGCACCGGTCGCGGGATGCTCGTATTCCTCCACCATTAGATTCAGGCTGGGGATCGGCACAGCGCGCTTGGGTACAAAGGTATTGAGATGAGGTGTTGCCTCGGGTGTCGGGGAGAGTTCAGTCATATCGGATTCCGGTACCACATTTCATATTCATTCCCTACCCAATGTGGGGTCAGGGGGCGGATTTTTCCAGCACAATTTCATAAAGCCACGGCCATCTTTTGCCTGTGACCCAGATTGATCCTGTTTCGGCGTGCCGCGCAATACCATTGAGCACATCGGTGTCGCGCATACGGTCATCATCGGGTAACAGCCCCGCTAGATTGATCGTTCCAGTGACCCGTCCCGTGGCGGGGTCAATGCGCACAATCCGGTCGGTTTGCCACACATTAGCCCAGATCTCATCATCGACCCACTCCAGCTCGTTGAGATGCCTGATGGGTTGCCCTCCCAATGTCACCGGGAGCACCTCCACCCGCCCACCCGCAGCCAAATCGGCCGAGTAAAGCTTGTCGCTACCGTCACTGAACCACAGTACCGAGTCATGGTGGGTTGCACCCCAGCCCTGTCCCGGTAGGGGACTTTGCCCCACCAAGTTCAAGTCGGGTAGCGAATATACCAACATGACCCGCTCTCGCCAGGATAGCAAGATCAGTTGATTATCGATGATGGTCAGTCCCTCGGCAAAAATGCGCGAGTCGATGGGCACGCTCTGGATCAACGACATCTCTGGGAAATCATAGACACGAATCACTGATTGTCCGTAAAGGCCTGAGCTCACGTACAAGCGACCACGATAGAATTCCAAACCCTGGGTGAAGTTCTCGCGATNAAAGCGCTCCTGTGACACCACGCGGTATCCGTATTCGTTGACTTCTGTGGCCGAGGGTGTCGGCTCGGTTTCAGCGAGTGCGTGATGGATCGCAGACAGCGCAACAAATAATGCGAGTGACAGCGCATATAATGTGGNCAGCCTTGAGCTTACAACGCCTGTTTCTCTGCTCCGGTTATCCACCAAATAGCGATAGTGCCTCACAAGGCTTCGCCTCGTTTCAGTGCGCGCTCGGCAAACCGCGCGGGAGAAATCGCGCGCTGCAGGTAACGGGGTAGACAAGGCGGCATGCCCAACAGTTGATCCACCACCCGTTCNGCTGCCAGCGGGGCCGCGGTGAGCCCCCTCGATCCCAGACTGGTGAGGACGGCGAGGCCGGGGTAGACGGGGGCGGCAGCGTCAATCAGTCGNTTGCGATCGTTTGCTAGTGCGGCATAGCGTTGGTTGAAGTCGTTAATCCGCGGCACTATTCCTGCCACCGGCAGGTAGTCATTGCTGTTACAGCGCAGGGCTACATGCCCTCGCCAACCCCCGGATGGCGGGATCAGTTCAAGATTAGGCAGGGCTCGGCGCATCATCTCGATATTATGCGCGTGCTCCTCCTCGCGTTCATCCGTTTGTGAATCCCCCGGACCGAAGCTCGCGCCAATGCAATGTGTGCCATTGCGTGCGGGCGGCAGGTACCCCTCATCACAAACGGGGATCCTCAGGCCGGCCAACGCATCGGTTGCCGGTACATGGGTCGTTTGCCCGCGAATACTAGTGAGCGGAAGCCATGCCAATTCTGCCTGTTGTGTTGCCTGCAGGGCAGTGGCCAGCACTGNAGCCGGCGCCTGCGCCAATTGAGGATCTGCCGGGCTGCTTGCAAGCCATTGGTCGTCCCGTCGGCTCAGTGAGACGACACCGCAATGCTCTCTCACGGTAATAAGTGGATGATCGAGCAGTGCCCGGCAGAGCGCTCTCGGGTCGAGCCAGCCCCCGCGTAGATANTGAATTCCNTCGCATCGAGGCTGGAGACCGGTGATCGCCGCGATCTCNCTGGCCGATAGCACTCGGGCCAATTCGGGCGCACGGCACAGTACCTGTTCGAGGTGCTCAAGGGTGCTGTCGCGCTCATGAAGCTGAATGTACCCACCCAGCCCAATATCGGTGCCGATTGCTAACAGGTCCGAGTGCGTCAGGGAGCGGTGGTAGTCGGTCGCGTAACTGAATGCGGCAATAGAAAAGTCAGTAAGCGGGTTATGTTGATGTGAGAGCCGTGTATAGGTAACGCCCTGCAAATTACCCGAGCCTCCACCGGCAATGGTCGCGGCTTCCAGCACGGTAACCAAAACACCGCGTCTGGCCAACGCCTGGGCTACATGCGCGCCGGCAAGGCCTGCACCNACCACGATAGCCGAGGCGGTTGGTTGTGGCTTGGGGTTTAGATCCCAGGGGGTCAGGGGCGGAGCTTGTTTGAATGGTTCATGNAGGGTGCCCCACAAGGCCTCCCGTTTACGCCCATAACCGGGGCGTTTGTCTACTGTAAAGCCCGCTGTTGTCAGATCGCGGCGCACTGCGCTGGCCGCGGTGAACGTCGAACAGGTAGCCCCGGTCCGACTCAATGCCGCCATTGACGTGAAGATTTCTGTCCCCCAGGGCCCTGGTTCTTTTGCCGGCGCAAAACCATCGAGATACCACGCATCGACCCATGGTGTGGCGTAACTGGCCAGATCTGAGAGTATCTGCCCGGCGTCGCCCCACCACAGATCCAGTGTGACGCCCCAGTCGTCAAAATAACGCCGATGACATCCCGCCAGAGGGTCGGGCCATCGCGCGATTAGTGATGCCAGCACAGAGCGCAACTGAGGCCATTGATGCAGTGCACGCTGCATATCATTGGGCTGCAGCGGAGCACGTTCCAATCCGATGTAATGTAGCTGACTGCCTGGGGGCCGGTGTTCCAGCCANGTAGCAATTGTCAGGCAGGCATTGAGGGCGGTACCCAAGCCGATTTCCGCAATCACAAACTGTTCGTTGGCCTCAAGCACCGGCCAGCGCTGGCGAAGCTTATTACCCTCGATAAACACATAGTCGCTCTCGGCTAAACCGTCATCCGCAGAAAAGTAAATGTCCCCCGNTGACCGGGATANCGGGGTGCTTGCCTGCCAGTCGANCTCGGCGGTGGCGAGTGGGCTCCAAGGGTTTTGCGTGGGATTAATCACGGACAGTTATCAGACATTCTCGGGCAGACTTGGCGGCGTTGGGCGTCGCCTTCACCGGGGAGCGAAGTCTATCAAAAGCGGGTCGGATTAGCGTGAGCAATAGCCGCGCCGGGGTGAAGGACGCATTGGCGGCGGGTAGGATGACACGTCAGTGAAAAGAGATAGTGGGCGATCGGTTGACCACGCGGTAAACTCTGGGCCATCTATGAGAGGGTTTTATGTCTGAAACAAATCACACACTCACCGACGAACAGTTTGCGACGGTGTGTTGCAATATTCTCCATACAGCGTTGATAGAGACGCCGCGGACCACCAGCAAGCGTGTTTTTCGAGAACTGGAGGCAGGGACCCGGGTGTTACTGACCCAACTCAAAATGGAAAATGAGACCACTCTGCGTATGGATTTGACGCTGAGCACGGAGGCCTTCAAAGGAACATTGAATTACTCCACTTTTCGTGACGCTCTGCAGGTTCTCTTGAGTCGTTTTCGCGAGCACATTACTCAAGAGCAGCCGCTCAAAGCTTTTCGAGCCCTGGATGAGTCCGGAGAAGCCACTCTAGAGCGAAGACTTTATGCTATCACCGCACCGATTGTCTCGGGGGCAGAGATCAATGTGATGATGCTGGGTGTCGATCCGCACCCAAGCGAGCCGGTGGTGCTGCTAGAGCTGATGTTTGTTGACCCTGAACAGTTCGTTCAATCTGAATCGGCGAGCAGCGCTTCTTCCAGCAGTTGAATGGCCGGTGGCGGCACGATGGTGACCGTCTCTTTTTCGGTCGGTGCCGCGACCCGTGCTTCGCCTTTGGCGACAATCTTGCCGTCCTGNTTGGTAACGTTGCACTGCAGGGTAATCCAAGGTCGTTTGTGGTGTTTGTCTGAAACTGTCAAGGTCACGGTGAGCGTGTCACCGAGCAGCACTGGCGCCTTGAATTGAATGCTTTGATTGAGGTAGACCGACCCCGGCCCCGGTAACTGCATGGCAATAGCGGCGCTGATCAGGGCCCCGGTGAGCATACCGTGAGCGATACATTCGCCGAAGGGCGTCGTCGCGGCATAATCGGGGTCCAAGTGCAGCGGGTTGTGATCACCGGAGACGGCGGCAAATGCTTCCACTTCCCGGTTGGTGATCAAACGGGTGTAGGTGGCTTCGTCACCTACGGTGATTTCGTCGAATGTGAGATTCGTGATTTGCACCAGTGGGGCTCCTTGATTNTGTGGCGACGTTGCGGGAGGTTGACCCCGCGGCGCGTGATCCACATCATACCCAAACCCCCTGCATTACCCGAGATAAAGTCATGACGGAAACGGTCCACACTGCGATAACGGCGCGCTTAGCTGAGTTGGGTATACCCAATCGCATCGACACCGATAGCTATTCCTCTATTGTGGCGTTGTTCGAGGAGGCGCTGGCGACCTATCGCGCNGAGGCGGCCTGCAGCAGTGTGGGGCACACCCTCAGCTACGCTGAGCTTGATCGGCTATCTGCCCAATTTGCCGGGTGGCTGCAANATGNTGCAGGCCTTGACTCGGGTGACCGCGTTGCCATTCAAATGCCCAATCTGATCCAATATCTTGTGGTGTGTCTCGGTGCGCTGCGTGCGGGTATGGTGGTGGTGAATACCAACCCGCTCTACACCGAGCGCGAACTCGAGCATCAACTGACTGATGCCGGCGTGCGGGTTATGGTGGTGCAGGCGAACGTGGCACAGACCGCGGCGGCAGTCCTACCCCGCACCGGGGTCGAGCGGGTGGTCGTGACAGAAATCGCCGACTTGCACCCGCAACCCAAGCGCTCGCTCATCAATTTTTTGGTCAAGTATGTCAAGAAAATGGTGCCTCCATTTCATATTCCGGAGGCGCTCAAGCTCAACGAAGTGCTGAAGGCGGGTGCCGCGACTCCCTTTCAGGCGGTGACGCTGGCACCCAGCGATTTGGCCATGTTGCAGTACACCGGCGGTACCACGGGGGTTGCCAAGGGCGCCATGCTCACGCACAGCAATCTGGTGGCCAATGTGTTGCAGAGCGACGCCTTTTTTAAGACCCACGACATGGAGGGCCGTGGCCAGACGATTTTGCAACCGCTGCCGATGTATCACATTTACGCATTCACCGCGTCGATGTATGCGTTGCGCATTGGTGCCCACACGGCCCTTGTGCCCAACCCGCGGGANCTCCCTTCGGTGGTCAAGGCTTTTGCTGATTATCGGCCTGCGTTGTTCTGTGGACTGAATACTTTATTTGTGGCGCTGTGCAATAACGCGGCTTTTCGGTCTCTCGATTTTTCNAATTTGCAGGTCACCCTCTCGGGAGGCATGGCGCTCACCCACGATGCCGCAAATCGTTGGCAGGAGGTGACAGGTTGTCGGGTTTCTGAGGGCTATGGTTTGACTGAGACGTCGCCGACGGTATCGGGGAACCCCGGCAATGGGCTGCAAATTGGCACCATCGGCGTGCCGGTCCCGAGCACCGAAATTCAGNTTCGTGATGCCGAGGGCAATGGGGTGAGCGTGGATGAGCCGGGCGAGCTCTGCGTGCGGGGGCCACAGGTCATGGCAGGCTACTGGCAGCGGCCAGAGGCCACTGCTGAGGTGATCGATAGTCAAGGTTGGTTTGCTACTGGTGATATTGCACTGGTCCAACCCGACGGCTACCTGCGCATAGTCGACCGGAAAAAAGACATGATCGTGGTTTCCGGTTTTAACGTGTATCCCAACGAGCTCGAGGACGTCTTGGTGGCGCACCCCGATGTAGTGGAGTGCGCAGCCGTAGGGATTCCCAGTGAGAATACAGGTGAGGCGATTCGCATGTTTGTGGTGCGGAGTAATCCCGAGCTGACCGAATCGGCAGTGCGCGACTTTATGCGTGAAGGCCTCACGGGCTACAAACTACCCAAGTCGGTGGTGTTTAAAGATGACCTGCCCAAGACCGCCGTGGGCAAAATTTTGCGCCGCGAGTTGCGTGACTAGTCCCCCACGCGAACGCCGCTGAATGAGCCTGTCCACACCGGAGCCTGAAAGGACGGTACCGGAGCAGATTCATTTTCCAGAGCAGCTNCCTGTCAGCGAGCGGCGGACCGATATTGAGACGGCGATTCGCGATCATCAGGTGGTCATACTGGCCGGTGAGACCGGCTCAGGCAAAACCACCCAGCTTCCCAAAATCTGCCTCAACCTGGGCCGNGGGCGCCNGCAACGCATNGGNCACACCCAGCCCCGCCGCATTGCTGCGCGCACAGTGGCGCAGCGTATTGCCGACGAACTGAACACGCCACTGGGTGAACTGGTGGGTTACCAGATTCGCTTTAACGACACCGTCTCTGATGCCAGTGCTATCAAGTTGATGACCGACGGTATTTTGCTGGCGGAACTCACCCACGACCGCGATTTGAGTGCTTACGATACGCTGATTATTGACGAGGCCCACGAGCGCAGCTTGAACGTTGATTTTTTGTTGGGTTATCTCAAGCAATTGCTGCCGCGCCGACCCGANCTCAAGGTCATCGTGACCTCGGCCACCATTGATGTGGCGCGCTTTTCACAGCACTTCAACGACGCGCCNATCATCGAGGTCAGCGGCNGGACCTATCCCGTAACGGTGCAGTATCTGGGCGATACAGAAGATCGCGACGAGGGCGTACGCCAGCAGATCGTTGCGGTGCTCGGTGATATCGAGCAAGGACAGTTCGGGCCGCGGGGCGATGCCTTAGTATTTTTGCCTGGTGAGCGTGATATTCGCGAGCTCGCCAAGGCGTTGAGGCATAACGACCGGCTTCGTGTGCTGCCACTTTATGCGCGCTTGAGTCAGGCAGAGCAGAATCGNGTNTTTAGCNGTGGNGGTGCGGGGATGCGAGTGGTGCTCGCCACCAATGTGGCCGAGACTTCGCTTACCGTGCCGGGTATTCGCTACGTCATTGATCCAGGTGAAGCGCGTATCAGTCGTTACAGTGTGCGCAGCCGCTTGCAACGCCTGCCCATTGAACCTATTTCCCGGGCCAGTGCCAACCAGCGTATGGGTCGCTGCGGTCGCGTGGCAGAAGGAGTGTGCCTGCGGCTCTATAGCGAGAGCGATTTCGACGCGCGACCGGAATTCACCGATCCCGAAATTCGGCGTACTAACCTCGCAGCAGTGGTACTGCGCATGCTCGAGCTGAGGTTGGGGGATGTGGNGCGGTTTCCTTTCATCGACCCTCCCGATACCAAAGTTGTCCGCGATGGATATCGATTGTTGGAGGAATTGGGTGCGGTCTCGGCACAGGGCCGGCTTACGGCNTTGGGTCGGCAACTGGCGCGGTTGCCGGTGGATCCTCGACTGGGGCGTATGCTATTGGCGGCCAATGAGTCAGGTTGTTTGGCCGAGGTGCTGGTGATCGTCAGTGCCATGTCGATTCAGGACCCGAGGGAGCGACCCGCCGAGAAGCAGATGCAGGCCGATCAGGCCCATGCACGGTTTCAGCACCCTAAGTCTGACTTTCTCGCGTGGCTCGCCCTGTGGCGCCACTACGAATCACAGCGGCAGGCGCTCAGTCAGAACCAGCTGCGCAAGTTATGCCAGCGGGAGTATCTGGCGTTTATGCGCATGCGCGAGTGGCGCGACATTCACTCACAACTAGTCATTGCTTGCAGACAGTTGGGTTTTCGTGTGCGCACACAGTTGCCAGAGGAAGAAGCTTACGAGGTCATTCACTGCGCACTGCTAACGGGCCTTCTCGGTAATGTGGCGCAGCGGGACGAGGGCAAACAGTTCAACGCTACGCGCAGCCGCAAGGCGCTGGTATTCCCGGGCTCCGGCCAATACAAAAAGCCCCCGCCGTGGCTGGTGGCGGGGGAGGTGGTGGAGACCACCCAAGTGTATGCGCGCCAATGTGCCGCCATTGAACCCGACTGGTTGCTGCGAGTGAATCCCCATGTGCTTAAGCGACATCATTACGAGCCTGCGTGGCAGCGCCGCAGTGGTCGGGTAATGGTCAAAGAGCGGGTGACCCTTTACGGCTTAACGATCAGCGATGGTCGACGGGTCCACTTTGGTGGGATTGATGCCCCCGCCGCACGGGATATCTTTATCCGAGATGGACTGGTCACGGGAAACGTCATGAAGCCGCCGCGCTTTCTCCGTGACAATCTGTCGCTTATGCGCTCGGTGGAGGAGCTGGAGTCGCGCACCCGGCGCCGCGATCTTTTGGTCGAGGAGGAGGCGTTGGTGCGTTTTTANGACGAGCGTCTGGGGCCCAAGTGTGTGGGTATCGCGTCGCTCATCAAATGGCTCAAACAGGATCGCAACCGGGAGCAGCACCTTTTCCTTAAGCGTGAGCAAATTCTGGTNCGCGACCCCGGCGCCGAAGTAGAGGCACAGTTCCCTCCCACCCTGCACTGGCAGGGCGTGGATTATCAGCTGCGGTACCAGTTTGAGCCCGGTCGCCAGAACGACGGGGTATCGATCACAATCCCGCTGCCGCTGCTCAATCGCGCGCCGCGTTACCTGTTTGACTGGCTGGTGCCGGGCTTGCTGCGGGACAAATGCATTGCGCTGATCAAGGGGTTACCCAAGGCGAGNCGTAAGCAGCTGGTGCCCGCGCCTGATGTGATCGACNCCGCTTTGGCGGAACTCACGGTAGAGGACACGGATCTCTGCGCGGCGCTGGGTCGCGTGCTNAAGCGCCAGCGGGGCGTTCAGGTGAGCCCCTCAGAGTGGCAGCCGGCACAGCTCGAAGATTTTTATCGCATGAATATTCGCGTGGTGGATGCCGCGGGCAAATTGCTGGGGCAGGGCCGCGACATGGCAGCACTCGTGACNGANTTCAGAAGCGGTGANACGACTGCCACGACATCCCAAGCCGATTCCCCCGAGCGCGCTGCTGTGGAGCGTTGGGATTTTGGCGACCTGCCCGGGGTGTGGAAATCCCAGGCCGCCGGACTCGAGGTGATCGCCCATCCCGCATTGGTGCCCGAGGCAGATGGTGTGGCAATTCGCCTGCTCGATTACCCCGGTGAGGCTGCACTAGTGCACGAGGCGGGCTTGGTGGCGCTGGCGATTAAACAGGCCAGTCAGCTGATCAAGTCATTGCGCAAGTCGCTGCTAGCGGGAAACGAACTCACGCTGGTCTTTGCGGCGTTGGAAGTCGACCGTAAGCAGCTGGTGGAGGATATTATTGCGGCGGTGGCCCATCAGCACCTGCGAGGTGCCGACCCACCGCGTAACGAGGCGGCTTTCAAAGCGTGGTTTGATGTGCTGCGCATCGACTGGCATGCGGAGACGGTCACGGTCGCAGGACAGCTCGGAGAGGCGCTCAAAGCCTGGGCTGCTGCCCGCACGGCGGCTACTCAACTGGGTAGCCAGGATTATCTCGATAGCCAACAGGACTGCTGGCGCAATATGACGACGCTTTTGGGAAGTAACAGCGTGCGCCATGCCGGCACCGAGTGGCTCGCGCAGTATCCGCGTTACGCTAAGGCAGCGGAGCACCGCATTAGCAGGCTGAATGGTCAGTACCTCAAGGATCAGAAGGCACTGCAGTTGCTGTCATCATGGATAGAAAAACTGGATACCGCGACCCAGCACCACCCCGGTTTGATTCGCTCGTCCAACGAGGCATATGAGTATCGATGGATGCTCGAGGAATTTCGGGTGTCACTCTTTGCGCAGCAAATGAAGACCCGACTACCCGTATCCAGTAAGCGCCTCGAACAACAGTGGCAACGGGTGCAGCACTGGATGGATGAACATCCCCGTTGAAGCCCCCGTGACCCGCGTGCACAATAGCGTTACAGTTACGCCCGAAGAGAGCTCAGAGCGCCTCGGTATGTTGCGGTACGCCACAAATTGTTTCCCCAAATCACGCGCCTCGTCAGCGGCGATAGCGACATTCGTCTGCGCATTTCGTGTCAGGCGGCGAGCGCTATTCGCGCTCGCCCAAGCAGCGGCCAAAATCTTCACGCTNGCGTTGGCGCTATGTTGTGCGCTGTTACCNGCCCCTGGACAGGCAGAGACCGATCCATGGGAGGGTTATAATCGCTNGATGTTTGGCGCCAACGACGGTTTGGATCGTTACCTNGTTAGGCCGGTTGCNAAAGGTTACGACGCCATCATGCCCGAAGTCGGTCGTGTNGGAGTCAACAATTTTTTCAGCAACTTCTATGATTTTAACAGCGTGCTCAACGCGGCNCTGCAGGGTCGGTTTGAGCAGGCGCTGAACAATACTTTTCGAGTAATCACCAACACGACGGTGGGAGTGTTTGGTCTGTTTGATGTCGCGAGCAAGGCGGGTATCCCGCGCTACGACACCGACTTTGGCCACACGCTACACCTATGGGGTGTGCCTCGAGGCAATTATGTTGTGTTGCCCCTTCTGGGACCCAGCACCGTGCGCGGCGCCACCGGTACGGCTTTTGATGCCTTTGCATCACCCACCGGGCAGCTGATCAACGACGAAGTCTTCTGGGGTTTGCGCTTTGTCAATATTATCGATTTACGCGCCGGGCTACTCGACGCAGAAGCGGTGATTACCGGTGACCGGTACGTTTTTTATCGCGACGTTTACCTGCAAAATAGGGCGGTGCTCGAGTCTGGGGGTCAAGTGAAGGATGACTTCTCTGAATTTGACAACGACTGGGACGAGGAAGCGTTTTGATTCCCNACCACTGCCGGTTGCAAAACTGCTGATATGACCCAAATCGGGGCCGTTTTAGTCGTGGACGATCAAGCTGAGCGCGCCGCCGCGTTGATCGCCGCGCTGAATGACTCCCAACATCGTTACGAGATTACACCGCAAGCCCCCGACATTGAGGCGGTACTGGGTGCTGATAGCCCGTGGGATTGCGTGATCTGTCACGTCGAGTTGCTGCATGTGTCCTGGGCCTCAGTGCGTCGTGCCATGCGCTCGTTTGATGTGCAGGTGCCGGTGCTGGCGGTGAGTGACCACCGCGACATGGGTAGCATGACCACCGCGCTGGGTCTGGGTGCGGCCAACTTTTTTGTGAACCCCGCAGAGAAACCNGGTCTGGTGCTGCGCGCCATCGAGCGTGGCGTGCATCACCGGCAGCTGCAGCGCGATCTGGTGGAATCCAACGAGAACCTTGAGCGCGCCAATGCCGAACTCAGTCACTCGCTGCGGATACTGGAGCAGGACCAGGCGGCGGGCCGGCAAGTGCAAAAGGCAATGTTCCCTGCGCACTCACTGAAGGCGGGGGATTACTGGTTCAGTCACCGTATTTTGCCGTCGCTTTATTTAAGCGGCGATTTCACTGACTACTTCAGNGTGGGNGAGCACCAGGTGGTGTTTATTNTGGCGGACGTATCGGGCCATGGGAGTTCGTCNGCGTTNGCCACTGTGCTCCTGAAAAATCTCTTTGCNCGCAAGCGCTCTGACTACCTCCGTCGCGACGACAAAACCGTGACCCAGCCAATTGAAATGCTGACCCTCGCCAACCGCGAGCTGCTTGAATTGCACGTAAACAAATACGCCACCATGGTGGTGGGGTGTCTCGACTTTGAGCGTCACACCCTGCAATACTCTGTCGCCGGTCACCTACCCAAGCCCGTTCTCATGACCCCGGGCCACATTCAGTATCTGCCGGGGGAGGGCATGCCTGTGGGGCTGACGCCCGAGGCGACCTACGGCCTTGATGAAATCACCTTGCCCGAGACCTTTATGTTGGTGCTGATGTCTGACGGCGTACTGGAAACCATCGACGAGGTGGATCTGATCGAACGCGAGAAAACTTTGTTGGCGCGACTCAGTGGCTCTCTGGAAAAACCGGGGGATCTAATTCGCCGATTGGATCTCGGTGACATCACCTCAGACGATTTGGCTGATGATATCGCGGGGCTCTTTGTGAGCAGGGGGATAGGGTGAGCGATTGCCGGATTTGCGCAGCGTCCAATGATGGCGCTCACGTTCTCAAGTTGCAGGGGGATGTCCGCCTCACTATGTGTACCGCGCTTGATCAGTATTTTCAGGGCATGTTTGCCGAGCCCGAATTCGTGAGTGTGTGGGTGGATGTCACCGAAGCCGATGGCCTCGATAGCACCACGCTGGGNATGCTTGCTCAGTTGGCGATTCAGACGCGCGAGCGCTTTCATTTTCGGCCCGCGATCTTCAGTATCAATCCCAGTATCGATCGTCTGCTNGATACCATGGGGTTTGATCAGCTCTTTGAGCGTCGTAACGAGTGCTGCAACACCGATGCCAGTATCAAGGAGATTCCGGCCGTGGCCTGCGAAGAGGGCGAGGTCGCAAAACAGGTACTCGCNGCGCACCGCACGCTGATGTCGATCAGTGACGAGAACGCTGGCGCGTTCCGGGATCTGGTGACTACCCTTGAGCGCGCAGAAGAAATGCAGCCAGCGTCTTGACGCCGGCTGGCGAGCGAGTGGCAATAAGCAGTAGCGGTGAGTTAGTCGCCTTCAGTCAGCGCGTACATTTTGTCGATAATCGCCTCGACCTGAAGCTCCAGAGAGGCGTAATCCATTTCGGCCACCAGCTCCAACTTGAGTTCGTGGAGCAGCTCTATGACTTCTTTGAGTCCTTCTTCGTTGGACATGNTATTCCTCGGTGTNAAACGTGTAGGTGCATTATAGAAAACAACAGGGTGGCCTGCCTATGAGGTGCAATATCTACCCTGATATCACTGCGCGCTCCGGTGGCGCCGAACAAAACGCCATGGCTTCGAGCAGGGTGTCCACCCCCGACTCAATCTTGTGGGCCTGTTCACTCAGGTGCCGGCGGTACTGCCGCCCACCATACTGGCCTTGATACAACCCCAGCATATGCCGCGTAATGTGATGCAGCCGGGCCCCTTTTGAGAGCTGCTCGGTGATGTAGGGCAGCACTGCTTCAATGGTCGCTTCTCGACTGCCACTGGCGCTATCGGTGGCGTCAAACAGCCCCGCGTCGACCTCGCTTAGGAGCCATGGGTTCTGATAGGGGGCTCTCCCCAGCATCACGCCGTCGACTCGTTCGAGGTGGCTGCGACAGGCATCGAGTGTGTCGATGCCACCGTTAATAACAATGGTGAACTCGGGGAAGTCCTGCTTTAAGCGATACACCCACTCGTAATTGAGTGGCGGGATCTCGCGGTTTTCTTTGGGGGATAAGCCCTGCAGCCACGCCTTGCGCGCGTGCACAATGAACACNTCGGCGCCCCCCTTTGCCACTGTCCCGACAAAGTCGACCAGCTCCGAGTAGCACTCTTGATGATCTATNCCGATCCGGTGCTTTACAGTGACCGGAATGTNGCAGGCGTCGCGCATGGATGCCACGCAGTCGCGCACGAGCTTGGGTTCGGCCATCAGGCAGGCGCCAAAGCGACCATTCTGTACTCGATCAGACGGGCAGCCNCAGTTCAGGTTGATCTCATCATAACCCCACGNTTCACCGAGCCTNGCGCAGGNGGCGAGATCGGAAGGNGAGGCGCCGCCGAGTTGCAAGGCCACCGGGTGCTCTTCGTCATTAAAACGCAGATGCCGCTCGACATCGCCGTGCAGCAGTGCGCCCGTNGTCACCATCTCGGTGTAGACCCTCGCGCGGCGCGTGAGGGTGCGCCAGAAGCGCCGGCAGTGNCGGTCGGTCCAGTCCATGCAGGGCGCCGTGTTGAAGCGCCACGGGTTGTGCTGCTGTGCGCTGTGTGAATTGAGATCTGTCACCAAATGCCACCCNTAGGAGATTGAAACACAATACAGCCCCTTGGCATGCTACGCGGCGGAGCGTCTTTCGTCTCAGAATGTGCGTAGGATACCGCCTCCCGCCACAATCTCTCAGAGCTCGGGTGCGGTAAAATCACCGCCGCTCGCCGAGACCCGGGAGCTTTTTTTCAACAGGATGTTGGCTTTGCGCATACCCCTTTGCATTACTTTACTGCTTATTGGCGTACTGCCGCTTGAACTCGCTTTNGGTGATCAGGCAGTATCCCGCGACGTGGCTGCCACCGGCGGGAGTATGTCGCCCGGCAACGCCACCGAAATCGTGACCGATGAAGCGGTGCTGACCAGCGAGGTCGTGGCACCAGACGAGCGCTTCATTAATCGCGCCAAGCTGGCCTTTGAAGAATCTGAACTGGTCTTTGTACGCTCCTTGAATAACGCGCCTTTTTTACCGGTGGCGTTTTTGGGTAATACCCATTACGGCGACGCGATGGTCAGCGAGGAGGGCGGAACTCCCGACACCGCCGGCAAGCGCTATCGGTTGAATTCGACCAGCCAGTACGCTGGCGTGCCTNTTCTGCTCAATAAGCGCAGCGCGCTGGTGATAGGCGAGTACCTCTCCTACACAGATTTCAGCGTNGATAACGGCGAGGATTTTTCGCTNACNAGCGCCACACTGGCCGCGGGNTATCTGTATCAGGTCAATCCAGACTGGCAGGTAATCGGTGCGATTGTGCCGTTTTATCATCACTCCAGCCTAGGTGAGCGCGGCGAGGATTATTGGCAGGTCATGGGGGGNGTGGTGACACGCTACACGCGTAATGAACGTCTCTGGTGGCTCTTTGGTGTTGCGTTTGANGATTCGGATTTTGGCACCACCTNGATACCTTACGTGGGGGCATCACTTGTTCTTAATGAGCGATGGAGCGTCAGCGCNCTNTTGCCCTGGCCGCAGGTGATCTACGCCCCGAGTAAAGACTGGTTTGTGTCGGCCGGCGCCTCTTACTCTGGCAGTAGCTGGGCGGTAAATAGTGCCACGGGGGCGGTGGGCCTGAACCTGAGCGGGTTCGATTTTGGTTTTGGTGGGGGTATGCGACTGAAAGGCCCACTGTGGCTGGAGGCGACTGCCGGAGTGGGGGGACTCCGTGGCCTCACNATTACCGACGGCGATGTGAGCGGTCCGAGCATCGATGTGAGTAGCAGCCCCTTTATTAACCTCAGCCTGACTTTTCGGCCCTCCTTCGCTGACTGAAATCGTCGCCCGGGTGCCCGCCGGGCGAAAGCCNNTACGTGCTGGATCGCTCGTGATTGCCGTCACGCGTTGGTCATAAAAATCCCCCATACTGTGCTCTACTTGGCGATGACCTGACAGAGACCTCCGATGCCTACACCGCTCCGACGNCGCACACTCATACACGCCACGGGCGCCTCTCTGGGCGCGCTCTCGCTTCGAGGGTTCGCCATCGATAAATCTGCTGCCGCGCACTTTACCCACGGCATNGCCAGCGGCGACCCGCTGGCCGACAGGGTGATCCTCTGGACGCGGGTGCTGCCCGGTAGTGGCAATGCAAACCCGGTTCCCTGTGCTTGGCAGGTGGCGACCGATGACCGCTTTGAGACCATTTTGGCCAGCGGCGAGGCGGTTGCCCACGCCGAGCACGATTACACCGTCAAGGTCGACGCCGCAGGCCTCGCCCCCGGCCAAAGTTATTGCTACCGATTTATGGCCCATGGCGTGATCTCGCCCGTGGGGTGCACCCGCACCCTGCCCGTGGGGATGGTGAGCGAGTTCAAGATGGCCGTGGCGTCATGCTCCAATTACCCGCAGGGGTTTTTTCATGCCTACCGCGATATTGCCGAGTCTGACCTTGATGTAGTCCTTCACCTAGGCGATTACCTCTACGAGTACCCGGTAGGCGAGTACGTGAACCCCGTTGCCGAGGAGACACTAGGGCGCAAGGTCGAGCCTGAGCACGAAATTCTGGTGCTCGAGGATTACCGCATGCGCCACGGTCTGTATCGCACCGACCCAGATTTGCAGGCCGCCCACGCGGCGCACCCCTGGATTACCGTGTGGGATGACCACGAGATGATGAACGATACCTGGCGCGCGGGAGCTGAGAACCACGACGAGGGCGAGGGCGATTTCTTTAAGCGCATTCACGCCGCCCGGCAGGCCTACCACGAGTGGATGCCAATCCGCACCGGCGCCGGTGGTGATCAGGAGGTGATTTATCGCACGTTCCAGATCGGTGACCTGGCCGACCTCATCATGCTCGACACACGTCTGATCGGCCGTGACGAGCAGCTTGACTACGCCAAGGGTATTGAGCAGGCCGGTAGCGTGGAAGCGTTTATCAAAAACGATCTTTACAACCCCGAGCGGCAAATACTGGGTAAAGAACAGGAAGCGTGGCTGCAGAACGCATTGCAAAGCAGCAAAACCCGAAGCGCCACCTGGCAGGTACTGGGCCAGCAGGTGCTCATGGGAAAGCTCAACATCCCGGTCATCCCACCCGAGGAGCTTGCCCAGCTCGAGCTCTCTGAATACGTTCGGCCACGGGTCGAGCAAACCCAGCAACTTGCCCCCTATGGCCTGCCCTCCAACCTCGACGCCTGGGACGGCTACCCCGCCGCCCGGGAGCGGCTCTTTGCCCTGCTCACTGCCTACGCCACCAACCCGATCTCCTTGGCGGGCGATACCCACAACGGCTGGGCTTTTAACTTAACCAATGACCAAGCCGAGGCCGTGGGGGTGGAGTGGGGTACCCCGGGTGTCTCGAGCCCGGGGCTTGAGAACTACGTGCCCTTGCCCCCCGAACAGATGCAGGCACTGCTCAAAGGCGCGAGCCCCGAGCTGGTGGCCTGCGATACCTCACAGCGCGGTTGGACCCAGGTCACGCTGACCCCCGAGGCGGCCACCGCGCAGTGGCGGTTTGTGTCCAGTGTGACGGAGCCCACCTATCAAACGATCGTCGGTGAGCCCATGTTGACCCGGCGCAACGCGCGCAGACTCGCCTGATTGCTCGCCCGCGCGACCCCTTAAAACCCTCCCCGCAATCGACTCCGCGTGACACCTAACTGAGGGGGGGGGTAGCAGGAACCCCTTTTGCTCCGGATTGTGTGCAAAACACGACAGTTTTCGGCTAATCCCCACTATTAACGGGCGCTTCCCAGCGAATGTCAGAGTGAAATCCTCATAATAGTTGATTGAGCAAGGTGCCGACCTGACTGGGGGGAGAAACGCATGTCGTGCGTGCGAAATGAGCGTCGATTCAGGGGACTTAATTCCCAGAACTCAACTGCCACCACCCTGGTGGGTAGTTGCTTGCCGGAAGGGCATGCCGCGCAATATTTCCTGAAAGCTGCTACGACCCTCTGCGCGGCCAGCCATCCACCCTCGCTTCGGCTAGGCGGGCCAGCCTCTCGGTTCCCTGTACTCCCGAAAAGGCTCATCACGAGGCTAGCAGTTGTGCTTTTGGTAACGCTTTGCCCCGCCCCCATTGCCCAAGCAGACGTCAATGTCGACAACGACTTGATATCGTTTGCCAGATGGAAGGACAGGGGCGACGGTTACCAATCGTTAGACCCCCTTTACAATCTGAATCAAACGGGTGGCATCAAGTGCGTCCCTTTTACTGTTGGTAAGACGACAAAGACCCTTCACCTCGCGGACAGCCTAACAACATCCCACTGCCAGATCGGGGAAGGCACGGGTACGGGAAATAAAGCCGATTGGGATCAGATGCTCAAGCTGACTTGGAAAACCAAGGAAGCGTGTCTGAACAATACCGGGCTGTGGTTCAACCAAGCAGCTGGCGAGGACGGCATCTTGGTCACTAAGCACTCCAGCGATGTTGACTGTGATGGTTCTCCCCATACCCGCAATTTTTCGCTCCCAGCGCTGTCGGGTGCGCAGGTGACGAATGGTAAAATTCCGGTTTCGCTGAATATGGATACCTACGGCCAAGATAAAGTTATCGGCTACTGGACCATAACCCTACCCCTGCCGGAGTGCTCAGACGTCACTGACTGGCAGACCGCCGCGACTGAAGAAGGCTGGTCGTGCACGGTGGACGGCCAAGGATACGAGTACGCCGATTTCCACATCCTCACCACCGATGGCACCGATGTGTGTAATGACTCCAGCAGTCATGTCCCGACCTCTGATAACAGCGGTCAGGGTCTGTTCTGTGCCCATGAAGACAACACGCTTCGCACGATCTACGACTGGGACAACAGCGCCAAGAAGCGCGATTTGAAGTGGTTAAAGTCAGTCACGCAGATTGGGTCTCGTAGCGGCGTAGGCTGCGGCGTGGCTGGCGCGACGGAGGCAGATCGCTGCGCGAATCAACTGGCCAGCGGCGCTTATGCGTTCAAAAGGATGTCGGGGCAGGGCGGCGTAGGTTTGGTGCAACTCGACACCAGCAACTTGACCACGATGAGTGGCATGTTTGTGGAAAGCGCCTTCAATGAAGCGGTTGGGGGTTGGGATACGTCAAAGGTATCCAGCATGGCCCTCACCTTCAGAGGCGCGAGCGCGTTCAACCAAAACATTGATGAATGGGATACATCTGGCGTCTTTGATATGAGCTGGATGTTCACGAATGCCTCGGCCTTCAACGGTTCGATTGGGGCGTGGGACACCTCGGCGGTTCAACAGATGGTTCAGATGTTCTTCGGGGCCGCCAAATTCAATCAGGATATCGGCGAGTGGAACACCTCTGCTGTGTTCAGCATGAGCGATATGTTCTCCTACGCGAGAGCCTTCAATCAGGATATCTCGACAAAATCAGTTACCCGCGATGGCGTTACCTACACCGCTTGGGATACTTCGAAAGTCACGGAAATGTCGTACATGTTCTCCGACGCCAGCATTTTCAATGCGGACATTAGTGGGTGGGACACAAGCGGTGTCACTGCCATGAAGCATATGTTTAATGGCGCTAGTAAGTTTGATCAGGATGTGAGCGGTTGGAATACCTCTGGCGTTACCGACATGAGCTGGATGTTCCGAGATGCTAAATCATTTAATCAGGATCTCTCGGGTTGGGACGTCGATTCGGTGGGTAGTGGCAAAAACGATCTCTTCGACACCCGGGCTGATGCGTGGTGTGGGCTTGGTTTTGATAACCGCGGCCGGCCGGGTAACTGGGACCCGCTGTCAGACGGCGTGAGCTGCGCGGTGATGCTCACCATTGATGCGCCGTCCTCGGTGGTGGCGGGCAATGAGCTCACCTATCGCATTGTGTATTACAACGAATCCCTGGACAGCTTTACGGGTACGGTTGAACTGAATCTACCCAATAGTGTGATGGTGAAAAGCAATGGCATTAGTGATGGCGGCGCCCAGTTCGGGCGCACCATCACCTGGAGTGCCATCGAGGTGCCTGCGGGTAGCTCCGCAGATGGTGGTGGCGGTGAAGTGAGCGTCACCGTTCAGGTAAGCCCTGATGCGCTCCCCAGCACGGATACTACCCCGCGGTTCCTTGAGGCCAGTGCCACGCTCTCGGCTGGTG
The DNA here is from genome assembly GCA_002683335.1 of Halieaceae bacterium. Taxonomy (GTDB): domain Bacteria; phylum Pseudomonadota; class Gammaproteobacteria; order Pseudomonadales; family Halieaceae; genus Luminiphilus. The sequence goes on from NYTE01000027.1 coordinate 81,762, forward strand.
GCAGCTCGTATGCCAATGACATAGCAGAGACCGAGTTGACCAGCGAAGCGATCCTCATAGTGGGCCTTGAGGGCAAAGAGCAGGTGCTGCCCGGCGAGCTCATCACGTACGCGATTAGCTTGCGTAATGACGGCCTCTCCCGCACTCAGGACGGCACCTTCAACTTAACGCTAGTGCCAGAGCAAGGCAGTACCGAGTCCACACCGACCTTTACCTTTGTGGATGACCTCGGCGGCATCTGTTCGGATACGGTCTGCAATTGGACCAACGGTAACAACCTGGAGCCGGGCGGTGAGCGCAGCGCTATAGTGAGCATTCGCCTTGCCGCTGACGCCGAGGCGGGTGGCAGCGTGAAGGCCATGTTGAATGCCAACAGCTCCAACAAGGGAGATGCATCGGATCGGTTTGCCGAATTGAAGACCGAGGTGACGGCCTTACCGGCGCCAATCTTGCGAGTGACGCTCACCACGGTCCCCGAGGCCGTGGTGGGGACCGGCGACCCATTCCATGCGATAGTCGAAGTCAGTAATACGGGCGCCGTGGCGGCGGATCAAACGACCGTCAGGCTCAATGTGCCTGAAGGTGCAAGCTTTAACGGTGCGATGGCGGGGGGCATCCAGTCAGAAGAAGGGGTAATCACCTGGAGCCTGCCTGAACTCGGAGTGGGTCAGGCGGTACCGTTACAGGCCTCCTTTACGGCACCCGCTTTACCCACCGCGCTAGCGCTACAGGCCACAGCCAGCACCATGGCGGGTGGCAACGCCGTGCGTGACACGGTGACGGAATCGTTGATGGTGACTGGCACGGCTGTGCTCGACCTGCAGCTGGTCACAGACCCCGCCGACAAAGTCGGCGCCGGAGATGAACTGGAGCTTGAGTTCCGCTTTCAGAACCTCGGCAACGACGATGCCGACGACGTGACGCTCAGCACGATGACCCCTGCCGACACCGCGCTGGGCTGGTGGCCCGACTACGCCAGCTGTACCGGCATCGATGGCGGCGCCTGCACTGAGGGCTATACCGGTGAGGTGCTGATGAATCTCGGAACGATGGTGCCGGGTGACAGCGATACTGAGATGATCGGTTTGACAGTCGCCGAGGCGCCCACGACCACGGTGATTTCCGTCTCGGGTTCACTGACTGGCGAGTATACCGACGAGGGCGGTTCGTTGCCGCCTCAGTTAGCGAGCGCAGAGATTCTCATCGCTGAGCCCCTGCTTGCGGTGAGTCAACGCGTGAACCGGGCGACCGTGGCGCGGGGTCAAACCCTGGTCTATGACATCACTTATCACAATATTAGCTCTGGGCCCGTCGCGGGCGTGAATCTGGTTGCCTTCAGACCAACCGACACGCGGGTGGTGGCGGCCCCGGGCGCGCTTATCTCGTCGGATGGCAAGGAGATCAGCTGGTCGATTGAAAAATTAGGCGGCGGTGAAATGGGCAGAGTGCTGCTGGAGGTCGAGGTTCAAGCTAATGCCGCGATCGGGGTAACGCTTGATAACGTGGTCACCATTGCCGCCGGCGATGAGCTTATTTACGCCGAGGCCGCCGGGGTGCTTGTTGTTGCGGATGCCGCGAATGTCGAATCCTGGATTGATAATCCCGACAGCACGCGAGTCGGGGATGAGTTTAGCTATACCGTGAACTACACCAACACTGGCAATGAGTCTGCGGAGGGCACCACGCTACAGATGCAACTCGCCGATGACGTGAGCCTGATTGACTGCGACGACTGCGACGTCAATGACGGTCGAGTGAGTTGGTCTCTTGGCGATCTGGCTGCAGACACCCAAAGCAGTCAATCAGTCCGCGTAGTGGTGAATGCCGGGGCTGCCAGCGAGGTGTACGCGTTGTCCTACATCAGCGATGAATCCGCCGCCCGCGGCGTGGCGGGTTCGGTCGACGCCAAGCTCGCGGCGTTGCGCGAACGGCGCACCGCCGCTGATGCCGATAAGGTGATCGATATCGTGGCTGAGCGGTCGGGTCCGGTGGGTGTATCTTCAATCAAGGTAGGTGCAGCCGCGCAGCCCGCCCTCAGCGCGCCTGAGATCACCGCACCCGAGCGTTTGGTGGCGGGGCAAGACGTGGCAGTGCAAGTGGCTTTTGGCAACGCCGGTGGCGCTGCAGCGAACGGCGTGACGCTCACTTCTTCGGTGCCCAGCTACGGAACGGCCACGGCACTCGGTGGTGGCCAGTGCAGTGCCACACCGTGCAGTGCCGGGGAGACCATCAGCTGGCCTATCGGGGTGCTGGCAGCGGGGAGTAACCGCAGCGTGAGCTACACGCTGAGCTCGGACGCGACGGCCGTGGGTCAAACCCTCACGCATCGAGTGAGTTTGGATAGCGCCGAGTCACGGCCCGCGTCACAGACCAAGAGCACGCAGCTTCTTGGGGCGGTGCTGTCGATCGATAAAAGCGCTGCCAACGACGACGGCGTTGTGCCAACCTTTGTGACGATTGGTGAGCAGCTTCGCTATACCCTCACCGTAGTGAACGATAGCCCGGTTGCCCAGCAGGATCTCACGGTCGTGGATCACCTGCCGGCTGCCATCGTCGCCTGCGGCAGCCAGTGTCTTGCCGGGGCGCAGCGTGGCGGCTTTGCGGCGGATGCCGAGAAGGGCACCCTGACCTGGTCGGGTATCGATCTCCCCGCCAATACCGATATTACGCTGGCCTATGATATGACCATCCCGTCACTTGCCGATAACACCACGTTGCAAAACCTCGCCAACGTGAGCTCGGCGACCGGGTCGTCCGATAGTAGCAGCGCTACCGTTACGGTGGCCGCCAAACCGGAGTTAGTGCTTGCACTCACGGTGCCCGCGGTGCTTCAGGACGGCGCCGAGGGGTCGGTGACGCTCACCTATCAAAACACGGGGACAGCAGCGACGAATGCCACCTTGCGATACGTACTGCCTGGAAATGCCACGATGGTGGATGCTGCCGGTGCAACGGTCTCGGCGGCCTCCTACAGCTGGGATCTCGGCAGTCTCGCCGCCGGTGCTACTGGTGCGAAGGTGGTGACCTTGAAGGCAAACGGCGCCGCAAACAGCACTATGCTGCACAGCGGGCGGCTCGCCGATGCCAATACCAGCGCCAGCGCCGAGGCGCAGACTACGATTGGTGTGCGCGAAGAGCTTGTGCTGACCATAACGGCGCCCATGTCTGTTGATACGGGTGACGCATTCACCGCCACGATGGTGGCGAGCAATGCCGGTAACGCCGCCGCCAATGGCACGGCCGTAAATCTCACTGTGCCCAGCGGCTTTACCGTCAGCAACGCCGATGGCGGCACTGCGAGTGGCCAACAGATCAGTTGGACGCTGGATCTGGCATCCGGCTCGTCGGTCACACTGAGCCCAACGCTCACTGCGCCAGCCGCGGCTGATACCGGAGTACTACTGGCCGAGCTGAGCGCAGCGAGTGGCAAGACCCAAAGCGCCAGCGCGTCGGTTCGGGTGACGGTACCCGCCGCGGCCATTATTCAGGCCGGTGTGCAGTTCAGCGTTGCCGAGGCCATGGCCGGTGATCAGGTCACGTTAAAGGCGGGGCCTGCCAACGTAGGTGATGCGGCATCGGGTCAGGTCGACAATGTGGTGACGCTCGCTGCAGGTCTGGCACCCGTGGGCACATCGGGCGCAACATGGAACAGCGCCAATCGCACCCTGAGTTGGTCGACTCAGTCGCTTCCCGCGCAGAGTTCCGATGTGAAGCAGTTCACATTGCGGGTTGAGGATGCCGGGCCACTGAGCGCGAGCCTCCGTAGCGGCGGCGCAACGGGCGAGGCCAGGATGGTCCGCACTTTCCCGGAGGAGGTGACGATCACGCCTGAGAACCCGGACTCCACCTGTAAGCTCTCGGGTCAACCAACGGTGCAGGCGGCACCCACGCCACCCGCAGGGGTCACGTTGAGCTTCGCTAATACCGTGGGCTTCACCGTGATCGACTGCGATCGCAACCCCAACACCAGCTATCCAGAGACACTGAGCGTGACCATTGATGTGGGGCAGTCGATTGATGGCGATGCCGCGTTGTACAAAATATCCGATGCGGGGGAGTGGAGTGTTGTGGAAGGCGCCGTGATCTCGGGTGAGACCGTGACCTACAGCATTACCGATGATGGTGAGCTCGACCAGGACAAGACCCCGGGCACCTTGAGAGACCCGGTGGCCCTGGCAGCGCCCCCGTTCGCACAATTTGGCGGGGTCATCAACATACCTACCTTGCCGCTATGGATGCTGGGCCTAGCGGCGCTGGCTGTAGGATGCCTGGGTTACCGCCGACTGTGGGCCGCAGGGTGACGCTGAGGTGGCTGACGGTTAGATTGCCCAATCGTTGGCGAGAATGTCTTACCTCAGCCTCCTTGTCCTCGTCTTTGTCCGTGTTAGCGCGAAGGCCCATTGAGTCGATTGCCTGTCCGGCAATAGCTCGATCTCACGTGATTCGCCATAGAAGCCCCGCACCAGCGGGGTTTTTTTGTGTCTTGGTCTATCGCGCGTAGTATCGTCATTCACGCAACGGGAGGCACCCATGCACTATCTCTTTGAAGTGACGGCCAAGCCAGGCCATACCATCGAGCAATATGCCGACGCCTGGGTGCGGGCNAGTCAGTTGATTCAACAGGCGCCGGGTGCGCAGGGCACGCGGCTACACCGAAAGATCGGCGATGAGCACACCGCGCTGGCCATTGCCACTTGGGAGAACAAGGCAGCCCGGGACGCCTCGGCAGCGCTATTGCCCGAGCGGGTGCAGGAGATAATTCAGTCGCAGGCACCCTTTGTAGAGATTCACTTTATTGGCGAGTTCGACGCGCCCGAGTGGGAGGTGCTACCGCCTGATTGGCAGTAGCCCTCGATTTGCGGGGTTCACTTCCAGTCGCGCCAAGTGCCCGGGGCGGTTCAGCTTTCTCCTTCGGCCGCCGCCCGCTCATCCAGCACCTTCTTGAAGTAGGTCCAGCTTGTGTCGTTGGGCGACTCAAATGTTTCCGGCGCGCCGGTGTAGGTGGGGTAGTGCATCTCGATATGGGCACGCAGCTCTGGGCGGAGATCATCCAAACCGCTCATCAACTTGACGCTGCGCCCGTGGTACAGCAAATAACCCGGCCGGTCTGCCATCTCCATCCATGGTAGCCAGGGCCCGGTGCGTGACCAGGTGCCCACCTCGGGCAGTGAGGTTTTACTGCGATCAGCTAGATCTGCCTTGGTCACAAAGCTGTTAAAGAGCTCGGCGGCCTCGTACCAGTCATTTGCCGTGTGCTTGGGGTACTGGGCCTTGGGTAGCGGGTTGGGGTAGCGCAGCGGTATCTGGCGATGAAAGCCAATGGTATGCCCCAGGTCGTCAAACTTGACCCGGTAAGGCCCGCGCTGGGTCTCTACCGTAAACGGAAAGTTCACGGGGTCGTTCTGGATGTGAATCACCTCCGCCGATTCGCCTGACCACGGATTGGCCCAGCTATTCATTACTTCACCTGTATGTAGATCCGTGTAAAGCCCTACCTCGCGATGCAGTCGCTGGTAGCCATCTTCAATCGGTAAGAAGCGGCTGGCGCCCAGTACCTCTAGGCCAAACAGTTTTTGGCCTTTTTCACCCGGATGCATACCAATCACCACCACCGAGGCATATAGCAGCACCTCCTTACCCGAGGTGTCTCCCACGGTGCGGATGTAGGCATCCAGCAGCTCCACTGGGTCGCTGAGGTCAGGCATGCCCTCGGGGTCTGCCGCCTGAGCGGGTAGGCAGAGCAGGGCCGAGAGGCCGATACAGAAGGCCGGGGAGAGAAAAATCGTGATAGATCGTTTCATGATGGGGTCTCTTTTTATTGTTGTTGATGCTGCGCGAGCGTTTGCATACGTGCGCGACGGATCGCGATAATCCGGCCGCCTGTCTCTCAACCGATAATCTCTTCACGCTCATTCAGCGCGATCGCGGGGAAGGCGGCGGTGCCCTCGGCATCGTAGTCAATGTCGACCGCTGAAGCGCGCACGCCCTCAGGTGAGATTACCACCTCCTCGGCCTGTGTAGACAGCGCGATCAATCCCGTTATCAGGGCAATCAGGAGGGGCCACAGCCGGAGAGGACGCCGTCGGAGTCGATCTGAAATGCGCGAATCACGCATTTGTACTGGAGCAAAGTTGTGCAGTAATGACCTCCCTGTTTATCGCTACCGCGCCGATGCGAAAGTGATGGCGGCGGTTTAGCTCGCGCCATGTCGTTCCCCAATGAAAGATTACTCCGATGCGTAGGCGTTATCACCTACCTTGTCTGCCATGTAGGAAGGGAGGTCAGTCTCGGTATACAGCGTGACCACGTAGTCTCCCGCTGAAGGGTTCAGGCGCAGGGGTTTGATCTCGGTCTGGTAAAAGTCGTCGTACCAGAAGTTCACTGCTGAACACTCCGAGGGGAAGCGCACCATCAATGCCACATCGTTTGCGTCAGGCTCGCCCTCAAGCACCCGCACCGGCCGGGGAATATTCAGGTAGTAGCCCCGAGCGTTGGGGTAAAGGTCGGAGCTACCCAACGCAATGGCGTAGTCGCGCATGCGTTCGGCATCTAAG
>NYTE01000028.1 GCA_002683335.1 Halieaceae bacterium
AAAATCTGTTTTGAACCCTCTCCTTCCGTTCAATTAGGTGCTTTTCATGCCTAGCTTCAACCATGTTTTAGGGAGACTATTCCGCGTGGTCACTGCTATCGGTAGACTCCTTATCTAGCAGAGCGCAATCATGGGGAGGTGTTCGTGGGAACCATTTCGTGGCAGGATTTCGAGCAAGTGGATCTGAGGGTCGGCACCATTGTCACCGCAGAAGTGTTTGAAGAGGCTCGCCGCCCCGCCTACATACTGCACATCGATTTTGGTCCAGATATCGGCGTATTAAAATCGAGCGCGCAGATTACCGACCTTTACCAACCTGACGAGCTAGTGGGTCAGCAGGTCATAGGTGTGGTCAACTTTCCACCTAAACAAATTGGCCCCATCCAATCTCAGTGTTTGATTACCGGGTTTCCGCAAACCGATGGCTCAGTCGTGCTGATTCAGCCGGAGCGAGCAGTGGAAAACGGTTCGAAGCTGGCTTGAGCCAGCAAGTTTGACAATTTTCCTGTCGAGGCGTTCAAGCGCCGTGGTAGGTCAGAAATTGCTCCACCCGCTGCAACGCCTCATCACTATCATTTAATGATGAGCAGAGATTCACCAGCGCCAATGGAGGTCGGTGAGCCTGCTCGTAACACCGTGTCGCTTTACCGGACTCACTCACCCACTCTGCAAGCAGTTCGGGACTCACCGCACCGGCCTCCGGTACAAGAGAGAACTGCGCCAAATTGTTGAGCGCTTTCAGGAGTTTGGGTCCGACCATCTGTGGTGCAATATGCGCCGCATCGGCGCGCTCAATGATTGACTCCGACAGATAAACCAGAAACCCCAGCACCGGAGACGTCGCCGTAAAGCCCATGAACGCATTGTGGGGAGACTGATAGGCGCGCCAAGTACCCTCTGCCATCTCTTGAACCCAGCACTCCTCGCCAAAAAAAGTATGAACCGAATCCGGTATACGCCAGGTAGGGTCCACTACCAGTGTGTCGGCATCGATCCATACCACCAGACCTTTGCGGGTCGCGAGTTCCGATTCGATCCAGCGCAGCCGCGCGAGATCGGCGAGTATCGGCGTACGCTCGCCAAGTTTTTTGCGTAACCCGGGCGTCACCCAATCAAAAATCTCATCACCGATGCACAGATATGCGTATCCCTGCCGCTGTGACCAGTTGGCAACAGACCTCATGCACCGACTCACCCATTCAGGCCTGAGATCGGCCGCGGACTGCAAAATAGTGACTGAGGTCATGCGATCCTCAGCGACTCACAAGATGCCTTGATTGTTCTGTAGACCCCTGACCTCAGGTTGATTGAGCTGCACTCCCCGCACGCTACCTTGCACCCGCAACCAGCGCGCCACCACATCCCAAATAGGCTCACCTTCGACTTGCTGCACTGACGCCCANCCTGCGACCTTNTAGGTTTTNTTNGCNTCGATNGNCTCNCCNTTGAGGGTGAGNTGNNNNATNCGCGNNCCCGCNNNAGCNANNGGNGCNATNGNNTATTGCAGNCCNCCNACNCGNACCATNTCNCCCCCCTGTTGATAATAGGGNTCTGGGTGNAANAGATTATCNGCCACGTCTTCGAGCACACGCTTAAGNAATGNGCCGGTCATCTCGGTCATGGTGACCGCCGGGTAAGTGATNGCNACCTGNGCCATCAGATCCTCCATNGTGATTTGNGCACCCGGCAGCAAGGTGGTGCCCCANCGAAANCCNGGTGANAGCGCAATNGGGGCGTCGAGCTCATCCATCAGCGCTTCACANATCANCTGATCTACGCTGCCATTAAAATTACCNCGCCGGTACAGGAGGTCATCGGTCATCGCCAGCGGCTCGGCAAGGCGAGCAGTAAAAGGCGCCCGAACACGCTCGATCAGTGCATTCATTGCAGGGTCGGGAGGAAGCAAGTCCGCGAATACTGGCAATAGCTGATAAGACCAATTCCGAATGCGCCCATCGCGCACATCAAAATCCAGCACACCCAAAAATTTGCCATTTGAGCCCGCGTTGGTGACCAATGTCACCCCACCGGGGTTTTTGATTTCCATCGCGCGCGGCATCGCATCGTGGGTATGCCCACCCAGAATGGCGTCGAGCCCGGATATTCGTGAAGCTAATTTGATATCGGTGTCAGCACCGTTATGCGAGAGCAACACCACCACCTGAGCGCCGGCGCCGCGCACCTCGTCGATTTTATCCTGAAGCTCTCGCTCCTGAATGCCGAAGGTCCAACCGGCGGTGAAGTGGGCGGGATTCGCGATCGGTGTATAGGGAAACGCCTGACCAATAATGGCAACCGGTACACCGTTGATCTCACGCAGCGTATGGCTCGCGAAGATAGGATCGCCAAAGTCCATATCTTTGACGTTGTGTGCAACAAAATCGATATGTCCGTCGAGATCATTCTGGAGGATATCTCTCACCCGCTCCGCACCCAGCGTGAACTCCCAGTGACCGGTCATGACATCGACACCGAGAAGCTTACTGGCCTCGACCATGTCCTGGCCCTCGGTCCACAGTGCCGTTGCCGACCCCTGCCAGAGGTCACCGCCATCGAGTAATACCGCCCCTGGCCGGTCAGCGCGAAGCCGCTTCACCAAGGTCGCAATATGAGCAAAGCCTCCCACCCGACCAAACTGCTCAGCTGCGGCAATGTAGTCGAGGTGCGTCAATGCGTGCGCTGCTCGCGAGCCGGGCGCAAGCTCAAACTGATTAACCAACGCCTCTCCCACCAAATGCGGGGGCCGATTCCGGGCACCGTGCACACCAATATTGACCGACGGTTCTCGATAATGAATGGGTAGTAGCTGGGCATGGACGTCGGTTAAATGCATTAGATGCACGTTGCCCACACGCGGCACATGGTAAAGGTCGGATGACGCGCTCTGAGCATGAAGCAGCGAAGGCAACGGCAACCCCGCCGCCGCACCCAGTGCTAATAGTTTATGAAACTCCCGTCGCTGCATCCTTNTCAGGGAGTCACTGTTCGGTTTGATTCACGGGAGAAGCCGGATCCACCAGGTAGGCCATCACGTCTTTCAACTGCTGTTCGCTGAGAATGCCCTGTGCGCCGAAACGCGGCATGTGCGAGCAGAGGTTGTAGGCATGGGTATCCCACAACTTGGTCCAGGTGTACTGGAGCATGGCCTCGGACTGACCCCGGGCACCGTAGCCTGTTAGTGACGGGCCAAGGGTGCCGTAGGCGACTTCATCGGGGGCAAGTTGGTGGCAGGCGTAGCAGTTGCCGCCATTGGGTTTAGTAGGATCATCACTCGATTGCAGACCCCGCCCGTTGCCGGCGACCTCGGCGCCCCGCTGCCAGTCGCCGAGATACTGTCCATCTGCCGGTAAGACCACAGCATTCAGGCGCTCCTCGCGCAACGTGGTCAGCGTTTTATTGTCTAATGGCATACCTCGGGGCGCACTGCAGACACTTTGCACCGCGTCCTGTTGCAACCTTTCCATAGAGGCCTGATTCTTGGTGACAAAAGAACTCTGCATTACGGCCTGTATATCGTCGGAAGCGATCGTCCACGACGCTACACTGGCGCCCAAAGTCACTAACACTCCCGTTATCAAACCCTTCATCGTTTTAACCCCGGTGCCGTCATAATGCCGCCCGCGGCATTCACTGCCATATAAGTTTGTAGTGCGATGCTGACCTCAGAGCCCATTTGCAGCTCAGGCCAACGTTGCTGCCTAAAACAGTCTCGTAGCCGCCACCCCATCGTTCGCACCAGCCCCTGAGACATGCGATAGGCGGGCCAACTCCCCCACGCCTCGGCGGCGCCGGAGTGGGAGGTCAGATCGGGTAATGCCTGTAAGCGAATGCGCATACCGGACTGCTCGTGACAGGTGGCACACGAAAAATCATGAGGGCCCGCGCGATAGAAGAAAATCTCTTCACCCAAGGTATACATCGCGCGTTCAGCCGCATGAGTCTGTTCAGGGGCAATCTTGGCGCCCTCTGACTCGGCCGCCAGCCACGTCACCAGCGCCTCCATCTCGGTACCCAAGTCGCCTCTCAGAGAGTAGGGTTTCTCGGTCACCGTCTCAAGATCTCGGCCCTGAATCGTTGTCATGCAATGAACCAGCCGAGATTCAAGATCCATGACCTCGTCAGTATCGGCAAAGTATCGAGGGAATCGAGCATATGCTCCCGCGGTCACACCCGGGCCGAGACCCAGATCGCAGGAATCCAATGTGACTGACTTGGGACCCTGAGCGGCAAACCACAGTTCCTCGCCTTCATCGATCACGAATACTGCAGGATTGTCATCGCCCATCAGGTCCCGATACTGATCAAAGACACCATCCTCTGCCGCAAGTGGCCAGGAGCTCAGCGATATCACCAGCAGCGTGAACCAAAAATAACATGTCTTCACAGCAGTCTCCCGGACATCAATCTTCAGCGAATAGTGGTTTGCCCTTCACCCGTGCCACCCTGATTATCGACCCAGGCGACGCGCACCGTGTCGCCGGGTTCGCCGCCGGCAAAGCGCACACCGAGAAACGGGTTGGCTGATACCGCCGCCCCCCAATGGCCCTGCATGACCGGCTGATCGCCATGGAATACAGCGACCTCAGTAATAAAATGTGCGGGAATAGCATCGCCCGCCTGATCCTTGCGCATCCCGGTTTCCATCGGATGGCGCATCAAAGCCTTGACCTCTGTCACGTCGCCCTTCTTCTGGGCACGAATTTTGATTCGACCTGCCATGATGTCCTCCTTAACCGCCGCATCCGCCGAGAGTGACCTTGGTCTCTCTTGACTGCATATATAACTGTCCGTCGGCCTCCACTACTGCATAGAGCGTGCAGGTTTGCGCCACCTTTACCCGCGTCTCGATGTAGACCTCGGTACCGGGTGGGATATCAAACGAGGCCGCCAACGGATTAGGGTTCATTTCCACCAGGACAGACACCTTAGAGACATTGGGTAAGGCCTCAGCGTCGACCTGTAAACGGATGGGCACCACGGCGCCGTTCTCGGCAATATCGGGCGTCATGAACTGTATACCCTCATGCGCTTGAGGCGTGTCACCTAATGCCGCCAGCGCCTCATCCAGCGCGGTCGCGCCAAATGCCGCCTCAGGCCTCGCCACGGCCGCCCAAACACGTTTAGGTATTGCCGCTGCGGCACTCAGTATTACCGTCCAGCGCAACCAGCCTCGGCGCGAGATCCCCTTTTGATAGGTCGTTGTCATCGTCTCGGTCACTCCTTTTTTACTCTCCACCTGAGGTTAACCAGGCCACAATCTGTTGCAGTGTATCGTCAGCCAATGTGGTCATGGGGGGCATAGGCATTGCCCCCCAAACCCCGGCACCACCGTTCACTATCTTGTCACGTAAATAGACTGCATGCTCCTGTCCGGCATACCTCGCTCGGATGGCATCAAAACCCGGCCCAACCAACTGCCCGGCCATCTGGTGGCAACCCGAGCAGCCACCTGCGCTGAGCGCCGCTTCGGGTGCCATTGCCACCTCAGCAACGTCGCTCGCCGTTGCAATCTGTGCAGGCTCTGCGTCAGTTACTGTCTCTGTCCATAGCCCGGGGTAAGGCCCCCAGCCCCTGACCTGCTCGGCGAGGTTGCCATGCGCATTCATCGCATAGGCAGGTAGGGATGAGGTCACGGTGATCGCCACATCGCAGTCAGTGATGCAGGACGAGCCGCTCACATCCGGCAGCCCAGATACCGACCACATGCCGTGATCGAGGCTCATGCCGTTTCGGTTCGGCATACGCGCTTGAGTCTCCGCCATGTTCGCATCTGAGAGTACAAAATCATCTTCGACCAGGTATCCCAGATTCAGAAGGTAAGCGACCAAGCCGTAGACCTCGTCCGGGCTCAGGGTCTTGGGTGCGTTCCACGGCATGGCCCGGTAAATATAGTCCCACAGTGTCGACAGGGTCGGCACCTTCATCAAGGTGGTCCGGGTCACCGCGGGATCGGTGAGCGAGGCCACCCGCCCGGTAGCGATATCCTCCTCCGTAATATTGCCCAGCACTAGCGGCGCAAAAATCTCATTGGAATCGCCAAAATCACCGTGACAGGAGGCGCACTGTGCCAGCCAGATCTCCTCTCCCTCCCACACGTCGCCGCTACCCGAGGGTAGACCGACAAAATCAGGGCGCACGTCGATATCCCAGGCGGCCACCTCGCCGTCAGTCGCGGGCCTGCCCAAATCGGCGACGCCCTCGGGCATTGCCACCACCCACGTGGCCCAGACTAGCGTTAGGAGCCAAAGGATGGCCGCTTTAGCCCAGCTGGACATTATGTACCTCACCATCACCATCGTTGCCCACCCGCCAAGTCTGTATGGCGTTATTGTGGTAGATCGACCGCGTGCCGCGCACCTGAACCAACTCTGCGCGACTGGGCTGGATGTAGCCAGTGCTGTCGGTTACCCGCGACTGCAGCAATGCCTCATCTCCCTGCCAGACCCAATCAAAGTGGAAGCGGGTCGTGGCCTTAGGCAATATCGGCCCCTCAAGACGAGCCGCGCGCCAATTGCGGCCACCATCAACCGATACCTCAACTTTCTCCACGGTGCCGCGACCACTCCACGCCAAGCCTGTGATGTCGTAATAGCCTTGCTTCAATAACTTCTGTCCACCTGAGGGTGCCGTGATCACCGACTTCGCCTCTTGTACGGAGGTGTACTGGCGGTGGGTACCATCGGGCATTAAATCCACATAGTGCGCGACCTCATCTTTGGTCGCCCAGGGCGCATCACCCACTTCGAGCCGCCGCAACCACTTCACCCACGATACCCCCTGAACACCAGGCACGACCAAGCGCAATGGGTAACCGTTTTCCGGGCGCAACATTTCGCCGTTTTGGCCATAGGCGACCAGCGCGTCGTCTAATGCGTTCTCCAGATTGATGGTGCGCGTCATACTGGAACCGTCGGCACCTTCTGCCAGCAGAACGGTCGCTCGCTTGTGATCAAAGCCCGCACGCTCCAATAGTAACGAGACAGGTACGCCCGTGAACTCGGATGCCGACAGCATGCCGTGGCTGTACTGCACCGTGGGTACCGCCACATTGCCCCACTCGAGTCCCGTATTCGCGCCACACTCGAGGAAGTGAATGCGCGACACGCTGGGCATGCGAAGCAGTTCTTCCATGGTGAACACCAGCGGGGTCTCCACCAGTCCGTTGATCATCAGTCTGTGCCGTCGCGGGTCGATGTCGACCCAGCCTTGATGATGGCGCTCGAAGTGCAGCCCACTNGGGGTGATCATGCCGAACAGATTCTGTAATGGCGTGAACGAGACGCTGGACTGATTGGTCCGGGTAAGGCCCGGACTCTGACGCCGGACAATATTGGCCTCAAAAGGGGATGGCTGTCCGTAGGGGTTGGCCACCACCGGCTTGCCCAGACTGCGGGTCCAGCTTGGCAGGTTTACGATGTCGGGGTCGTCATCCGCCATCAGTGCCGGCGCCACCATGGCCGCGGTCGCTGCCGCGAAAGCGCCTTGCAGCAGGCTGCGGCGGCCAGAATTAATCCCGTCTCGAGAGATATCCTCAACCAGGCCTTTGGGCAAAAAGGATTCAGGTGCGGGTTGGAGCTGACCCTGCTCGGCGTCTGATGCCATCCTTCTCCTCCCCCGGAGTTTGCCTATATTCACCTGCGTTTCTATGCGCGCGCAGNNATGTTTTGGTTCCGTTATTATTTTTTATATAAGCATATAACTTAATGTAAAAGCGCCTTTGGCGCCGTAGCAAGCGTCACGCTGTGTTTTTGCCAAGCGTCACGCCAGATCGTAAGGTGCGTTTGATAACGCCTATGTCACCAGAGTGTAGCGTACCTGCGGTGCTTTAGGCGCACGGGATGAGCCCACAACGGGCGCTGCCAAAGCAACATAGACACAAGTACCATGAACAANAGGTGGNGAAAAAAGCGCCANCAAAACAGGGCGGCCTATATTNAATGCCCATGNCCAAAGAGGAGAACCNCATGCCCCGATTGCTCATGCTGANCTTNCTCGNTTGTCTGACGCTGTCNCCCGCCACCCGCGNCGCTGACGCCGAGGGCCCGGGAGTCGTGTTTCATTTGGATTCCGAAACCAGCATGAACCGCATGCTCGCTCAGGTGGCACGGCACC
>NYTE01000029.1 GCA_002683335.1 Halieaceae bacterium
AGGATTTATGGGAAGACGAAGACCCGATGCCGCCATGGACGTGGCGTCGAAGATGATCTCAAGCAACCACCATTGATGCTCCTATTTAAGCCTAGCTAGGTCGCCCTTATTGAGCGCTCGGGTGTTGTCTGTCACCTGACCCAGCCGTCTGCAGCTGCGGACCGCGAATGGGGCTTCGACACCTTCTGCCTTTGGTTTCAGTTTTATACTTAGGTGTTGTTACACTGCTGCAAAGACAACGTGTTTCGGAGTACAACTTGCGTATCCTGACCTCATTCTTCCTAGTCCTACTAGTAGCGGTGTCAGCCAGCGCCGACGTCGAGCGCAGGACACTCAATAACGGCAACCTGATTCTTGAGGATATCCCGGCAATTCCTGAGAGCCTCGTCACGCAGCTCAATCGTTACCAGAATGTGCGTTCTGCCCCCGTGCGGGACTTCACCCTGGACGGCGAGAGCGTCTACATCTCTACCCGATTTGGCGATGTCAGCCAGATCCATCGGGTGGATGAGCCAGGGGGCGTCCGCCGACAGATCACCTTTTTTAAGGAGCCCATGGGTGAAGTGTCTCGGCGACCGGGTTCCGATACCATGGCCTTCACCATGGATGCCGGCGGCAGCGAGTTCAGCCAGATCTTCATGCTCGATACCCAGTCCGGCGAAAGCAACATGCTCACTGACGGCGAGTCTAGGAACGGCGCCATGTTGTGGAACCATAGCGGCAGCCACATTGCCTACCAGAGCACCGCCCGCAATGGCCGGAGCAACGATGTCTGGGTGATGAATCCGGACGAGCCTGAATCCGCCACGGTGGTCCTCGAATCTCCCGATGGCAGTTGGTGGGGTCCAGCGGCGTGGGACAAGGCCGACGGGCGCCTGTTGGTGATGCAGTACGTCGCCATCACCGATGCGCGTATCCATCTGGTTGATCTCAAGACCGGAGAGCGTCAGCAACTCGTGGGTGGTGCCGACAAGCCCTCGTATAACGAACCACACGCCTTCAGTCCTGACGGCAAGGGCTTGTTCTTCAGCACGGACCAGTTTGGCGAATTCAGCCAGCTCGCCTATCTGGATCTCGCGAGCGGTGATATCCGCGTGCTGACCGAGGACATCCCTTGGAACATCGAAGGCTTCACGCTCTCCCCCACAGGGGATCGAGCGGCGTTTTCAGTCAACGACGAGGGTATGACGGCGGCGTATCTGTTTGATCCTGTGAACATGTCTTACCGGCAGGTTGAACTGCCGGTGGGCGTGGTCGGCGGTGCGGTGTTTGACGAGACCGGCCGCAAGCTGGCGTTTTCCATCAATACCCCCAACACGCCTTCAGACACCTTTGTGATGAGTCTCGGGGAGAGCTCCCTCGACGCGGGTGAATGGGTCCGATGGACGTTCAGCGAGGTAGGCGGTCTCGATACCAGTGGCTTCCGTCCGCCCGAACTGGTCAAGTTCCAGAGTTTCGACGAGCGCGAGATACCGGCGTTTGTGTATAAGCCCGAGGGAGAAGGTCCTTTCCCAGTCATCATCAGTATCCACGGCGGTCCGGAAGGGCAATATCGACCCTACTTCTCTAGCACCTACCAGCTGTGGCTCAAGAGTCTGGGTGCGGCGGTGATCGCACCCAACGTGCGTGGCTCTTCGGGGTACGGCAAGACTTACGTGGGCCTCGACAATGGCTTTAAGCGTGAGGACTCGGTGCGGGACATTGGCGCACTGCTGGACTGGGTCGAGACCCAATCTGATCTCGATGCTGAGCGCGTGGCGCTAATTGGTGGCTCCTACGGTGGATACATGGTGCTCGCCTCAGCGGTGCACTTCAGTGATCGCCTGACGGCGGCGGTCGATATCGTGGGCATCAGTAACTTCGTGACCTTCCTTGAGAACACTCAGGATTACCGTCGTGACCTGCGTCGTCCCGAGTATGGAGATGAGCGCGATCCTGAAATGCGCGCCCATCTTGAAAACATTAGTCCGCTCAATAATGTCGACAAAATCGCCGTGCCGCTGTTTGTTGTGCAGGGGCAGAACGATCCTCGGGTACCCGTCACTGAAGCTGAGCAGATTGTCGCTGCGATCCGTGAGCAGGGCGGCGAGGTCTGGTACATGAATGCCCTAGACGAGGGGCATGGATATCGCAAGAAACCCAATCGCGATGTATACCAACAGGCCACCGTTCTGTTCTTTGAGCAGTTCCTGCTGCAGGCGGAGGGTGAATGATGCGCGCGATTTGGCAATTCATTCGGAAGTAGGAGTTATGACTTCTAATGGCCATTGCCGTCGGGTTAGCCATATTACTTCACTGCGGAACGCTCGATTAAGTTTATTTTTGGCAGTAGCTGATAGCGCGCGCTAGTCCGAGACTGACCATAGACGGTATAGCTGGGTATAGCCAGCGGAAACCGGGATCTGAGGAGGTGACATTGCGGTTAGGTACAAAACTTGCTGGCTTGTTACTGCTAATTGCATGCGGAGCTGATGCGAACACTGAAGCTCTTTCGACGAATATGGCTAACGTCGGGCCTTACGCAACCGAGACTGAACATGAGCGCAATGAGCGCATGTCCTGGTGGCGAGATGCTCGGTTTGGTTTGTTTATCCACTGGGGCGTCTATGCCGTGCCAGCCGGAATGCACGAAGGTGAGCGAATAGAGAATATCGGCGAGTGGATAATGCATTACGGTCAAATACCGGTTGCTGAATATCAAAGATACTCAAAGCAATTCAACCCCCGAAGTTACGATCCAGAAGCGTGGGTCCGCATGGCCAAAGAAGCCGGAATGAAGTACATCATCATTACTGCAAAGCACCATGATGGCTTTGCGTTATATGACACCGCGGTTAGCGATTGGGACGTAGTAGATTCTACCCCGTACGGTAAAGACCTTCTCAAGCCGTTAGCCGAGGCGGCACAGAAACATGGCATCAAGCTAGGATTTTATTATTCTCAAGCACAAGATTGGATCCATCCTGGTGGCGCTACTTGGGCAGGACGATGGGATCCGGCGCAGAAGGGAGATATGGACGATTACCTTCGCGATATTGCAGTACCCCAAGTCAGGGAACTGCTATCCAATTACGGCGAAATTTCAATTTTGTGGTGGGATACACCAATTGATATGACCACAGAGAGGGCCGCGAAGTTCGACGGACTTACCGCTCTTCAGCCTGGAATCATATTTAATAACCGATTGCTGTACGAACAAGATGGGTCATACGGCTACAGGGGAGATATGCGCACCCCAGAACAGCATATTCCCCCTACTGGCCTCGATTATGACTGGGAGGCTTGTCAGACAATGAACAACACATGGGGTTATAAATCCTATGACAATGATTGGAAGTCTAGTCGGCAGTTGATCCGAAATTTGGTTGACGCAGCCAGCAAAGGCGGGAATTACCTACTAAATGTGGGACCGCAGCCCAACGGAGAAATTCCAAATCAGAGTATCGAACGACTAAGAGATATCGGCAGATGGATGGAGGTGAACTCTTCATCAATTTATGGCACGACCGCCAGCCCGTTTGTGCGCCTGCCATGGGGTCGAGCGACTAAGAAGGAGTACTCCAACGCGACAGATCTTTTCTTGCATGTGTTCGATTGGCCAGAAGATGGCATTCTGAAGGTCGACGGGTTACGGAGCCACGTTGATAGCGCCTACTTTTTGGCAGACTTCCAAAAGTCGATTCATGTTCACAGATCAAACTCCGGCATCGTCTTGCAACTCCCAGAAGAGCCGTTAGACACGACGAATACAGTTATAGTCTTGAAGGTCAAAGGCAATCTCGATGTAGAGAGAATACTTCCAACACAAAACGTAGATGGTGTCTTACAGCTCAATATAAGCGACGCTAACATTTACAACCCGGCTTATGGTGGCGAATTAGAAGTCCACCGAGATCACCTTTCTCAACCCTATTTGCAGGGATGGACGGATTTCCGCAGTCGGCTCGAATGGCTCATCAAAGTTGACAAGCCAGGGGAGTTCCATGTCTTTGTGGAAGTCGCAGCAGATGAGCCTTCTGAGTTCTCATTGACGGCAAATGCAGAAATACAGCCTTTNAAAATTGTCCNGACGGGAAGCAAGNAAATTTTTAAAACTCAGTTTCTGGGCACAATTCGGTTATCTCAGCCTGAGTCAAGGATCATTGTGCAGCCTCTTGAGNCACTCTGGAACCCGATTTCGGTCCGCTCGCTAACGCTTAAGCCTGTGCTGACGAAATAGAAATTAAATTGNGTCATCNAGCTGTTTGCTCTCAGCGCACCCCTTGGTNTANCNNGCCGGTAANCATCGCTACCACGGCGNCGGTCAGCCCGCCCCGNGGGAGGTTAANCTAACTGNATGCTTGGTCTGCTNAATTCAGNAACCACTCTGNCCCTTATTTTGGCGCTATGTATACATGCCGTTGAGCGCCTCTCAGGCNTCCCTACCGGGGCCCGNTGGGCCAAGGTANATCGAANCTCGGTGACACCATCGTCCTGATGGATCGCAGACGCGTCCGTCTGCACGGCATAGACGCCCCTGAGCAAGACCGCCCATATGGTTTTGCTGCTAGTAAAGGTTTGGGGGGCATAGTTAGTAGGAGTATTTATATCGTCGAAGTCGACGAGGATCGTTACGGTCGTCTGGTAAGCCTGCTTTTCCTTACAACAGAAGGCTATGACATCAACGCTTCAATGGTGTGTGCAGGGTATGCGGGTTTAGTATGAACGTTACGCGCCTGATACTTAGGTTCTGAATGATTGTGAGGTCGAAGCTCAGCAAAAGGCTAAGGGCGTGTGGGATCACCAAGATCCCATGCCCATGCCGCCATGGGACTGGCGTCGCAAATTACTCACCACAAGGTGTAGAAAATCGTAATTTCTCTGAAGGCGCCAACGGCTTAATAAAAAATGATAATTGGCCACATTGAGGGAAACCGCGATATTGTCTGGCCTGAACCGATTTTGACCGGAGTCGAACCCTCAAATGAGCGTTACGCCTAAAATTCTCGCCTCAACAATAGCTATTCTACTCGTGCAAGCTGTTTCGCATTTCGTGGTTGCTGAATCCCTCGGGAATTTGGCCCAATATCCCCCAGAGCGCATCCTGCTAAAAATCACGACTGCCGATAACGGGAGCCCTGAATTAGATCCCGAAAAACTCATTTTGAATTCTGGTCAGTATTACCGTCTCACAATTAACTGCCCTGACGTGCGGGATGACCTCACAGGCTGGCGAGTCGAAATGTCTGAATTTTTAAATAATGCCCACCTGCGCTTGGTTACAGTGGGTGATATCGAGGTACATTTGCAAGGCCTCAGCTTCAATGCCATCGAGTGCGATGAAATTGGATCAGCGCACATCAGTTTTGTGCCCATAAAACCCGGTACTTATCCCCTCTATGTGGGGAATGTCCCTTTAGCTGTGGGGCGACCGATCGGTGAATCAGGCGTGCAGACTGAGGGCAAGTTCATCTTAGGGGAGATGCTTGTCCGCTGACAGATTCGACACGTGATAGCTTCTTTTTTTAAAATCAGCCTCTGATGTTAAGGAAGCTGAAAAAGAGATAGCCCAGCGAGAATCGGCGAGCGAGTCGCGACAGACACAACACCGATGAGGCCACAATAATAACTGGTGAATCTGGCGTTACTTTGTGCTTGCTTACTAGGTGTCCTGAATTACATTTGCTTTAGGGCGTTCCGCGCTTTGCCTTGGAGACTGTTTGCCAATGATGACTAAACCACTCCTCGCCATTCTGCTGTTACTGCCTTTGATTGCGAGAGCAGAGATAAAAATTCCAAGCGTATTGAGTGAAGACACTCCCTCGACAGCGTCACATGGACAGATATCTCATATTTCTGCCGCCTCGCGCCGAGTACCTGCGGAATGGGAACCTCAGGAAGCGATTTGGCTCCAGTGGCCCGGTGCTTGGGAAAAGACATACGAAGAGGCATTCGCTGCGTTCAGTTGCATCATCATTCAATATGAAAGGTTGCATGTGCTTTATCAGTCATCTCAGGTGCTTAGTGAGGCAAAGGCTTCGCTTGTAAAAGCAGGTTGCGACCCAGAGCATGAGTTCATCACTTGGCACGATATACCCAACGATAGTGCATGGATGCGTGATAACGGCCCTATATTTGTTATAGAGGCCGGAGAACTCCGTTTGCAAAACTGGCAGTTCGATGCTTGGGGAGGGCGGTTCGGAGATGACGTCCCATATGAGTCAGACGATTTGGTGCCTGTGCGAGTGGCTGAGCACCTCGACATGCCGCTGGATGAGGTAAGAATCGTCCATGAGCGCGGCAATCTGGAATTCAACGGCGTTGATACCGTGATTCTGAATTGGAGCACCCTCGGCGATCCAGAACGCAACCCTAGATATACCCAAGCTAAAGCAGAGCGGGACCTNAAACATTGGTTTGGNGTNAGTAAAGTCGTTTTCGTAGAGGGTGTGCCAGAGGGCGATCGCACCAACGGCCATATCGATGGGATCGCCAGATTTATTAACGCGAAAACGGTCGTGGTCGGTCAGTGCACTTCAGCATCCCTATGCGAGCCCGGTGATGGTAAAACAGGCTCCGTGCTAGATACCGCTGCGCAGGTCATTAATGACGCCGGTTTTACTGTCGTCCGCGAACCTATGGAAGGGATTGCCGAGATAGCTGGGCAGCGATTCGACACTAATTATTTGAACTGGNTGGTTGGCAATGGCTTTGTCATNACGACGGGCTACGGTTTGAAGCNTTTGGACCTTCAGGCCAAGGCCCGCTTGCAAAGCTATTTTCCTGATCGCGATATTTACGTTTTGCCCATGCTGAAGTCATGGGCTGCTGGCGGTGGAGTCCATTGCCACACCAATGATCAACCAGCGTCACCGAGTAAATTGCCATAATCGCGGTAACAAGGTGCATTTTTCTGTACTGTACCGTGGCGGTAGCCATCACAAACAACACGGCAGTTAGGCCCCCCGGGGGGAGTCTTCTAGTGACAAATAGGTGACACACTCAGTTACNCCCAACGCGGCTCAGNACAGGAAGAATGGCTTTNTNGCTGAGGNTTGTGTTTCGATGAGATGTACTGGAATGTAACAAGNGTAGGGTGCCAAGCACTAAAAATTTCCCGATCATTGCGATCGTGCCGNTTCAAGTCCGGCCCCTTGCNCCAGTTAAATGATCGCTAAAATTTANAAAAAGCGTAATCATCGTGNATAAGAAGCCCCGTCAGTATGCCNTTGAAATGGGCTNCTGACAGACGCGAGNGTTGTCCTTCCCTTTCATGGGTCGTCTGCCGCGCGCCGCGCGTAGGGAAGGGCNTCAAGTGCTCAGAGCGCCAATCCCTGCGACTGAGCAACTTGCCCAAGCTAGCTGCTCCGAGGTTCTTATGGCTAAGAGCATGATCTACGCGGCCGTCGCTGGCCCTGTCGTGATAGCAGCCGCGCACGGCATTAGCTCATGGTTGATGATCGACTCAGCGGGCGAGCAGGTCCCCGCAGATATGTCTCTCGCATTCGGGGTGTTGCTCTGGGTCGGCGCGCCCATCGCGTTCGTGGCTGCTCTGCCAATACTCACAGGCATCTTCAATGCCCTCACCACGTCCTAGGCAAGTNCACTACCGTACCNGTAGCTTNTTTCTCATTTTAGCGTCTTGGTGCTCGTGTGGCGTCACTTTTATNAACGGCAGGCGATAGCTCTCCNTTCNCGCTTGCTCTGGCATGANCGCTCANATTGAGACGGCCCTTTGGTAAGCTGGGCCAANACGTCGCTGAATAAGACGAGTGAGGCGTTGGCCCAGTTGTAAGCTGGTCGCCAGCCTANTTGNATTAAGTAACTGAGGGCTGATGCGTGGTACAGAGTCTCGACCTGCGATACAGGACTGCCGGAGAGAGTGATCAAGACCGCGCCAACGCAATTTTCTCTGGCGCNGTGTTGGTGTATCGCTCTTTACCTGCAATGCACGCCCTTGTGGGGTGTCTNCGTGAAATTACGCTTCTAGAAATCGGCCTGAATGACCCCTGCTCAGCAGAATCGATGNTGGGATNCAGNGAATTCCGACGNCGCGCTAGCTGCGTTCGNCAAACTGTTAGAGAAAATATCNATGTAGGCAGACTCTACAAGAAGGTATTCNCCGAGGTGGGTGTCGACGTTTCTGCTATTTTCTATGATCACTTTAAGCTGCGGTTTCAACCGTCGAACGAAGCGACACGAAGTCGATACATGCTCGACTTGCCAGCTCATCGGGATACCTGGGGATCAAATATTCATTCGCAAATAAATTGGTGGGCACCCGTTTGGCCAGTAACCGTTGATCGCACGATCGGTATTTTTCCGGCGCAATGGCATGTGCCAGTGTCGAACTCTAGTGCTGACTGGAGCTATCGAGAACTGATGCAACACCTTCGAAGGGACGAGAGCACCGAATACCCGATGTTGCCGCAGTGCAGAGTACCCCCGTCACCAGCTGAAGCTGTGCCAGTCATCATACAGCCGGGTGATATTATGGCTTTCTCCGGCGCGCACTTGCATTGCTCCATGCCAAATCGCTCTGGGTTGATGAGAATAAGCACGGAAACGCGAACCGTATCAGCGCACGATTTATTTTATTCCCGTGCCGCTAAAAATATTGATTGCGGTGCATCGGTTAGTCACTTCGACTGGTTCCGTCACATCGAAACAGGTGACTCGCTCGCAGACCATGGGTCACGGGGTCGCAATTAATGTGTTTAAAGGTTCTGATATTCGCGCGAGTCGACTGGCGTTACAGGTGCTGGCAAAGTGCGTGCTTCACCCTGTTTTTTTGCTGCCTCTCCGCGTCATCCCTCGCGCAACCTCAGGTGCACACTCCCTACCTCATAGGGCGAGGCATGGCGGATATTACCGGCCCGGCTGTCGGCATGCCGATGTGGGGCTTTGGTCGGCCCGACCAGATTAGTGAAGGCATCCATACTCGTTTGCGATCGCGAGCGTTTATTACTGTACAGGCGAGTGATCCGAAGCGGCGCCTCGTCTTTGTCAGCGCCGAGCTCGGCAGCATTGACCACCACATTGCGCTGGAGGTTGTTGAGCGCTTGCAGAAACGCTTCGGCACGACCTATACCCTCGACAATGTCATCATTAGTGCAACACATACTCATGCGGGTCCCAGTGGGTACTGGCACTCGCGGACAGATACCGGTCTTGATGGCGGTTTCTATCCCGCCCACTTTGATGCGATTGTTGCCGGTATTATGAGTTCAATTATTGCGGCGCACGACGATCTGCAGCCGGGAAATATCCTAATAAATAAGGGTCGCGTGGCAGGCGCTGGAGTCAATCGGTCGGTCATTGCTTACCGCGAAAATCCGCAGCGCGAGCGTGACCGGTATCGCGAAAACACCAACACAGCAATGACCCTGCTCAAGTTTGTCGGTAACAGCGGCGCGTTAGGAGCAGTCAACTGGTATGCCCTTCACCCCACGGCAATGAATTATTACAACCGGCTCATCTCCGGTGACCACAAGGGTTATGCCTCTGCGCGTATGGAAGAGCAGCAGCGCGCACATCAGGGGTCTGAGGATTTTATTGCCGCATTTGCGCAGTCTGATCCGGGTGATGTTACGCCCAATACCAACCTAGACAACACCGGCCCCGGAGAAACCGACGTTGAGACGACTCGTATCATGGGGCAACGGCAGTTAGTGGCGGCGCAGGCGCTCTTCGATGCGGCGCAGGAGCCGCTTGCCGGTGTCATTGACTCGAAACGAATCTACGTTGATTTAAGCCGCTATGAGATCGATGGCGAATTCACCGGGGCGGGCGAGCAGCACACCTGCGCCTCGGCTTATGGTTATGCTTTTGCCGGTGGTTCCACGGAGGACGGGGGAGGGCATTTTCTATTTAGAGAGGGTATGACCGAGCAAAGTATCTGGCGGGACTGGCTGGTGAGGCTCATTATTGGTGCTCCGGAGTGGACCGAACAGGTAAAGGTTTGTCAGGCTCCCAAAGCGATCTTGCTTGAGACTGGTTCGGGNACGCCGCCCCTCCAGTCCCANATACGCTCCGTTACCTTGGCGCGCATTGGCCAGCTGGTGATAGTCGCCTTGCCTGCAGAAGTAACGACTATGGCTGGCAGGCGCTTACGTGACAGTGTGATGCGCGAGCTGGGCGACTGGGCAAATTATGTTGTGTTAGCCGGCTATTCCAATGGCTACGCCGGATATATCACCACGCCCGAGGAGTACATGGTGCAGCAGTACGAGGGCGGCCACACTCTGCACGGGCGCTGGAGCCTGCCCGCGTACCAGCAAATTGTGAGCCAGCTGGCAGCAGCGCTGGAATCTGGCATCTCCCTGACGTCTTCAAGCGCCTACGATGACTGGCGCGGTAAATCGTCTGGGCTGGCCCTGCCTCTTGATAACGCGAAACCTCTGCCTAGTGGCGCGCGTTTGGGTGAGGCGGTGACCCAGGTCGAAGCGCGGTATCGCCCTGGACAGACAGCGACGGCGCGTTTCTGGTCGACGAACCCAACGGTGAATTTCCGTAGGAGTAAAAATTATCTACGGGTGGAGCAAAATACTTCGGCAGGTTGGCGTCAGGTCGCGGACGACGGCGACTGGAGCACACGCGTGCGGTGGCAGCTGGAGTCCGGGGCCTACGTTGCTGAATTGAGCTGGGCGATTCCTCAGGAAACAAGGCCAGGTGAGTACCGTGTTTCACACTTTGGCTTCGCCGCAAGCGGTGCTAAGTTTGCCGGGACGTCTAGCGTGTTCGAAATTGTCAGTGAGGACTGGCGGGAGTAGCGTTTCGGAGCTGGCAGCAAAACTATCANACGTTCAGTGCAGNGTTGTTAGCGTGAGCGTTAGCGGTACNNGGTAGCTGAATGGCTTTTGGGTGCATTTTTTCCTATACCCCCGCCTCTTTCGCGGGTTACTGTGGGGGATGAGCGATCAGTCAATACCCATACAACATGATGAGCCCCAAGGCGCCTTGAGAGAGAGCCTTCTCTTTAATCTTGTTTACTGTAGTCAGGCAAGGGCAGGGGTGGAGAATGCCGACGTTGATGCCATTATCGCGACGTCTCGGCGGCGCAATCCGGTGTTGGGAATCACNGG
Source organism: Halieaceae bacterium (assembly GCA_002683335.1). GTDB lineage: Bacteria > Pseudomonadota > Gammaproteobacteria > Pseudomonadales > Halieaceae > Luminiphilus. Next base: position 11,064 of record NYTE01000029.1, read on the forward strand.
AGTATTGGTTTTTGGAGGTGGTGTCTTTTTTCAGTGGATTGAGGGCCCCAAGGCTGCGGTGATGGATCTCGTTAAGCTTATCGAGGCGGATCCTCGGCATGAACTGTTTGTGATACTGAGCACCGATGAGGAGGTTCGGGAACGCATTTTCCCGACTTGGGATATGGAGCTTGTGGGCATAGAGAACATTCAAGAAGTGCTTCAGGACGCTATTGATACGGCGTGCGAGCAGAAAAGCATTGACGCTCTGCAGCTCTTGTTAGATAGGCTTCAGACGCCGAGTGAGTAGTGCCAGTCTGTACAACCGCCTGAACTTTTTAAGCTGTGCGCCGCCTCAATATTATTCATTACGGAAACCCCATACCCGGTACTGAGCAGGTATCAGAGCGCAAAAAGCTCTAATAAAAGAGGCGTTGGGCGCGTTTACTAGGGCCGAGAAGGCAAATTATGAATCGTTCTTTGTTCGAGCAGGGTCCGCTTCGGACCAAAGCACATCATGATTTGTCAGGGGGCAAACGTCCCGGTGTCCATTGATTGGGAGGCGGGCAAAATGGTTTATATCGACACACGCGAATCAGCTCAAATCGCCAAATAGTCCCAATTCCATCTGTTAGTTACCGGAGTGGCACCTCCCGGTAATGAACAAGGCCGACCTCATCTCCGGGGGGGGGCTTATGGGCGTCACTCACAACGGCGGATAGCCCCTCCCTGTGGGGAGGGCGCTGACANTCCGCTGACACCAATAAGTCAAAATACATTGCATCTTGGCCTCTGACGTCCGTTCGCCCCGCGTCACGCCTTGGCCGACGAACCAGTATCAGCAACTCAGAAAGCGAAGTCGCCTTCCACCGTTGTCAAACCCAGAGCATCCCAATCGAGCATACCTCCACGATAGTAGTGGATCTTATCTGCGGGAAATCCGTCCCGAATCATGGCGCGCATGGCCGTAGGGCTTTGAGGACAAACGGGACCATTACAGAAACCCACTACCTTGGAAGCGCCGCCACAATCCCAGCCCGCATCACTCTTCGTGCATCCCAGCTCATCCATTCGCATGGCCACCTCCGTGTAGGGGATGTTGATGGCACCCGGAATGGTGGCATCAAGAAACCANTCTTCGGTGCGCATATCCACGAGAACAGTGTTCGCGTCACCGATAGCTTTTAGCACTTCGATTTCCGTGACAGGCACAATGCCTGGTTCTGGCACCAGTGGCTGCAACCAGCCTTTATTTTTTGCACAAGGAGTCATCTGCCGCGTAATGGTAATGCTCTCCCCAGAGGGCAGCGTGGTGACGAAAAGCTTGTCCTCACCGAGGATGCGCAGATCTTCAGCTAACACTAGCGGAGCAAAGACCATCAGCGATACGACGCTTATCCTTATTGCAGACTTGATTAGAAGCCCCATGATTTACCTCCTTCTTGTGATTATGAAAAAACTTACAGCCGTCGGTCCATCTAGCAAGCTACTGCAGGTCGTCAAAGCACTTAGCACCCATTGGGCGGCTTTCTAAAAGACATATTTCTGCCAGATGCCGCTCCAGTTTAGCCTGCTGATCCTAGGTTGTGTAAATTTCGTTTCGTCATAGCCGTGGCCTTAATTTGGGCTCATTGATTAAGATCGCCTTCCGTCGACTGTCAAATACGTCAATAGGTGTGATGTTGTTCAGGGGCTCGCGGTAGCGCTCGATCTTGCCTTGGGTCATTGGGTGGTGCGATGTCCCGCGGGTATGCGCAATATTTCGTTCCCTCAGCCAACGTGCATCGCAACCAGCTGAATGTAGGCGGCCGATTCCCAGTTTGTGTCCTCGGGGGTATGCTGTTAGCTCGAAGGCATAAGCTAGTAGGAAACGATGAGATCGCTAATTGTTACTGTCGCATTGATAGCGTCCGCCTCTGTTCGCGCGAGTATAGATCCTATGCTACCTGCCTCATCGAGCGCCGATGCAGTGACTTCTCCCCTCGCCGCAGTGACCGTAATGAGTCATGACCTTGAGGCCAGTCGCGTCTTTTACGAGGGCGCGCTGTCTATGACCGCTGAACCAATTTCATTGACGGTAGATGAGGCCCAATTGCTCAAGCAACACTGGGCACTCAATGAGGTGGATGCGATCGAGGGGTTCATATTTTCTAACCCTGGCGCCCAGGGTTCTGCGGTAGTCAGGGTGCTACGAGCGCCTGAGGGGATGTCATCTGGCCGCCCCAATCTCAGTAGTCGTTATTCTGGACCGTTGGGTTTCGGACTCCCCGATACTGACATGCCCAGACGCCTTGTAGAGGTTCAAGCGCGCGGTTTTAAAAGCACTGCGGGCATTAAACGAATGGCATTTCCGCGCGCAGACGGCAGTGAATATACGGTGAGCGAGGTGCACTACGTGGCGCCTGACGACGTTCTGGTTCTGGGTGTCGACCGCGGAGAATATACCCAGATTGGACCGATAGATGATTTCACCAGGATAGGTGGCGTCGCTTATTCGAGCTTTATGGTCGATAGTATCGAGGATAGCTCGCATTTTTTCCGTGAGGTTCTTGGCTATGAGTTGCGCCGCAAAATGTCTTTTCGTTCGAGTGGTCAAGGCATGCCTGATACTCGTAGCGGAGAAGCGATAGCCTTTTTGCAGTGGTTTGCACCGGGCGCCACTACGGGATACTTGGTGATGATGGAATTGCTTGATGGCGATAAAAAGCCCTACGAGCCGATGGGTATGGCATCGACTGGCTTGTCGATGTGGACTTTTACGACGGACTCACTCTCATCTATTATTTCTCGCTGGCAGGATTATTCTGGTGAAAGCGCTGCTGTCCTCGAGACTAGAGTGCCGCCATTTGGTAGGGTTCGCTCCATTATGATTGCGAGTCCAACGGGTATTTCGATTGAGATAATTGAGCGATCAAACTGAAGTATTACACCGGCCCCGGATTCCGGTGCGCCACAAAGGGCAGGGGAGTTCGAGCGCTTGCAGGCCTCCGGCCCTAATACGCTTCTTCTAGGTCGTTGTTTTTAAAAAGCCAGAAATGATATGGCCGGCACTGAGTTCGAGCGCGCATTTGGTTGCGCGGTGCCCGGTGTATCGACTGAGCTCAGTCGTTGAGGATCTGATTGACCTCTAAAATATAGCCGTCTGCATCGTATAGAGTCGAGACCATCACCCGAATGGTGCCCGCATTACCATAACCCGGGTACTCCCTTAGCGCGGGTTTACCGATGACCTCAACACCCGGAGCGCTCTCGATAACAGGCCACTTAGTTTTCAGCGCTTCGGTATTGAAAAGTAAAATGGCGTTACCGGGCGTGAATCCTTCCCTTCGCACGGGCTTGCTGTGAGAGGGATGCTCGGGATCGCCGTACTCGTACTCGAGCAAGCCGATCACCCCGACATACTCATGAGACGCTTTGAGAAAGATCAGGCGCAGTCGTTGTTCGCGATTCTCAGTGGAATGAGGGCGGTTGATCTCTTGGTCATAAATGACCTCCATGCCCAGCGCATCCCGGTACAGGGACAGCGAGGCCTCAATGTCGCGGACAATCAATGTGGTGCGTCGCAGGAGAAGCGGAAACTCAGCCGCTGCCGCGAGTGGATCCCCCGCCTTTTCTTCTCCATGGTGAGCCGCTTGAGCAGGCATGAGTAGTGAGAGACTCAGCAGCAGAGCGCCACTGAGCGCACGAAATAGTAAAGCCATCGACGCCGCCTCCAAGTTGTTTTGATTTGTCCTAAAGTTACATCAATATAACTTTGGGGCGCAAACCGGGCGGTATTTTAAAGGCTGCAATAAGTGGGCTTGTGTCAACGTCCAGAACATCGATCGCTGGGCCTAAAATGTCCAAATTGAGGTCCGGGTGCTCAAGTTATGAACGATTAGTGACTAATTTCCCAAAAGTGGCGGTGGGGTTCTGCGGCCCCATGGAGTTAAAGGTAAGCCTTAGTCGTTCGCGTCTGGCTTTTATAATGGCTCATTCTTGCCAGCGGCATTACGGAGCGCTGACGGCACTGCACTCGGGGCTCTGT
>NYTE01000002.1 GCA_002683335.1 Halieaceae bacterium
TATTCACATCAATCAGGGCTTTACAGCGCTTTAATCTGCCTGCCGGCGAAGAAAAGCGGGGACATCAAACAGCTGCTCATCCAGAGAATCATCAATCTTGATAGCAGTCTGTCCATCGACCGATGCAGAAACCGCTCGTCGCCCAGGTGGTAGATCGTAATCTTTGTAGTCCGCCGCAGTAGCCACTGGTCGCTTGGGCGTTACAGTCTCTACGGTGGCCAGCGTGGGACGAAGCTCCAGATTGCGAAGCCCAGTGGCGACCACTGTGACCTTTAATGTATCGGTCATTTCTGGGTCAATCACTGTGCCTACGACGACCGTTGCGTCCTCGGAGGCGATATCTTCTATGATTGCACCCACCTCGGAAAACTCGCCCAACGACAAATCCAGTCCTGCAGTAATGTTGACAAGAATGCCACGTGCACCACTGAGATCGATATCGTCAAGCAAAGGGCTGTTGATGGCCCGCTCGGCCGCCTCGACAGCGCGATTCTCGCCAGATGCGGTGCCAGTGCCCATCATGGCCGAGCCCATTTCGGACATGACGGTGCGCACATCGGCAAAATCGACGTTAACCAAGCCAGGCCTGATGATCAGATCGGCGATACCTTGAACTGCTCCCAACAACACGTCGTTGGCTTCTTTAAAAGCATCCAGCAACGAAGTCTGAGATCCCAATACCTCGAGGAGCTTCTCGTTGGGAATGGTGATCAAAGAATCGCAGTGCTGAGCAATTTCTCTCAGGCCCTCATCAGCCGTTCTGAGGCGCTTTTTACCCTCAAAGCTGAAAGGGCGAGTGACAACGGCGACCGTTAAAATCCCCAGTTCACGTGCCACTTCCGCGACAATCGGCGCCGCACCAGTGCCGGTGCCACCGCCCATACCCGCGGTGACAAAAATCATATCAGCACCATGCAAGGCGTCGGCAATACGATCTCTGTCCTCCAGTGCTGCAGCGCGACCCACTTCTGGGTTAGCACCCGCTCCAAGGCCCTTGGTAATGCCCACTCCCAGCTGGAGTACCGTTCGCGAATTGATATCCAACAAAGCCTGAGCATCGGTGTTCGCGCAAATAAAATCGACTCCGTCGACATTGTGATCAATCATGTGACGAACGGCGTTCCCGCCACCTCCGCCCACACCGATCACTTTAATGACGGCACTTTGTGGTGCACTGTCTACGAGTTCAAACATGACTTTCTCCCCTTTTTAAAAAAGCTCCACACAACAGAGCTCGCTATAAAACTCATCAAAAATGTCGCGCCAACCACTCTTTGACGCGGCCAACAAAGGTCACACCATCACCCTTGGCATCTCGCCCTTGCTTACTGCCTTCTCTCACTTCTTCCGCGCCGTAAAGCAAAAGCCCAACCGCGGTGGCATAGATAGGGTTGCGGATAATGTCGTGAAGACCCCGGGCATACTGTGGCGACCCCACCCGCACGGGCATATGGAAAATCTCCTCAGCAAGTTCCACGGCGCCCTCCATTTTGGAAGTGCCACCGGTCAGCACCACACCGGCTGGGATCAATTCTTCATAACCAGAGCGCCGGAGTTCAGCCTGAATCAACGTAAAGAGCTCGTCGTATCGTGGCTCAACAACCTCCGCAAGAGACTGTCGGGAGAGATCTCTCGGCGGACGGTCACCAACACTGGGGACTTTGATCGTCTCCTCGGGCCCTGCGAGTTGAGTCAGCGCACAGGCGTAGCGGATTTTGATCTCTTCGGCATGCTGGGTGGGGGTCCGCAGCGCCATCGCAATGTCATTGGTAACCTGATCACCCGCAATGGGTATGACGCCGGTATGCCGAATGGAGCCATCGGTGAAAATCGCTATGTCAGACGTGCCGCCGCCAATATCAACTAAACACACACCCAGATCGCGCTCATCCTCAGTAATCACCGAATAACTTGAGGCCAGTTGCTCCAGAATGACGCCATCCACTGATAACCCGCAGCGTTCGACACATTTCTCAACATTCTGGGCTGCATTAACCGCACATGTGACCAAATGTACTTTTGCCTCCAGACGCACACCCGACATCCCGAGCGGTTCGCGGATACCCGATTGGTTGTCAATCACATATTCCTGTGGAAGCACATGCAGGATTTTTTGGTCAGCGGGAATCGCCACTGCTTGAGCCGCATCAATAACCCGATCCACATCCTGCTGAAACACCTCCTGATCACGTATCGCGACAATGCCATGGGAGTTGACAGAACGAATGTGGCTCCCGGCAATGCCGACATAAACTGAATGAATCTGGCACCCCGCCATCAGTTCTGCCTCTTCGACGGCCCGTTGGATTGCGTTCACGGTGGATTCAATATTGACCACTACGCCCTTTTTCATGCCGCGAGAAGGATGCGATCCGATACCTACCACCTCAATACCCCCCTCGGAGTTGATCTCACCGACCACCGCCACAACCTTGGAAGTGCCGATATCGAGCCCGACGATCATTTGTTTACTCTCGTTGTTGGCCATCAGCCCTCTCCCCAATTCGTGATACCTGCATGGCAAGGCGCGCATTCCCAAAGGTCACCGCCGCACCATGCTCATATCGAAGATCCACTTTCGTCACCGTCTGAGCCATAAGCTCCTGACGCCACAACTGTCTGAATCGCGTAATGCGCTGCAACATGTCTCCCGACCCGAGCTGCAGCACCAAACCGTTATCAAGCAGTACTGATACCTGACCCAATTCGTCCAGCGACAACGCGCGAATAACGAGATGCTCTGGTTCCAGCATTGATGCCAGAGTTTGATAGCGGCGCATAAGCGAGGCCTTGGATCCATCGGGACCCTCTAGCTTGGGGAGCGCTTCATAGAGCGGATAATGTTTCGCCGCGAAGAACTGCCCTTCATGATTCAGATATCCGGCCTCGCCCCATCGAGCAAGTGGACGTTGCTCTACCAAATGCACTTCAATTTTTGACGGCCACCGCTTGCGAGTATTCACCTTGTAAACCCAGGGAAGAGATTCCAGCTCACTCGGCAGATCGCTCAGATCAGTGGCGAGAAATCCTGCAGATAGACGCGGTGCCAAACGCGTCTCGATCGCATTAATATCGATATGCCGGACTTCCCCCATCACACTGAGCGTCTCAACTTGCTGGGACCAAAGCACAGTGCCGCCTGTGTAGAGCCCTGCGGTCACTAATCCAGCGCCAACACTCAGCACGGCCCGGTTCACCCATTTTCGAAGTAGCGAAGTGGTCGTCGCTGGGGGCGAGGTGGCGCCCACCGCCGGCCGATGCCGCGTGTTTTTTGAGTGAGTTCGATTAGCGCTGGCCACGTCGCACCGCCTCACTCGCCCGAAATATCTCTATCAACATCTCCAGTGATGACAGGCCCGCTGCGCGCGCCGCCATCGGGACCAGACTGTGAGAGGTCATACCGGGAACCGTATTGACCTCCAGTAATTGCCAGCGCCCGGAGTGTTCTCTGATCAAATCAACGCGGCCCCAAACCTGACACCCTGACAACCGGAAGGCTTCCAGTGCCAAATCAGCCAGTTCTTTTTCTTCTGCTTGCGACAGCCCAGAGGGGCAGGTGAAGACGGTTTTCTCTGAGAGATATTTGGCATCAAAGTCATAGAAATCCCCTGGCACCTCGATGCGGATACTCGGTAGTGCCCTGTCGCTCAAAATGGCGACCGTATACTCATCACCAGCGATAAACTGCTCGGCCAGTACACCGCTGCCATAGGCAACTGCGCTTTGATAAGCCAACTTCAATGTCTCNCCGTCAGACACCTTGGTCATGCCGAGAGAAGANCCCTCCAAGGCCGGCTTCACAAAAGCCGCGCCCAGATCTGTGATGACTGACGACCAGTCTGTTTCGGCGGAGAGTGATACAAAGCGAGGCGTAGGCAGGCCTGTGCCCTGCCACAGCAATTTGGTTCGAACCTTGTCCATTGTCAGGGCTGAGCCCAACACCCCTGAGCCGCTATATGGCAGGCTCATCCATTCGAACAGCCCCTGTATGGTTCCATCCTCTCCACCCGGCCCGTGCAACAAATTGAAGACAAAAGATGCCTCTGCCAGTTGCTCCAGCCAACCGGCCTCAGAGGGATCAATCCGAAGGACGCTCGCTCCCGATTGCTCCAAAATCTGCGCCACATTCCCCCCACTCTCGAGAGAAATTGACCGCTCTGCGGCATTACCACCCAAGGTAACCGCGAGTTTTTTGCCGCTGAAAATCGACGCCATCAGAGCAACACCTCGAGAGAACCACAATCAGACAAAGTTGCAGACAAGCGACCAATGTCACCGGCTCCCTGCATTAAAAGGATGTCCCGATCNTCCAATACATCAATCAAGATGGCTGGCAACTCCCGNTGATCCGACACCACGACAGGCTNAACGCCGCGCCGNNCCCGNATTGCCTNGGCCAGNGCCTCAGCGCTNGCGCCAGCGATGACCGCCTCGCCAGCGGCATAGACCTCGAGGAGCAACAGCGTTTCGCTCTCACTCAACACTGCGACAAAATCATCGAAATGATCGCGGGTTCTGCTGAAGCGATGAGGTTGGTACACCATGACCACCCGCCGACCCGGAAAGGCCTCGCGGGTTGCCTTNAGCGTCACCGCGACCTCGGTCGGATGATGACCGTAATCATCTATCAAACGCGCACACCCCCCCGCCCAGCGCACATCACCAAGATCCGAGAAGCGACGGCCGACACCTGAAAATTCTGCCAAACCCTGCTCGATAGCGGACTCGTTNACGCCNAGCTCCAGGCAGAGAGCTGCAGCNCCCGCGGCATTTTGCGCATTGTGAAACCCCGGCATTCGTACCGTCAGAGGGAGTGTCTTTTCAGTCCGCTGACAAACCAGATCGAAATGACTCTTCAAACCCTCNGCTCGATAATTTTCTAGCCGATAGTCGGCGTCNCTGTGATGACCGTAAGTCACCACCTTGCGGGTGAGCTCCGGGAGTAAGTCCCGCACACCNCGGTCGTCGATGCACATCACAGCAGAACCATAAAAGGGAAGGTTCTGCAGAAAACCGTTAAATGCCTGAACATACCGAGTCACATCGCCCTCATAGTGTTCCATGTGATCGGCTTCAATATTGGTCACCAGCGACATCATGGGTTGCAGATGCAGGAACGAGGCGTCGCTTTCATCGGCCTCGACAACCAAATACTGGCCCTCACCTAACGCTGCGTTGGCACCGGCTTGGTTCAGCAATCCGCCTATCACAAAGGTGGGATCCTCTCCCGCCTCCCCCAAGATCGCGGCAATAAGACTGGTAGTTGTGGTTTTGCCATGGGTTCCGGCGACGGCAATACCAAATCGATATCGCATGAGCTCCGCCAACATTTCAGCTCGCGGTACTACTGGAACACGCTGTGCCCNTGCAGCGAGACATTCTGGGTTAGTGGGGGGAACCGCGGCCGATACCACCAAAACATCGACGTCACTTACGTACTCAGATCTGTGGCCCAGATGTACCTGGACCCCCAAAGCTCTCAATCGATCCAGCGTTTTNCTCTCGGACTCATCCGAGCCCGATACGATATAACCCAAGCCGATCAGAACCTCTGCGATACCGCTCATGCCTGCGCCACCNATACCCACCATNAAAATATGTCGGGTTGCACCCATTCCGCGGTCGAGGGATTGGTGGTCAGCCNCGAGCACGGNCGACCTCCTGCATTATGTCTGCGACACTTTGTGCCGCTTCCGAGGCAGCAATTGCACCCGCTGCACNGCCCATTTTTGCCAACGCTTGAGGATTATTGATCCAGCNAACCAGCTGAGTCNCGAGTCGCTCAGNAGTCGCCTCGCTCTGAGGCAGCAGCACAGCGGCATTTACTTCCGACAGCACCTTGGCATTGGCCGTCTGNTGGTCGTCAATGGCGTGAGGCAGTGGAATCAGCACAGAGGGAGACGCGGTGGCAGCTAGCTCAGAAATCGTGAGCGCGCCAGCTCTTGCTATGACCACATCGGCCCATCGATAAGCCTCTGCCANATCGTCAATATAGTTATCCACTCTCTGCCCGCTGAAGCGACTGTGCTGCCAGCATTCGTCGGCCTTTGCGCGGTTGCGATCGCCGCACTGCTGCCAAATCGAGACGTGCCCCGCCAAACCAAGTTCGCACAACAGATCGCAGGTCGATGGCAGTAAAGCGTTCAGCGGAGCGGCGCCGAGGCTGCCTCCTAACACGAGCACTTTCAGGGGGCGGACCTCATTGAANTTAGCTAGGTGATCCAGCTCACTGCGATCAGNAGGGTGCAATTGTGCGCGCACTGGNTTCCCCACTACTGGCGTATCCTGACGCGCTCCGAAGCTTCCCGGCAGGCCGCGAAGCACTTGCACTGCGAGTGGCGCAAGCCAACGATTGGTTGTTCCAGCAATCGCATTTTGCTCATGGATCACAAGTGGGCAACGACTCACCCAGGCGGCAAGACCTGCGGGACCCGCCGCATAGCCNCCCATACCCANCATGACATCGGGTCGAGTGCGACGTATCAAGCGGAGTGACTGCAAAACCGCGAGGCCCAGCAACAACATACCCTTGAACCGGGCTAAAACTGTTTTCCCACGCAAGCCTGAGACTGATAGGCGGTGCAAAGGTAAGCCGGCAACAGGTACCAATCGCTGTTCAATACCCCGCTCCGTGCCAATCCAATCTACGGACCAACCGCGATCGCTTAGTACATCTGCCACTGCCAGGGCCGGATAGACATGACCACCGGTCCCTCCCGCAGCAATCAGTGCACGGCCCGTTAACGGTTGCGTAGTCGGGTTCGTCATGCGCGCTGCCGCCTTTTTCGGTTAGACATTGGCGGCTTATCAAAAAGATGTTGGTCCGAAATTCTCAGAATAATGCCGAGCAGGGCGCAGTTCATGATGAGACTTGAACCGCCATAACTCACAAACGGCAGCGTTAGACCCTTTGTCGGCAATAGGCCCGAGCTCGNTCCCATATTGATAAATACCTGNCCCGCAAACATGAGCGCNGCNCCAAAGCAAACGTAAGCCTCGTAATNNTGATGNAGCGCAGCAACACGCCAGGCAGTTCTAAGGATGCGCGCAACCAGAGATACAAAAAGCACGATCAGCGCAAAAGCACCGACAAAACCAGTTTCTTCNGCCCAGATGGAAAATACGAAGTCAGTGTGNGCNTCGGGCANGTAAAAGAGCTTCTGAACGCTGTTTCCCAGGCCCACGCCCAACCACTCGCCGCGACCAAAAGCAATCAGAGACTGTACCAATTGGAAACCGGACCCAAACGGGTCATCCCAAGGGTTTTGGTAGGCGGTTAGTCTCTGCAAGCGATAGGGTGCGCTGATCACAAGCGTTACCAAAGCCATGCCCACAGCGAGTAACATCGCGCCGATGTATTGCAGCTTGGCGCCGGCAACAAACATCATCCCCACCACCATACCCACCGCAATAACAGTTGCACCAAAATCGGGCTCTGCCAGCAGTAATACAGCGACGATCGCCAGGATACCCACCAATTTGGCCAACCCTTGCCATTGGTGACGGACTGACTCTTCCTGTCGCACCAAATAACCCGCCACATACAGCAGCAAGGCAAATTTCGCGAATTCAGANGGCTGAAAAGTTAACGGACCCAACGGTAACCATCGCTGCGCTCCATTCACCTCTNGGCCGATGCCCGGCATCAAAACCAGTATCAGGAGAGCGAATGCGAGAAAGAGTAGCCAAGGTGAAAACTGTTTCAGAGTCTGAGTGGGTGTCATGTAGGTGATGGCACCAGCGGCGACTCCCAGCGCCAGGTATAGCGCATGTCGNGTGGTGTGGTGCCAAGGGTTGCCAAAGTGAAAGTCGCCATACTCAATAGACGCCGAGGCGATCGCCACGAGACCAATACAGAGCAGCGAGGCGCCGATTGCCATCAACATGGAATCTCCTCGATATGACGCCAGCATCTCGGATTGATTCATGCGGCGGCTCCGAGCGCCAGCACCGCAGACTGAAATCGCTCTCCCCGGTCAACGTAATCCCTGAACATATCGAGGCTTGCGCATGCCGGAGACAGTAATACCGCCTGGCCTNGNTCAGCCAGGTCTGAGGCAAGACCTACCGCCGACTCAAGCGATGCGGCTTGGTGCACGGTGATCACATCAGCCAATACCGCAGCTATCTCTCCCGCAGCCTCACCAATAACGACGATGCCGGCGCAATACTTCGCCACAGCAGAGCGGAGAAGCGAAAAGTCCTGGCCCTTCCCCTGACCACCCAAAATCAGCCAGAGGTTGTTAGCCCCACCCAGCCCCTCGAGTGCGGCCAAGGTCGCGCCCACGTTGGTGCCCTTACTGTCATCAAAAAAGGTGATATCCCCCACNGCCGCAACACGCTCGCAGCGATGAGGCAAACCGCGGTAGCGAACCGCGCCGGCAAGCAGTTGCTCCTCTGAAAAACCCATGGCAACGCCCAGAGCCAAGGCCGCCAGCACATTGTGGTAATTGTGCCTCCCTGCCAGAGGCAGCTGTGCCGTTGAGAGTAGCGGTTGAAAACCACGACAGACCCACAACACGCCCTCCCTCTCTCGCAAGCCGTACTCACCNANATCAGGCTCACCCCGGCGCCACCATTTNACTGGCACTTCCTCCGGCAGCAGAGGTACCGTAAGCGGGTCGTCGCGGTTGGCCACNACATGTTTCACACCAAGAAAGATTCGATGCTTCGATTGATGGTACGCAGCGATATTGTCGTAGCGATCCAAATGATCAGCCGATATATTCAGCACCGTTGCAACCGACAAGCCCAGCGGCTCGGCCCGCTCTAATTGAAAACTGGACAGCTCCAACACATAACAGTCGGATTCGTCAGAGAGCAGGTCGAGGGCAGGCCTGCCAAAATTCCCTCCTATCGAGACGCTAGCGCCGCATTCTGAGATCATTGAACTCAGCAAGGCAGTGACGGTCGATTTACCATTGGACCCGGTAATACCGATCACAGGCACATCGACCGCCTCCATAAACAAATCAATATCACCGCGAACGCGGCAGCCTCGGTCCTTCGCGCGCACCACCATTGGGTGCTCAAGTGAAATACCAGGGCTAACAATCAGCTCAGTAACACCGTCGGCCGCATCCTCGGCTGGCTCTCCAAACGCNAATGAGGCGGCGTCTATCTCGGACCACGTAGCTGTCTCAGCGGCCAGTGCCTCTCGGGTATCCATNGCGTGAAANGCAATCCCTCGCTGACTCCACCATCGGGCAACACTGCGACCCGTGANACCNAGCCCGAGGATCATACGATTCTCCGTACTGGCGATGGTTGAGGAAGAGNTCGACATGGCCTCACCGCAACTTCAGTGTCGCCAGCCCGAAAAGCACCAGCATTACTGTGATAATCCAGAAACGAACGATGACTCTTGGCTCAGGCCATCCCTTTAGCTCAAAATGATGATGAATAGGGGCCATCCGGAAAACTCGCCTGCCAGTCAATTTAAACGACGCCACCTGAATCATCACCGAGACCGTTTCCAATACGAAAATGCCTCCCATAATGAACAGGACAATTTCATGTCGCGTCATAACGGCTACCACACCTAACGCCGCACCGAGAGCCAACGCCCCGACGTCGCCCATAAATATCATTGCGGGGTAGGTGTTGAACCACAGAAAACCCAGGCCGGCACCTGCAATGGCGCCGCAGAAGACCATCAATTCCCCGGCACCGGGCAAATAAGCGATGTGCAGGTATTCAGCGAACTCGACGTGCCCACAGAGATAGGCGATCACACCCAGTCCAGTAGCCACCATAACGGTGGGCATGATGGCCAATCCGTCGAGACCATCTGTCAGATTCACCGCGTTACTCGCGCCGACGACAACTAGGTAACTGAATGGCACAAACAACCAACCCATCGTCAAAGCGACATCTTTGAAAAATGGAACGTACAAGGTGGTCTCTTCTGGAATGAGGGCGGTGTCAAAGAGATAGAGCGTGATGCCAAAAGCACATAGGGATTGCCACAGATACTTCCAGCGAGCGGGAAGCCCGCGNGTGTCCCTGCGCACCACTTTACGATAGTCATCGACCCACCCAATCAAACCAAAGGCAGTTGTCGTGGCGACTGCAACCCAAATATAACGACTGCTGAGATCCGCCCATAACAGGGTCGACCCCATCACGGTGACCAGTATCAAAGCACCACCCATAGTTGGCGTGCCGGCTTTTTGGAGATGAGACTGCGGACCGTCCTCTCGGATGGTTTGACCAATCTGCAACTGATTGAGTCGCGCGATCATCACCGGGCCAATGAACATGGAAATAGCAAGCGCTGTGCAGGCTGCCAAAATACCGCGCAAGGTCAGATATTGGAAAACCGAGAATCCGGGGTCGATAAATAGCAGTTGCTCACTCAGCCACATCAGCATGATTCAGACCCCCTCGTAGGCGCCAACCAGCCGACTGTCTGCTCAAGCGCCGCACCACGCGAGGCCTTCACCCAAATAACATGGTCCGCGGGCAGCACCGGAAACTCGGCTTTGAGAGACAATTGGTCTGAAAAAAACATCGCCCCANCACCAAAACCACGGGCAGCACCCTTAGCGCCGTGCCCCACTACAATCAATTGATCNATGCCGGCCGACCTTGCATAGGTACCCACGTCCTCGTGGAGGGTCTCACTGGTACTGCCTAACTCGAGCATGGCACCCAAAATCAACACGCGATGACCAGGCTCCATGGCCAATACATCAATGGCCGCTTTCACTGCGGCAGGATTAGCGTTGTATGTGTCATCAATGACCCGGCCGCCCCAACATCCAGTGCGAACTTCTCCGCGACCCGCTCCTACCTGCACCCCCAGCAGCGCATTTGCAGCCTGTTCGGGAGATACGCCGAGTTCGATAGCGACAGCCAGTGCCGCCAGTGCATTCGACACATGCTGTTCTCCCGGTAAAACCAGCCTCACAGGCACTCGCACTCCCTTAACATGCAGCTGAAATTGCGTCCCGGCGAGGCCGTGATTCTTCACATGAACGGCTCGATAATCTGCCTGCGCAGAGAACCCAAAAGTCACTTGTCTGGCGCCACCCGCTTGTTGAATCCATTGACTGAGCCACGGCTGATCAGCATTGATCACGGCGAGACCCTCTCCTTTCAGGCCTTGAAGAATTTCCCCCTTGGTGCGCGCTATGGCGTCGACGCTATCGAAATGCGCAAGGTGAGCCGCGGAGGCATTAAGACAGACAGCAATATCCGGTTCTGCCACATCACACAGATATGCAATGTCGCCCGGTTGCCCGGCGCCCATTTCAATCACCGCGAATTGGTGCTGCTGGTTAAGCCCTGCCAATGTCAGCGGCACACCCAGCTCGTTATTCTGATTCCCCAGAGTGGCGTGAACAGATCCGGCCACCGATACCGCCGCCGACACNAGGTTTTTAGTCGTGGTTTTGCCTGCGCTGCCGGTGATNGCAATAACTGGTCCGGNAAATGACCTGCGCTTGAGCAACGCAAAGGTGCCAGACGCATTCGTGACATCTGAAACCACCAGTTGCGGGGTCAATCCCTCAAGACGCCGCTCAGTCAGCAATGCTGCCGCACCGGACGACATCGCTTTTGCCGCAAATTCATGTCCATCGACCCGGGCGCCGCGAATTGCGGCAAATAATTCACCACCCTTNACAGCGCGACTATCAATCGCCAACCCTTGAAGGGTTACCGATTGCCCTATCAGGTGCCCACCCGTGCTATCAGCGAGCATCTGCAATTCGACCGCCGTCATCAGGCTGCCCGCCTAATAGCGAGATTTTTGCGCGCATGATCACTGTCACAAAAGGGTTGGCGGACGCTGCCCACTTCCTGATAGGTCTCGTGACCCTTACCGGCGATCAAGACGACATCACCGGTATCGGCTTGCGAGACAGCCAGCGCAATCGCCTCCGCACGATCCACCTCAACCATAGGAACAACATGACGACAGCCTTCCAAAATNTCGTCGATNATGGCGACAGGCGACTCGGATCGAGGATTGTCGCTGGTGACAACGAGTCGATCAGCTATCGCTGCTGCNGTNGCCCCCATTTCCGCTCGTTTGCCGCGATCNCGATCCCCGCCACANCCGAAAACCACCCAGATATGGCCTTTCACCCCGAAGTCAGATAACGCACACAAAGCGCGATTGAGCGCATCTGGNGTGTGTGCGTAGTCAATGAAAACCGCAATGTCTGATTCGAATTCAACCTTTTGAAGGCGTCCGCGAACGGGATCGACCTGCTCGGCAGCCGAAATCACTGCATCAANTGGCAAGCCCATAGCCGCGAGCAAAGTAACCGCCGCCGAGAGATTAAAAGCATTGAAACGCCCCGCGAGGGCAGATTGAANTTGCGTCGCTCCCCAGGGCGTTTTCAGCTGCAGCGCTAGCGGTGCCGCACCCTTTACCAGGACTTGAATGTCTGCGAGCGCGCCTTCACAAGAAATCCCAAGCCCTGCTTTGCCCCATGCGTTCCGGTGGGAGGTCAGCAGTGCGTCGTCCGCGTTAAAAATCCTGACCGCTGGCGCGAAGTCGCGAAACAAACGTAGTTTTGCCTCGCAGTATGCCTCCATTGAGGAGTGGTAATCGAGATGGTCCCTTGAGAGATTGCTGAAGACCGCCGCATCAATGGANAAGCCGTCTAAACGGCCTTGGTCTAGCGCATGACTGGAAGCCTCCATCGCAACCCANTCTACGGATGCATCACACCACNTCGCCAGCTGCCGGTGAATACTGACGCAATCCGGCGTGGTATTACGAGCCTCGCTGGGCCTCTCAACCAGCTTCATGCCTAGAGTACCGATTGAACCAGCTCGATATCCCATCGAGCGCAACATTTGACTGACCAATTCTACGATCGACGTTTTGCCGTTGGTGCCCGTAACCGCGATCAGCTTGAGTTTTTTTGATGGCGCGCGGTAAAAACGATTTGCCAATTCGCCAAGGCGCACCTTCAATNGCGGGATGGGGATGACTCGATCATCCCCCAATAGCGCATCTGGTACTGTTTCGGTCAGTATCGCGGCCGCCCCTCGTGTAAATGCAGCCTCGATAAAATCCCGACCATCATGATGTAGACCTGGCAGCGCGACGAAAAGGTCACCTGCACTGACCTGGCGACTGTCCAACGTCATGTTTGACACGGTGATATCAGGCACAGCGAGATCGCTAAGCAAATGCCGCAAGCCCACCATCACTGGGCTACCCCCGCATCGGCCAGCAGCGCACCGGTANCAGAGCGCTCCGGACGCGCATTCCTGATCCGCAAAACCTCTTCGGTGATCCGCGAATAAACCGGCGCCGCCGCCAACCCCCCACCGTAGTGATCACCAAGCGGCTGATCGACCAAAATGGCAGTGACATATCGCGGCTCATTGATTGGAGCGATTCCCACAAACAACGCCACGTACTGATCGTCGAGATAACCACCCTCTCCGACTTTGTGAACCGTGCCGGTTTTGCCCCCCACAGAGAATCCCTGCACTTGCGCGAGCGTTGCGGTACCACCGGGTTTAGTAACCCGTCCGAGGACTGTCAGCACATCGCGCGCAATTTCAGCCGTGACGACGCGATCCCCTTGCAGGGTATTGTCAGAATCGTACTTGAGGAGGGTAAGAGGACGTCGAACACCCTCGTTGGCAAAAACCGCATAGGCGCGTGCTAACTGGATTGGCGTCGCATTTAAACCATAGCCAAATGCCAACGTAACTTTTTCGATGTCACTCCAGTGCGCGTGGCTTGGCAACACACCAGCGCGCTCACCGGGAAAGCCGGTACCCGTATCCGCACCCAAACCAAAACGATGGAGCACGTCGAGGATGGCTTCGTGTCCCACCGCTTGCGCGAGCTTGGTAACACCTACTTGACTCGATTTTTCAATGACTCTGGAGAGCGTCATCTCACCGTAGTTACGGGGATCATGGAGCACCTTAGATCCCACTCGTATGCGTCCAGGGGTGGTATTAATCAAAGTNTCCAGGTTGAACTGNCCGCTCTCTAGNGCCGCTACGAGGGTCAGCGTCTTAACAGTTGACCCAGGCTCGTATACGTCGGTGACGGCGCGATTCCGAGCGCTGCCGTAATCAAGCGTTGATCGGGCATTTGGGTTAAAAACAGGATAGTTGCTGATTGCAAGCACTTCCCCCGTCCACGCATCAAGNGTAACGGCTGACCCAGCCACCGCGCCCGTCTCCTTCATGGCTCTTTGCAATTCGCGGTGTTGCACATATTGCAAGCGCAAATCGAGGCTGAGAGTTAACGTTTTTCCGGGACGCGGCTCGTCAATCACACCGAAATCCCTGACCATCTCGCCATGTAGATCTTTAATAAAGCGCTTCTTGCCGGGCACTCCCTTTAGCCAATCTTCAAACGCCATCTCTACNCCGGCGATGCCCCGCCCGTCGACATTTGTCAGACCCAATACTTGAGCCGTCACCTCTCCAGCGGGGTAATAACGACGNTATTCACGTTCGCCCTTTACCCCCGGAAATTGGCCTTGCAAAATTTTTCGAGCAAACTCCGGGGCCTGGTGCCGCGCGAGGTACATAAACTGTTTATCACCATAAAACGCCAACTTCTCCCTGAGCGCAGTGGGGTCAATAGAAAGCAGATCAGCCAGCTCCCCCAATCGCAAACTGTCTTTCAGTAGCTTCGGATTGGCCCACAGTGATACCACCGGCGAACTCACCGCCANAGGCGTGCCATTTCTGTCTTCGATCAACCCTCGATAAACCGGTATCTCTGCGGTCCGGATAGTGCGAAGCGCNCCTTGCTCTCGAAGAAACACCGCGCCACTCCCACTATCGGTAAGTTGCAGCATGACCAGTCGNCCGATCAGCAAACCGGCCAGACCCATAAGCAGCAGACACACAAGGCCATAACGCCACTTCGAGAGCCCAAATGGTGATGCTGCCGTCATTGCTCAATCACTCGAGAGAGACTGAGCGCTGGCGGCAACATAAAAAGTTTGTCTGAGGCAATCTGACTAATCCGGTGAGGAGCGGCCCAAGTGTTGAGCTCGAGCAGCAAGCGAGTATATTCCTCCTGCAATTGCCAGCGCTGCAACTCAAGCACCTGAAGCCGCGCGTATCCGGCTCGGACTTCATGAGTACTCCAGACCAACCCCAGCCCAGATGCCGCCAGTGCGAGGGCCAGGAGTACGCCGAGCACCGGCGGGGATAGCGACAGAGTGCGCATCACAAGCGCTCCGCAACCCGCATGACGGCGGACCGCGATCTGGAATTACGGGCGATTTCATCAGAGCCCGGCACAATGGCCTTGCCGATTGCTCGCATCACGCCTGATGGTGGTTCATATTGAACGGGGACTCCCGGNGGCAGGCGCTCCCCCCGGGCTTTATCTCGAATAAATCTCTTTACGATACGGTCTTCGAGAGAGTGAAAACTGATCACGACTAGCCGGCCACCCGGCGCCAACGCTTTGACAATCTGCTCCAAAGCGGCCGGCAACACCTCTAACTCTCGATTAATGTGCAGGCGAATCGCCTGAAAACTTCGGGTCGCCGGATGCTTGTGGTGCTCCCACCGGGGATTCGCCGCAGCAACCACCTCTGCCAGCTGGCCCGTGCGCTCTATCGGCGCTTGCGCTCTGGCCGCAACGATAGCGCCGGCAATTCTACGCGCAAATCGCTCCTCACCCAGCGTTTTGAGCACCCTCGCTATCTCTGATTCAGTCGCCATCGAGAGCCAGGTTGCTGCTGATTGCCCCTCGCTGGGATTCATGCGCATATCAAGNGGCCCATCATGCGAAAAACTAAAGCCCCGAGATGGCTCATCCAGCTGCGGCGACGACACGCCCAAATCCAGCAGGNCGCCGTTGAGGCTTTCAGGCTCCACCTGATCACCCAACGACTGAAAATTGACCGCATGGAATTGAAAGCGAGGGTCTTGGTCAGCGAGCTGACTGGCGGCTTTGGCTGCCTCGGGGTCTTGATCAAAACCAATCAATGCGCCTCCGGGCGACAACGCATCGAGAATACGGGAACTGTGCCCGCCCCGGCCAAAAGTGCCATCTAGGTATACGCCGTCAGCCGATACCATCAATGCTGCAATCGCCTCCTCTAGTAAAACCGGGTGATGCGGCCGGTCCATCAAAGATTGAGCTGCATTAGCTCCGCCGGGAGCGCNCCCGCCGAGTCGACGCCCAAAGCAGCTTCACACTCTCGCTGCCAAAGCTCTTCAGACCACAATTCCAACTTGTTGCCCTGCCCCACCAAAACCGCGCGCTTTTCCAGCTGCGCATATTCCCTCAGCGCAGGCGGAACCAGTACGCGCCCATTCCCATCCAACTGGAGATCGCTGGCATAGCCCAGAACCAATCGCTGAAAACGTTTGATAGCGGGATTTAAAGCGGGCAAGGCCTGCACATCACGCTCGATGCGCTCCCATTCTGGCAACGGATAAAGGGCGAGACAGCTAGACTGCGTATCCACAGTCATTACCATTTGACCTTCGCAGATCACCGATAACTGCTCGCGCTGACGCGCGGGNACCGCCATTCTGCCCTTGGCATCGAGATTGATGTATTGCACCCCTCGAAACATGACGTCGCGCCCACCGGCCCCCTTAATTTCCCACTAAATGGGCTTGCTACCCACTTTTCTCCACGTTTAACCACTATACTCGCGATAAAGACCAGCGGTCAACGATCATTTTGGGAAAAAACGTGGTTTTTCAGTGCTTTAGACGCGCCTGCGCAAGAAGGAACACAAAAAAGAGTGGGCGGGAAACCGTCTTTAAAACAAGTTTTTATCCCGCACTTACAGGTTTAACCTTAGGTTATATTCTATAAAAATATATAAATTATATTTTATAGCTCTAATTGATATAAATATCGAAGGCCTGACAGACAAGGGAAGTACCTTGCAACCACGCTGCAAGAGGAGCCCCCCTTTCGGGGGGCAAAGTGAGTCGGTCGATAAGCCGGGTTCTGTCTTGGACGATCATTCATCTGCGACGAACGTCACCGTTCGCCTGTAGCGACCTACCCGAATCCGCCGAGGGCCACGGCATAGGATCCCTATTTGGTCTTGCTCCGAGCGGGGTTTACCATCGCCACGGTTGTTACCAACCGCGCGGTGCGCTCTTACCGCACCTTTTCACCCTTACCTGCAAGCAGGCGGTTTCCTTTCTGCTGCACTTTCCGTGGACTCGCGCCCCCCAGGCGTTACCTGGCGCCCTGACCCGTTGGAGCCCGGACTTTCCTCTGCCGCACTGCGACAGCGATCGTCAGACCAACTCACCTGCAATTTATCGACAACTGACGATAGCCGCAAGCTCAACTATCCCGCTTTTTTTCCAGCAACCATTGATAAAGAGCGCGAGCCGATCCGTCGGTAATGTCCGCCGCGACAGCCGCGGCGCGGCGCGGCGGCAGCTCTCGGGCCAAACGCTCAACAAGTAACATCGCTGCAGGGGTAATCGCTTCGCCTTCAGGTTCGAAGCCCCTGACAACCAACACCGCCTCGCCTCGTAACTGTTGGATATCCGCCGCCACAAATTCATGCAATCCGCTTAGCCGGTCGCACCGAATAGTCTCGTGAGCCTTTGTCAGCTCACGACAGAGCGCAGCATCGCGGTCTCCGAGTACATCAAGTAACGCCATAAGAGATTCGGGTAGCCTACGCGGCGCTTCGAACAAGACCAGCGTCGATTCCAGATGTCGAATAGCCTTTAGACGCGACTTGCGTTGACCAGATTTCACTGGCAAAAAGCCTTCAAAATGAAAACGGTTTGTTGGCAAACCAGAAGCACTTAGGGCTGCTGTCAGTGAGCTAGCACCGGGAATCGGGACAACAGGGATGCTTTCAGTATGGCAGGCGGCAACCAATCGGTAACCAGGATCAGACACCAAAGGCGTACCCGCATCCGAAATCAATGCCAGTGAACGTCCTGAGCGTAAATGATTAAGTAACTGCAGCACTTCACTCTCTTTGCTGTGATCGTGATAACTGACCAGCGGCGTAGCGACATTAAAATGTCGCATGAGCGCAGCCGAATGCCGGGTATCCTCAGCAGCGATAAGATCAACCTCACGCAATGTCTCCAGCGCGCGCTGCGTGATATCACCGAGATTGCCAATGGGGGTGGCAATTACAAATAGACTGGCAGTCACTCCTCTCACTCCGCAGCGGGTCATATTTATCCCGTTGCGGCTATACTGCCGTTATGTATCCCGCAGGTCATCCTCTTCTATTATTCCGGCGAACCAGCAATGGCCGACACCCGGCCCTCATCTGTTTGAGAGCGATCAGTGTCTTACTCTTCATAACCAGTTGCGCAACACCTCCCGTTGAGATCAACACCAAGATGCCCATCGCTGTTACACCAAGCACGGCACCCACACCACTCGAGGGAGAGCAGCTGGACTTAGAGACTATCGAACACCTATCACGCGTTGCGCGAGACGAGTCGCTTCTCCTAGCTCGACACTATCGCAATCACGCCGTGGTAACGGGCGTAGATGCCTCAACACTGATGGCAATTGATAGTCGCTTGGCGTGGTATGCCGGCGATATCCAAGAAGCTGCCCAGCTGCTCGATACGCTGGGGGCCGACAACAGTACTGCACTGGCGTTCGTGAGGGAGGAACAAGAATACCGCGCGGCGGCCTCGGGAGACTGGTTAATTGCCGCCAAAGCAGTATACCAGCGAGCGCTAACGGCTAAAGTTTTGCATGATGAGCAAGCGCTTGGCGACAAGCTCTTCAACTATTTGCTGCGCCTCCCGGACGCTACTGTCGATCGGCAAATTGACCTAGCAAGAGATGATCCCGCTTGGCGTGCATGGCTGGAGATGCAGGTAGCGTATCGACTAGATCAAACCCGGTTCACACAATGGCTGAATCGAAACGCTCGCTTGATATCACATCCTCCTCTACCCAGACACCTTTTGGAATGGACGCAAGGCCCTGAGCTGAACCGCGTGACTATCATCCTTCCCTTGGATGGGAATCTGGCCGCAGCAGGTGAGGCAGTTTTAGCGGGGGCTGTCGAACAACTCTATTCTCTTTATCCAAACCCTGCCAAGCGGCCAAAACTACACGCCGTTAACTCTGCCCAATACCCTAGCGCAAGACATGCTTATCAGCGCGCAGTGCAGGATCAACCAGATCTGATACTGGGCCCACTTACCAAAGCAGAGGTCGCTAGCCTGATGGAATTAGGCCCTCTACCCATCCCCACGGTTCTCCTTAATCAGCCAGAGGCCGACACCGTAGACCGACAAAGTAACAGAATGAATTTTAGCCTCGCACCTGAAGATGAAGCCTTGCAGATAGCAGATATTGCATTCGGTAGAGGATGCAGAAATGCCATCGTCATAGCTGCGGCGGGAGACCGTGGCGGCAGATTGCTGAAAGCGCTCGAACCCCGGTGGACTCAGCTCGGCGGTAAGATTCGAGGCCGACTCGTTGTCGAGCAAGCCTCGGAAGCGAATGAGGCAATGGGAGCACTGCTGGGCTCGGGCTCAAGCGACGCTCGAATTCGCTCTGTCGAGACCGCTTTTGATCTCCCGGTAGATGCCAGAGGTCGTGGACGCAGCGATTTCGGGTGCATCTTCATGCTGGCTCCCGACCCACCCACGGCGCGCGCCTGGCGGCCACTGCTGGTATTCCACATGTCCGGTGAATCACCCGTATACGCCACCTCTTCCATCAACGATGGCGTCCGTAATTCACGCAACAGCGACCTTAATGGCGTGCTATTCGTTGAGGTACCCGCCATGCTGCCCCCTCGTATCAGCGATCGGCTAAGTCGACTGCGCGCACTCGGCCAAGACGCACTCTCACTGGCACAACACTGGAACCAGGCCACCATCACTGATGATTGGATCATTCGCGGCCACACTGGAACGCTGCGTAGAAAGCAAAACGGATTGATCGAAAGAGCTTCAGAACTGGCGACTTTTGATGACGCAGAGGTCCGTTACGGCGCGTTACCCTGACATCCTGTGCTTCATTAATGGCGGCAGCGTGCATCGGGCGGGGAAATATTGGGAACAGCAAGCAGAAGCGTTCCTGTTAAAGCAGGGCCTCTCTTTGGTGGCCCGCAACTTTCTCACTCAGCTCGGTGAGATCGATCTGATTATGCAGGAAGAATCGCGCCTGGTCTTTGTTGAGGTCCGCTACCGGCGGCGATCGCGATTTACATCCGCCGCAGGCAGTGTCACACAACAAAAACAAAAACGCCTCGAAAAATGCGCCAAGTTGTTTCGCAAACAACACCAAAAATGGTCCGATTTCCCTTGTCGCTTTGACGTAATTGCTTATGATGAGGACACACAAGCACCCCATGCGATATGGCTTTGCGCAGTATTTGAATCAACTGATTGGTAATCGACACTGACAAACCTTGGACGCCTACCCTCTCATCGCCAATTTTTTTCATCGCTACATTGAGAGCGCCAGTCTGGCTGTCGACGACGTTGCAGAAATAGCGGGCGCGGCAGCAGATGTTGCATCCCAAGCTATCCTCACAGAAAAAAAACTTTTCAGCATTGGCCTCGGAGCCGATGCAGCCAGCGCTATAGTACTGACCAGCCTTCTGCAGAACGGTGTACTGAGAGAAAGACCAAGCCTTCCGGTTCTTGAACTGGCAGAGTATCGTATTGGCTCAGTGCAAACTGGCATCATGTGGGTGACGCAGCAGCTTCAAGCACTAGGGCAAGCGGGTGATGCCGCCATTATTTTCGCTGCCAATCTATCGCAATCAGAGGTTCAGAGAATTCAGGTCGCCATAGAGCAACGGCAAGTCAACGCCGTTTGGCTTGGGCACAACGGCCCCGGATTAAGCCTGCACTCAGAGGAAGCCTCTGTCGAATATCGGCTTACCCTGAATCACGCAATCGCCATCTGCCTGGCGAGATTGATTGAAACCAATACCTTTGGTCCAGTGGAGGACTAAATCATGTGTCGATATTACCGATTGTTACTTGCGACGCTACTTTGCGCATCTTTGCAGGGATGCGGCAGCATCTTGGCCGGCGCTGGCGCCGGTCCAATAGAGGAGGATCTGAGCGAGCGCACCTTTGCCCAGCAACTTGAAGACGAGAGCATTGAGACCAAATCAAAGGTCAATATCAATGCTGCCTCAGCCGGTTACGAAGAGGCACACCTCAGTATTATCTCCTTCAACGGCTTTGTTCTGCTCGCAGGCCAAGTCCCCTCGGAAGACCTCAAGGCTTTGGCCACCGATGTGGTTCGTAAAATTGACGGTGTGCGCAGAATTTATAACGAGCTAGAGGTTGGCCCGGAGACCAGCGCGGGGACGCGCACGAATGACACATGGATCACAACGCAGGTAAAAACAAAACTGCTCGCAAGTTCAGATACGCCAGGCACGCGAGTAAAAGTCGTCACGGAGAACAGTGTTGTCTTCCTGATGGGCCTGCTCAGCGCGGAAGAAGCGGATCGAGTTGCACTTGAGGCTGCCGAGGTCAGCGACGCCGAGCGAGTCGTCAAACTCTTTGAGATCATTTCCGGGCCCGCTACTTCACCACCTTCAAGCTAGGGCGGCCGCGACCCGCTGGCGGCTCAGGAGGGTCTTCGGGTGCCGCAGAGTCAAAGACCATGCCTTGCCCGTTTTCCCTAGCATAAATGCCGAGAATGCCACCGATTGGCACCAGTATGTCGGTAGCGACACCGCCGAAGCGGCCATTGAAAAACACCGACTCGTTGGTCATCTCCAAACCGACAACAGCACTTGGGGAAATATTCAGGACAATCTGCCCGTCAGAGACGTAGGCTTGGGGGACATCAACACCATCGATGCTCACGTCGACCAAAAGATGAGGCGTACAACCATTGTCCACAATCCACTCGTATAGGGCACGAATGATATAGGGCCGGCTGGAGTTCAAAAGAACCTGCGTCCCTAGGGGCGCATCTCCCTCTCCTGAACTGACAGGCTCTCCTGAAAAGCTTCTCGATTAAACAATCGATCCATGTAGTCAAACAGTGGCTTAGATTGCTTACTCGGCCGGATGTCTGCACCTAAAGCGGGCAACCGCCATAAAATAGGTGCCACACAGCAATCTACCAACGAGAATTCCTCACTCATAAAGAAGGGCTTCTCAGCGAATATCGGGGCAACGGCAACCAAACTCTCGCGTAACTCCTTGCACGACTTGGTCACCACGTTATCACTGCGCGAAGACTGGATGGCGTCTACCAGGGTGGCCCAGTCACGCTCAATACGGTAGACGAATAACCGGCTCTCCGCTCGTGCGACAGGATAAACCGGCAACAGGGGTGGATGAGGAAAGCGCTCGTCCAAATACTCCATCATCACCTTAGACTCATAGAGCACCAACTCCCTGTCTACCAGCGTGGGCATGCTATTGTAAGGATTAAGATCCCCCAACTCGGCGGGGGTCGCGCCTGTTTCGGAATCTACCAACTCTACTGTCACACCTTTTTCAGCCAACACTAAACGCACGCGGTGGCTGTAGTGACTGGTGCTATCGGAGAACAAGGTCATGGAGGATCGTTTCGAAACGATCCCGGAAGCATCATCAGACATAGATTTTCTACTAGCGATTGAAGGCGATAGTCTATCACTCAAAAGGGGGCACCGGACGCCCCCTCGGCTGCATTACGCCTATTTAATGCACATCCTTCCAATACTCCCGGTTCAGTAACCAGGAGAAAATGAAGAAGACAACGAGAAATAGCAGCACGTACGTACCAATTCGCAATCGATCAGCCTTGTAAGGCTCGGCGGTGTAGGCGAGGAAGTTCACTAAATCATACATTGCACTATCGAATTGACCCGGTGACATAGCACCCGCTACAGCGACACTGACGTCTTTACAGTCGACTGCTTTGATCGCCACCTCTCCCGATTCGTCAAAGCAGGCAGGCAGCCCCTGCAGCTCCATCAGCACATGCGGCATGCCAACATTAGGATAAACTCGGTTGTTAACCCCATAGGGACGCTGGTCGTCCCGATAAAAAGCACGCAGATAGGTGTAGAGCCACTCTGGCTGGCGCGCCCTTGAAATCAAAGTGAGATCAGGGGGCGTAGCGCCAAACCAAATTTTAGCCTGCCCCTTATCCATACTATTGGTCATTAATGACCCCAGTTTGATCTCCGGGTCAAACACCAGATTGCCTTTGTACAGGTCTTCCGGAATACCAAGGTCTCGCGCAACGCGGTTGTGGCGGGAGTACTGCAGAGAATGACAACCCATGCAGTAATTCGCGTACAGCGCTGCACCGCGCTGCAGCGAAGGCTGATCGGTAACGTCTGCCTCGAAAGCATCACACGGGACTGTGCCACAGTCGTAAGCCGACTCGGCGCCCACCACTTTTAGGGGAATGAACGCCATTGCCCCCACCAGTAAGACTGTGGCGAGGCTCTGCCAGAAACCCATACCACCATCCATCGTCACGCGATCAGGCTCTGCCTTCGTGCGGTCCATTTTTGACCACCAGGGCATGGCGAGGAAAAACATAAAGTAGAAGATGGTGCCGATCTGAGCCAGCAGGGTTCTCTCTGGAGTCGGCGCCTTGACGCCCAGCACGCCCAAGATAATGAACGTCGCAACAAACACCAAAAGCATAATGCGATTCAGCATACCGCGATAGCGCCACGACTTCACAGGGTTGCGATCCAACCAGGGGAGCGCAAAGGGAATCACTACCGACGCCGCGAAGAATATGAAGCCCCAAAATTTATCCGGTACCGCCCTCAGCACAGAGTAGTAGGGTGTGAAATACCACACCGGAGCAATATGCTCTGGGGTCTTCAATCCGTTCGCCTCTTCAAAATTGGCAAACTCGAGGAAGAAGCCGCCCATTTCCGGTGCGAAGAAGAGCACCGCACAAAAGAAGAACAAGAATACCGCTATGCCCTGTACATCATGCACCGAGTAATAGGGATGGAACTTGATGCCATCGAGAGGCACGCCATCAGGGCCCTTGTTCTTTTTGATCTCCACGCCATCCGGATTGTTCGACCCGACTTCGTGGAGTGCCAAAATGTGCAGCACGACCAATGCGAGCAGTACAATCGGCAGCGCCACAACGTGCAGAGCAAAAAATCGGTTTAGTGTGATCCCGGAGAGCAAGTAATCGCCGCGAATCCAGGTCACAATATCCTCGCCAACCACGGGGATGGCGCCGAACAGCGAGATGATGACCTGTGCGCCCCAGTAGGACATTTGTCCCCAAGGCAACACGTAGCCCACAAACGCTTCAGCCATCAGCACGATGAAAATCAGCATGCCAAAGATCCAGATCAGCTCACGAGGCTTTTTGTAGGAGCCGTACATGAGTGCACGCATCATGTGGAGATAAACCACGATAAAAAACGCTGAGGCGCCGGTGGAATGCATGTAGCGCAGCAGCCAGCCGTAATCCACATCACGCATAATGTATTCGACCGAGGCAAAAGCCTCTTCCGCTGACGGCGTGTAGCTCATTGTCAGCCAGATCCCTGTCAGCAACTGGTTGACCAACACCAACAGCGAGAACACGCCAAAGAAGTACCACAAGTTGAAGTTCTTGGGCGCGTAATATTCGCCCATGTGGGTGTTCCACGCGCGTGTCATAGGAAGTCGTGCATCCACCCAAGAGATCAGCCCTGTCAGTGCTTTTTCCATCACGCTACCTCCGCATCAACGCCAATGACCAAGACGTTGTCATTCTCAAATTTGTGAGGGGGAACCTCTAGGTTCGCCGACGCCGGGACGCCTTTGTAAACACGGCCCGCCAAATCAAACTTTGATCCGTGGCAGGGGCAAAAGAAACCACCCAACCACTCATCGCCACCTAAGTCTGTTGCGCCCACCTCCGGACGGAATTTTGGCGCACATCCGAGGTGCGTACAAAGGCCTACGATAACCAAAAACTCTTCGTTAATCGCTCGCCCTTCTCCCGCTATGTAGTCTGGCTGGGTAGAAGCTTGTGACTGGGGATCCTTGACCTCGTCATTCAGTGTCGCCAGCCCGGCAACTTGCTCAGGGGTCCTTCTCAGAACATAGACCGGCTTACCTCGCCACTCAATCACGACCATCTGGCCACTTTCCAATTTACTGATATCAGCACGCACCGGTGCGCCAGCCGCTTTCGCTTTCTCAGAGGGGTTCCATGACCCCAAAAACGGAACCGCCACACCTGCGACCCCGCCAATGCCCACAGCAGAGGTCGCTGCCGTCAAGAAGCGCCTTCGAGTTTGGCTGCTGTCACCAGGAGCCTCGGGTGTTTCAGAGATATCGGTCATGTTTTAGCGTCTCCCGGTGTGCCAGCAAACCCGGCGTATATCTGCTTGGCAAGTTGCCCGCCTCGAAGCCGTCGCTTGAGCAGCGGACATCATCCATTTAGGGCGCGAAGTGTAATGGTCACGCTTGCCCCCAGCAAGTTGAAATACGGTAACTCACCCCAACGAGATTACCTGCCACGGCTCTGTTATCCGCGCTGGGTTCGGGACGGGTAAAATTTTGGCTCATTAGGCAGTGATGAAGTGCCGCAGCTCTGCAGCAACAGATACCCTTACATGCACGTGCCTCTCCCAGTATCGCTTATGGGAGCGCATTTCCGCGACATCACATCATTCGCCGCGGTTCAAGCGCCTCGGTCCTTCATCCAGCAATAACGTAAAAAAAAGCCCGCGTAATGCGGGCTTCCAATATAACCTGCACGGCGATTACCGCTTCGAGAACTGGGGGCGACGACGCGCCTTTCTGAGACCCACCTTCTTCCGCTCGACTTCCCTTGCGTCGCGCGTCACATATCCTGCCGCTCTCAATGCCCCACGCAGGCTCTCGTCGTAGTCCAAAAGTGCTCGCGTCAGACCGTGTCGAATAGCACCCGCCTGACCGAAACTACCGCCACCGGATACCGTTACATTTGCGTCAAAGGTCGCCGCATTTTCTGTCAGTTCGAGTGGCTGGCGGACAATCATGCGGGCGACTTCCCGACCGAAATACTCGTCAATGGGGCGACCGTTAACCACAATGTTGCCCGTTCCCGTCCGCAAAAACACGCGGGCAGTGGACGTCTTGCGTCTGCCAGTTCCGTAGTATTGAGCTGTTGCCATCAAGCCCTCCTCAAATCGTCAGTGGCTGCGGTTGTTGCGCCGCGTGTGGGTGAGCAGGACCCGCGTAAACCTTGAGTTTTTTCAACATTGCGCGTCCCAGTGGATTGCGGGGCATCATCCCTTTCACTGCCCGTTGTATCACCCGCTCTGGTGCCCGCTCTATCAGCTGTTCGAAGCTGGCGGATTTGATGCCGCCGGGAAACCCAGTGTGATGATAATACTGCTTGTCTGTCCGTTTCGCGCCTGTGACGCGGACTTTGTCGCAGTTCACCACTACGACGTAGTCGCCCATGTCCATGTGCGGCGTGTATTCTGGCTTATGTTTACCGCGCAAGCGATGGGCGATCTCGGTGGCGAGCCGCCCAAGCGTCTTGTCTTCAGCATCGACGACAAACCAGTCGTGCTGGATGTCATCTGCCTTGGCACTATATGTTCTCATCACCGGAGCCCCGGACACAAAATTAGGGAGCGCGGATGGTACTGGAGAGCCATTACCCTTTCAACCGTTAATTTGCCCGTGCACGTCAAGGGCGATGCTCCGCTTGCAGATACTCGCGTGTTCTCATTTCCTGAAGCCGAGACACTGTCCGCTCGAACTCGAAACACAGCTTTTTGCCAGCATACATGACCTCGGGAGCCAGTGCCGCTGTAGTAATCAGTTTGACTCTGCGATCATAGAATTCGTCGACAAGATTGATGAAACGGCGCGCCGCATCCTCTTTTTCGGCTGTCATCTCAGGAATCTGTTCGATGAGCACCGTGTGATGCTCCCGTGCTATTTCTACAAAATCTGCGGCGCTACGCGCTTCTTCGCACAAGGTCTTAAAATCAAACCAGGCGACGCCTTGTACCGCAGCTCGGGCAGGCATTGCTCGATTATTGATCTCCAGTTGCTTGCCTTCGCCAACCTCTTGTCCGGTGAGCGATGTGAAGTAGGCCGCAAGAGACTCGCTCGCACTGTCGTCATGGGGGATATGCCAGAGGTCCGCCCTCTCAAGCGTCCTGAAGCGATAATCCGTCTCTGACTCGAGATGGACCACCTTGAGGTGTCTGTCCAATAGCGCAATAGCGGGCAAGAATCGGGCACGCTGCAAGCCGTCTCGGTACAAGTGTTGGGGCGGAATATTCGACGTTGCCACGAGCGTCACACCACGGCGCATTAGCGCGTCAAGCAATCCAGCAAGAATCATGGCGTCGCCAATGTCACTTACAAAAAATTCGTCGAAGCACAGTACCAAAGCCTCTTTTGCGATATCGTCAGCCACGATTTCCAAAGGATCGGTCGCGCCGCTGTAGGTTGTCAGCGCGGCGTGAATGCGTTGCATAAACCGGTGAAAGTGAACACGGAGCTTCCTGTCAAAGTCGAGGCTCTCGAAAAAAGCATCCATAAAGTGCGTTTTGCCTCGCCCCACTCCACCCCAAATATAAAGGCCCTGCTCCGGACCTTGGTACCGACCCAATCGACGCTTCATTCGACCCCAAAACTGTTGCTCGAGTGCGTCACGAGCACGCAGGCGATGAAACAAGTCATCGAGCTGGGCAACAACCCTCGCTTGCGCTTGATCTTCAAGAAGCGAGCCGGATTGCAGGTCGCGCTGATAGCGCTCCTTGGGGGAGAGTGGGTGTGTCATGCTAAAATGAGTAGCGTAGATCACCGCAGAGCGTACCACGCCAGGGCCACAGAGTTGTCAAGTAACTAACAAGACTCAAATCCCTCCATCAGACGCGAGCAGGTGAGCGTTTGCCAGTCTGAATATCAAGCATTGATTTTACATTGAGGGGGCCACCGGACAGGCGACGTGTCGTGCCGCATACAGTACACTATTCACCGAATTGGTCGGTAAGGAAACGGTTTCCTCTTGCAGTCAGTCAGCGACCGCAATGCGAACTGCCAACACGGTGACAGAAAAGGAACGATATGGAGTCTGC
Organism: Halieaceae bacterium; assembly: GCA_002683335.1. Classification (GTDB taxonomy): domain Bacteria; phylum Pseudomonadota; class Gammaproteobacteria; order Pseudomonadales; family Halieaceae; genus Luminiphilus. Next base: position 27,963 of record NYTE01000002.1, read on the forward strand.
TACGAATCTGATGATCCCATTCATTCTTGGGGGCCTGATAGGCGCTGCGGTGGGTTGGTATCTCGCGCTCAACTCTCGGAGCGACAATAAACGCCGAGTGATTATGGATCTCGAAAGCCAACTAGATCAGGCTCGCCAAGGTCGGGCAGATTACGAGGCGGAGGTGACAGAGCACTTTGCCCAAACCGCGGAATTACTGCACAAATTGACCGATGATTATCGCTCCGTTTACACACACCTTGCGAAGGGTGCCGACCAACTATGTGGCGACCAAGTCAGCATGTCCGATTCGGCACTCAATGGCCCTGGCGATGTGTCAGCAGAACAGCCTCACTTGGTGGGAGTGGCACAGCCTTTGGATTACGCGCCAAAAAAACCCGATGAGCAGGGGCAGCTATCGGAAACCTTCGGCTTGGATAAATCAAACACTACCGCGGCCTGAATCAAGCGGGATTATCGATATCTATGAATTGGTGGACGCACCCCAATTCCCCAGCGACTTGTTCACCGACGGCCTGTACACCGTAGCGCTCTGTGGCATGATGTCCCGCCGAAACAAAGCAGATGCCGCGTTCCCGGGCACTGTGAATCGTTTGCTCGGACACCTCCCCCGTTACATATAGGTCCACGGCCGCATCGGCAGCCTTGTCGATATAGTGTTGTCCTGCACCAGTACACCATGCGATTTTTTTCACTGCGCCCTCGCCGACGGTCAGGAGTTCACGCCCCAGTTGCGACGACAGGTGCTCGACAAATGATGAAATCGGCATCGCTTCTGTCAACTCGCCACAAAATACCGGTATCGACGAGTCCGATGACGCTAGCTGCGTCGCTTGAGCTATCCCCATCAGCCGCCCCAACTGCGCGTTGTTACCCAATTCCGGATGGCAGTCCAGAGGGAGGTGATACGCAAATAGATTGATATCGCTCAACATGAGCGCTCGGAGTCTTCGGGCCTTCATTCCAACAACAACAGGATCCTCCGATCGCCAAAAAAAACCGTGGTGGACCAGAATCGCGTCCGCCCCAACCTCTATCGCTTGGTCAATCAATGCTTGGCAGGCAGTCACACCGGTTACCAACCGGTGAATATGCTCCTTGCCCTCAATCTGAAGCCCGTTGGGACAATAGTCTCGATATTTCTCGGGCACCAATAACGTATCTAGATAGACTCTCAGATCATCACGGGTACAGGACATAGGACGACATACCTCTGGGAACAGATATGAGAATAACTGGCCCGCCATGATTTACAATGGGGTGAGGAGGACACTTTGAAATACGACCTGATTGCAATGATTTGGCCAGCGTTGGTTGGCGTACTGGCGGCGACACTCATTTTGGACAAATGGGTGCTTGATCACCCCGACTCTGCCACTACCCAATCTCCGAGCGGCTACCGTGATGCCGTTGCAGTAGCAACTCCCTCGGTCGTCAACATATACACGGCAAAGTTGGTCGATACCAGAAACGACCCTCGATTAAATTCACCGACCCTGAGAAGGTTTCGATCGAATAGGGGCAGCACACAGCGCGTTGAACGATCGCTCGGCTCGGGTGTCATTCTGTCTTCCGACGGCCATATCGTCACTAATAATCACGTTATTGCAGGTGCGGATGCAATTCAGGTCCTGCTGGCAGATGGACGATCCGCCAATGCGTCTGTGGTAGGAACGGATCCAGATACTGATCTGGCCGTGCTGCAAATTGGGCTCTCAGATCTCACTCCCATTCGAATCGCCGATGTCGAAGATGTTGCCGTTGGCGATGTAGCGCTGGCGATAGGAAATCCATATGGATTCGGTCATTCAGTATCGCAGGGAATTGTATCCGGCATAGGCCGGTTCGGCCTGCAGCTCTCGACTTACGAGAACTATATTCAGACGGACGCCACCATTCACCTGGGTAGCTCAGGCGGCGCGCTAATTGATAGCCTCGGCAGACTCATTGGTATCAACACCCTTATTTACACCGCAGGCAATGACTCTGGAAGCGAAACGCCAGGCATCGGTATTAATCTTGCTACCCCCAGTGACCTCGCGGCCTCGGTTCTTAATGACATCGTTCAATACGGGAACGTCATCCGCGGCTGGCTGGGAGTGAGTGTTGACGTATTGTTGACAGAGGGACCCTCAGGGACGTTAGTTCAGCAACTTATTGTTACCGAGCTCGCCTCCGGCGGTCCCGCCGAGCGGGCTGGCATCAGGCTTAACGATATTATCTCCTCTCTGGACGGCGAGCCTGTCGTGGATGGGCGTGCAGCCATGTTACACATCGCTAGGCTCCGGCCAGGACACTTGTTGCGCGTTAGCCTCGACCGTGACGGACAACTGGTTGAACTGGAAGCCGTCGTCGGAACACGCGCAAAATTCGGATGAGCTAATTCTCTGGGTTCAGTCTTGCGCGAGCACTCAGTCCATGCGCGGGAAGCGATTCTGCCTCCGCCAGTGTTGCAGCTATGTCTCCAAGGGCCTGTGAACCCTGAGCGGACATTTCTATCACGCTACTGCGCCGCTGAAAATCGTAAACCCCAAGGGGTGATGCAAAACGAGCGGTTCCTGCAGTGGGGAGTANATGATTCGGTCCGGCACAATAATCCCCCAGCGCCTCAGAGGACATCGCACCCAGGAATATGGCACCCGCGGCAGTAATGTGATCCAACAANGCTCGCGGATCGGAAACGGCTAACTCCAAATGCTCGGGGGCAAGTCGATTGCTGAGCCTCACCGCCGTGTCAAGATCGGGCACTTTGATCAATGCGCCTCGATTTTTGAGTGATTTAGAAATCACTTCCCGCCGGGCCATCATCGGGAGTTGCTCGGCGATCCGCGCGGAGATTTCATCCAGATAATCCGCATCGGGAGACACGAGCACAGCCTGCGCAAACTCATCATGCTCAGCCTGAGCAAACATATCCAAGGCCAACCATTTAGGATCGACTGAACCATCAGCGATAATGAATATCTCGGAAGGGCCTGCNACCATGTCGATACCTACACGCCCGAAGACTTGTCTCTTGGCTTCAGCGACATACCGGTTACCCGGCCCAACAATTTTATCAACACTCCCGATGGTCTGGGTACCGTAAGCGAGAGCNGCAATGGCTTGCGCGCCGCCAATAGTGAATACCTCGGTGACGCCAGCAAGCCCTGCAGCCGCAAGGACCACCGGATTGACCTGACCTCGCGGTGCAGGCGCCATCATTACGATATCGGTCACTCCCGCCACTACCGCGGGTACCGTATTCATCAACACAGATGACGGATAGCTGGCTTGCCCACCCGGCACATAGATGCCGACGCGATCCAACGCTGAAATACGCTGCCCGAGAATATTGCCATTCGAGTCTTCGAACTGCCAAGTTGCTGCCAATTGTCGCTCATGAAAGTCGCGAATGCGCTCAGCAGCACTGCAAAGCGCATCGTAAACGCGCCGATCAATCGTTTTGGNTGCCTCTGCCAGTTCATCAGCATTCACGGCAAGCTCAGTAATGTCAGTCGTATGACGAGCATCAAAGTCATTAGTAAAGCGCAGCACCGCACTATCCCCGTCGCGCGAAACCGCNGAAATAATCTCCGAGACTCTGCTCACTAGTGTTGGGTCAGCCTGCGCTGGATTGATCATCAGGCGCGCGACCCCCTCGCCAAACGCGTCATCCGAAGCATCCAGCCGAGTGAGATACTGATTACTCACTGGCGACCACTCCCCGCTCTTTAAGCACCGTGGACAGTGCGTCGATGAGGGCCATGACCGAGCTGTGCCGGGTTCGCATAGCCGCTTTGTTCACGATCANACGGGATGAGATCTCGGCAATCTCCTCCAGTGCTTCCATGCCGTTTTCCGCCAACGTCTTCCCTGTGTCGACAATATCGACGATCTCATCAGCCAGCCCCATCAGTGGCGCCAGCTCCATGGAACCATATAGCTTGATTAGATCGGCATTAACGCCCTTCCGGGCATAGTGCGCACGGGCAACATTTAAAAACTTTGTTGCCACTCTGATACGCCGGGAATTACACGACGGCGATCGACCGTTAGGGGCGGCAGTCATCAGACGGCAACGCGCTATCCCTAGATCAAGCGGCTCGTAAATCCCATCGCCACCAAACTCCAGCAACATGTCTTTTCCTGCAACCCCCAAATCGGCTGCTCCGTGGCGAACGTAGGTCGGCACATCCGAGCCCCGCAGCACCACAAGCTGAATGCTCGAGACCGTGGTTGGGATTATCAACTTTCTGCTCGATTCCAGGTCTTCAGTGGGCTCAATACCAACCGCGGCGAGGAGCGGTAGCGTCTCGTCAAGAATGCGGCCTTTGGTCAGCGCNATGGTCAGGCTATGCTGAATATTCATTCGGTAGTCGCTACCAAATCAAGCGTCGATGCGACGGATATTCGCACCGAGCGTCTGTAGCTTACCCTCGATGTCCTCATACCCCCTGTCGATATGATAAATCCTATCGATGCGGGTTTCTCCATCCGCGACTAATCCAGCAATGATGAGGCTCGCAGAAGCGCGGAGATCCGAGGCCATAACCGGTGCTCCCTGTAAAACAGCTTTGCCTGCCGTTATTGCCGTATCGGCCTCTATCACGATGTTGGCTCCCATACGCTTCATTTCATGCGCCTGCATGAGTCTGTTTTCGAAAATGGTTTCCGTCACCCGCGCACGACCCTCGGCCACCGTATTAAGCGCTGTAAATTGTGCCTGCATATCGGTTGGAAAGCCCGGNAAAGGTGCTGTTACGATATCAACCGCACGAGGNCGCTTGCCCGCCATGTCCAGTTCCACCCAGTCTTCACCTTCNTTAATCGTAGCGCCGCACTCGCGTAATTTATCCAGAACGCCCANTAATAGAGCACCGGTAATGCCGTCGACTCTCACTCTACCTCGTGTAGCCGCAGCTGCCACCAAATAGGTCCCCGCCTCAATACGGTCGGGCATCACTGAATAAGCGCAGCCACCCAAGGCACTTACCCCAGTAATACGAATAGTGTCAGTACCCTGTCCCGATACCTTTGCACCCATCTGGTTTAGGAAATTCGCCAAATCAACGATTTCAGGTTCTCNTGCAGCGTTTCTCAGAATCGTATCGCCCCGAGCCAATGTAGCGGCCATCATCGCGTTCTCAGTGCCTCCTACCGTGACTGTGCCAAACCGAAAATCGACGCCGCTCAGGCNGTTTTTTGCNGAGGCTATCAAGTAGCCACCATCGGTCACGATGTTCGCCCCCATAGCCTCCAGTACATTAATATGGAGATCAACAGGACGACTCCCAATGGNGCAACCGCCCGGAAAAGAGACTTCTGCGCGACCAAAGCGAGCCAGCAACGGACCAAGNACCAGAATTGATGCGCGCATCGTTTTTACTAAATCATAAGGCGCGTTTATCTCGGTAGCGGCCCCGCTGTCGACGCTCACACAATTGGNCTCGGCCGATACCACTTGGACGCCCAAGCTCGATAACAGCGTCAACATCGTCGACACATCTCTTAGCTGGGGCACACGACCCAACTGGCAGGGTTCACCCGTCAACAGCGTGGCAGCGAGNATCGGTAAAGCCGCATTTTTTGAGCCGGAGGCTGCCAAAGTTCCCTCCAGCCGCGTCCCACCCACGATAATTAAGCTCTGCAAAATACACTCACTCGTTATCGGCCGAGGTGGGAGTGCCTGTCTTAATATTCACCGCATGCAATGTTCCGTCGGCTATCAGCCCCGAGAGCGGCGCGTAGACCTTTTGCTGACAGGCAACCGGACGCAATCCTTCGAAAGCGTTGCTGATAATATGGATATCAACGTGGCCTCCATCGAGTGACACCGACACATCGGATCCTGGGAATGCTCCCAATAATAGGGCCGTCAATTCCTGTTCAGTCACGCTCCATCTCCTCATACTGCTCCACGATCGCTGCATTCCACCCATTGATTACCTGATCAAGATCGTCGTCAGCTGCCCTGGCAAGAGCCGAAAATTGGTTCCGATAAATTTCGCCAAGATTGATCGTTTCAATAATAAGATTACGCAATCGCCACTTGCCGTCTTTGTACTGTCCCATTTGATACCGAATGGTGTAGACGCGGTCCGCTTCTCCGTAGACCAACTGCGTTACCGAGGCGATACGCGCGCTCTGCGGCGAGGCCTCTACACCCTGCACCTCCATGCTGGCTCCGCCAAAGGCCAAAAGGCCTTTCGCATAGCTTCGAATCAATCCCTCCCGTAGCGTACCCGCAAACCGATCCCGCTGCGCCTTTAATACTGCCTGGCCCTCAGCATCTAGGGATCGACCACGGCTGTAGAACTCCCCCATCACGGCGGTTGCAAAACCACGCCAGTCAACCAACTGTGCCAATGCCTGATCGATCGCATCAAAGTACCGGTCCGGATCCTGATCAAAATAGGTATTCGCCTCTGCAACGACTTCCATGACGCGCTGGGTAACCTCAGTAATCACCTCCGCAGGCCCCTGAGCGGGCTGTCGCGCNTCGGCTGTCTGGGCGACAGCAACCTCCGCCATGCAGAGATAGGCAAGTATCGCTGTCAACAATAATCTTCTGCGCTTCACGAATTCCTCCGTTCGTTGATTTCTGGCTCAAACGCTGTCATTTCTGNCACGCGCCTCTCATAGAGACGATCCCTGTTCCACACACCGACTTTGTGACTGCGGTAAACTGCTGACGAAGAATGCAGGCCTTCCCGAGCAGCCACCCTGCAACGGGGAGGGTAGTCGACGACCGCGTCCCTTTACAGGACAGAATAATACCCGATCGGCGAGGGGGCTACCCGCGCAGGATGGAGGAGCAAAAAAGCGATGTTATTAGGTTACGTAGTGGCCATCGTCAGCGGGTTGGCCATCCTGGTCTGGAGTGCCGATCGCTTTGTCGATGGTGCATCCGCCATCGCTCAGCGGGCGGGGCTCACCCCAATGCTGATAGGACTCACCGTCGTTTCCATCGGCACCTCTTCGCCAGAAATCCTGATTTCCGTCATGTCTGTTTTGGCGGGGTCCGGAGAGCTTGCTGTCGGTAACGCCTTAGGATCAAATATTGCCAACGTGGGCCTTGTACTCGGCGTCACACTTCTCATAGCGCCTATTGCACTGCGCCGCAGCACCACTTTCATCGATCTGCCGTTACTGATCGCATCGGTGTTACTCACCGCATATCTGATATGGGATCTCGAGCTATCGCGAAGAGATGGTTTTTACCTATTGGGCGCACTGAGTCTTTTCTTTTTCCGGATCGCACAGCATGTAAAAAATCCAGCTGATGAGGATATGACGCCCGCCATTCCTGATCTGTCTGCAGCGAAGGCATGGTTATCATTTGGAGTGGGGCTATTATTACTGATTGCATCTTCCCGACTGTTGGTTTGGTCTGCCACTCAGATAGCAACGGCCCTGGGTGTATCTGAATTGATTATCGGNCTCACCATTGTGGCTGTAGGTACCAGCCTGCCTGAACTNGCNGCGTCTGTGGTGAGCGCCATAAAGGGTCANGCCGACATGGCNATCGGCGCGGTTGTCGGCTCCAATATGTTCAATATTCTGCTGGTGCTAGCCATCCCGGGCTTGTGGGGCAATCTGATTCTGGCCCCCGAGGTGCTTTCAAGAGATCTCGCCACGGTATTTCTCACAACCCTCTTGCTTGCACTTGCCGCATTATGGAGTTGGAATCAATCCGAGGGCTGCGGAGAATTAAAACGCGGTACCGGTTTCGTATTGTTGACATGTTACATCGGCTACTACTTTTGGCTTCTTGACTCGTCGTGACCTATGAATTCTGATTCTGACCAGCTACTGATTAAGTCTGCAAAACGCACAATTGCTCTCGAGAGCGACGCGATCTTGGCACTGCGCGATGTTATCGGACCTGAGTTTGCAGCTGCCTGTCGACTGCTGCTGCATACTACTGGACGGGTAGTGGTTACCGGCATGGGGAAAAGTGGTCACGTGGCGGGGAAAATTGCAGCCACACTCGCCAGCACCGGTACGCCCGCTTTTTTTGTGCATCCCGGTGAGGCCTCCCACGGTGATATGGGAATGATTACTCGAAGCGACTGCGTGCTTGCGCTGTCCAATAGCGGCAACACCCACGAAATTATCACCCTCCTTCCGCTTATTAAGCGTTTGGGCATTCCACTAATCAGCATCACGGGCAATGCTGGGAGCGAACTTGCCCACGCTTCCATCGTACATTTGCTGGCGGCCGTAGAATCCGAAGCCTGCCCACTCAATTTGGCGCCTACTTCCAGCACGACCGCGACATTGGTCGTGGGCGATGCGCTGGCGATTGCCGTCTTGGAGGCGCGCGGTTTCACCGCAGAAGAATTTGCCTTTTCGCATCCTGGGGGAACGCTTGGCAAACGACTCTTGCTGCGGGTAAATGATGTGATGGTAAAGGACAAGGAAATTCCAAAAGTACGGCCCACCGCAACACTACTAGACGCATTGGGTGAAATTACTCAGAAAGGATTAGGTATGACCACCGTCGTGAATAAAGATGACACGCTTCAAGGAGTCTTCACCGACGGGGACCTCCGCCGAGCGATCGAAAATCACCGTGACCTCCAGCACACCACATTAGAGACCGTGATGTCTGAAATACCCAGAGCCATATCTGAAAACATGTTGGCAGCTGAGGCGGTGGGCATGATGGAACGCCATCGCATAAGCTCTCTTGTCATCGTCAATGAATCGCAATCGGTGTGTGGGGTCGTGACGCTGTTGGCGCTCTTGAAGGCGGGGGTAGCGTGACCGGGCGAGCGGCACAACTTGCCGAATCCATACGAATGGTAGTGCTGGATGTTGATGGCGTGCTGACAGATGGCTCGGTGTTATACGGAGAAACAAACCAGGCTGAGATAAAAGCGTTCAATATCAAGGATGGACTAGGCATCAAGCTACTCCTCGATAACGGCATTGAGGTCGCGATCATCACTGGACGTTCATCTGAGGCAGTGACGAGAAGAATGGAGGAATTGGCGGTCAAGATCGTGTTACAGGGCCGAGAAGACAAGCGCGAAGCCCTGCTCGAGATTCTGGAACCGCGAAGTATACCGCTGGCTCAAGTCGCCTATATGGGAGATGACTTACCGGATCTAGACCCACTTCGGATGGTTGGACTGGCGACGTGTCCGAGTGACGCTGTGTCGGCTGTTTGCGATGTAGCCGACTGGCGAGCGCCCTGCCCAGGAGGCCGGGGCGCTGTCAGAGCGCTGAGCGACTTCATTCTTGGGTCCCAGGGAATGAGGACTCCATATCAAGAGCCAGACCATTGAAAGCATTTTCGTTTGCGCTGGCGGGACTCACAATCGCGGCGGCATTTTGGCATCGGCTGGCACCCGATGTGTCCGGCGGTGCCAATCCCTTCACTGATAATGAAAAATTGGTGACCAGTTATCTCCGCGTGGGTGTCAGGACACAGTTTGCCAGTGATGGCAAACCCTCTGATGTGCTCGCCATCGATAACGCTGAACGACGGGAGGGAAGTGATGAAACCGCCCTCAGTGGCATCCAGTTCTTTTCGCAGAGTCCCGATGGGACACAGTGGCATATTGATTCCTCTTCCGGCCTTTTCTTTGAGGAGGCAAATGAACTGTTTCTGCGAGATGGTGTCAGAATCCTTGAAGCCACCCATAATGGAACAATCAATACAGAGTCGATGTGGCTTTTGATAGATGAAAAACGTGCAACAGGAGATCGTGATGTTGTATTGACCGCTCCTGGGAGCCGCACTTTGGGAACAGGTTTTGAATTGGATCTCTTGAGGGATAAAGCCACACTGAAAGGCCGAGTGAAAACAGATTATGAGTAACCAGAAACGACCCTGTATCGCCCGGTTAGTGCTCTGTATTGCCTGTTTCAGCTTTGATTTGGCAGCGCTAGATTCCGACAGGGATCAACCGATACAAATCGAAGCCGATATCGCTGTGAGAGATGAGGGCGCGGGGGAAACACGCTATGAAGGAAATGTAATCCTGACGCAGGGATCATTACGCATCACCGCTGAACTCATATCAATAAAGCATGACAGCGATGCGGCTGACAAAATCGTCGCCACCGGACAGCCCGCCACCTTGGTGCAACAGCCTGCAAGCGATCAAGCGCCGGTTGACGCATCGGCGCGACAGATCGAATACATCAGGTCTGAAGACTTGGTGCGTTTGATAGACGAGGCTCGAATAGCGCAGGATGGATCAGTATTGTCTGGTGATCGGATCGAGTACCTCGTGACGCAAAGGAAAGTAAAGGCGGCTGGCACGCCGGGACCAAGTGGCGAGGGCCGAGTAGAGGTCGTCATACCGCCAGAGAACCTGCGTCGGTCACCCGATAATGGCTAAAACACTCAGCGCGCATTGTCTTGCCAAGGCTTATGGAGGTCGGCCCGTCGTCAAGGATGTGTCGTTGGACATCAGCGCTGGAGAGATCGTCGGCNTATTGGGCCCAAATGGCGCAGGGAAGACCACCTGTTTTTATATGATAGTGGGATTGATCGCAGCGGACGCCGGTGACATTAGCCTAGACGGCAGGTCAATCATGTCTATGCCCATGCACGGTAGGGCCAGGGCAGGTATCGGCTATTTGCCACAGGAAGCCTCGATTTTCCGACAGCTCTCTGTGCGAGACAATCTGCTCGCCATTCTTGAAACACGACGAGAACTGAATCGGAAGGATCGCGCGTTAATCGCCGACAACCTTTTGACCGAGTTCAACGTCAGTCACCTAGCAGAATCAATGGGACAAGCTTTGTCAGGTGGCGAGCGTCGCCGAGTAGAAATCGCCCGGGCTCTCTCCACCGAGCCCACCTTCATGCTACTAGATGAACCCTTTGCGGGAGTCGACCCCATCTCAATTTCTGAGATCAAGGAAATTATTTCTCATCTCAAAGCGCGCGGCATTGGCGTATTGATCACAGATCACAATGTTCGGGATACCCTGGATATTTGTGAACGCGCTTATATTGTTGGTGAGGGTTATGTCATCGCATCAGGTGCACCTTCAGAAGTACTGGCGGACGAGAAAGTCAGGGAAACCTATCTGGGCGATCACTTTACGCTTTAGCAGGAAGACGCACCGAAGCTGTTACGGCGCAACCCTTATATTCACCAGCAAGTTTCTTGCCAATTCATTCCAATGTGCGCTTACCAGCGCTAGAATCCCTTATCGCGAGTAAAGATCGGGAAGATGAAACAGGCGCTTCAGCTCAAGCTTGGGCAGCAACTAGCCCTCACCCCCCAACTGCAACAGGCAATCAAGCTGCTGCAGATGAGCACAGCAGATCTGCAGCAAATTATCGAAGAAACGCTTGAGTCCAATGCGCTGCTTGAACTGGAAAACGATTCCCCGGCCGAATCGGAAAGCTTGGATTTTTCGCAGGAGACAGCATCGGAAGATGCCTCCGATGAATTGGCCGTTGACGCCGCTTGGGAAGATTTACTGCCCTCTTCTGCACCACCGCCGAGCCTAGGTTCTGTGGATACTGACTTCTCCGAACGAGACTCTGCAGAAGAATCGCTCCGAGACCATCTCCTTTGGCAATTGAATCTGACCAGACTTTCGGACGTTGATCATGTGATTGCCCTCGCACTGATTGATGCCGTCAATACAGATGGCCGATTAACGCAAAGTCCGGAGAGCATTCATCAGGAATTAGCGCTAGAGGAGGTGGAACTTGATGAAGTGATCGCCGTTTTACACCGAGTACAACACTTTGAGCCCTCCGGAATCTTTGCGATTGATCTGAGAGAGTGCCTGCTGATTCAACTAAGACAACTCCCGATCAATACCCCCTACCGCGAGCTGGCGGGAGCGATAGTAAGCCGACATTTGGCCCAACTTCCCACGGCGCCTGCCCGGCAACTCGCTAAAAAACTCAGAACAACAGAGCCTGAACTAGAAGCGGCCATCGGATTAATTCGCTCTTTGGATCCAACGCCAGGCGCGAAAATTGGCGGAAATCATACGGAGTATGTCACGCCCGATGTCTTCGTCCACCAGAGAAATGGGCGCTGGCTGGTCGAGCTTAATCCAGAAATAGCGCCAAAAATCCGTGTGAACGAACACTATGTGACTGCACTGAACGGAGGGTCATCGTCCGATAGAGGGTATGCAAAGGAGCACCTGCAGGAGGCTCGCTGGTTTATGAAAAGCTTACAAAGTCGGAATGAAACCCTGCTCAAGGTGGCGACTAAAGTCGTAGAGCACCAGAAAAAGTTTTTGGAACTAGGTGAAATAGGCATGAAACCGCTTGTTCTCGCAGATATCGCCTCAGAGGTGGAACTCCATGAATCCACGGTATCGCGAGCGACCACAAGAAAATACATGCACACGCCTCGAGGCACGTTTGAACTGAAGTATTTTTTCTCCAGTCGGGTTACGGGCAATGACGGCGATGACAGCTCGTCTACCGCGATCAAAGCGGCCATTAAAAAGTTAGTGAGTGCAGAGGATGCGCAGAAACCCCTGAGCGATTCCAAATTATGTAATCTNCTNAAGGATCAGAGTATCTCTGTCGCAAGAAGAACAATCGCCAAATATAGGGAGCAACTCGCCATCCCCCCTTCCAATGAACGTAAACGCCTAAACTGAATANTGAAACGAGGTAACAAGGAGCACCATATGAACCTGACGATCAGTGGACATCATCTAGATGTGACCCCCGCAATTCGTGAACATGTAGAAGGGAAGTTTGCGCCGATTGAGCGCCACGGTGACCACATTACACGGGCTGACGTCACATTAATTGTCGAAAAGCATCAGCATAAGGCAGAGGCAAATCTTCACGTGGCNGGGGCCGATCTATTCGCTTCATCNGAATCGGANGACATGTATGCCGCTATTGATGCTCTTGCTGAAAAACTGGATCGGCAGGNCATTAAACAAAAGGAAAAGCGCAGGGGACACTGACTGATGTCACTCACTTCCGAAGCCAAGCTTGCTGATCTNNTGGTATTCAGCCAGCTGTCTGTTCACAGTAAAAAGCGGGTTTTCGAGAGCGCAGCNGAGGCATTTTGCGATGTNAGCGGTCTATCCAGAGAAGCGGTTTATCGCGGGCTTCTCGACAGAGAGAAATTAGGTANCACGGCATTGGGCGATGGCGTCGCNATTCCTCATTGTCGAATCGANGAGTGCAATGCNCCACTTGGCTGCCTGATCACCTTGANTAACCCAATAGACTTTTCCTCTTCAGANGGGCAAGGGGTCGATATTNTTCTTGTATTGTTGGTGCCCTCTCAGGCGGCCAAAGAACACCTCGACCTCTTGGCAGGCGCAGCAACACTCTTATCNAATGAACAGACTCGTTTAGCAATCCGAGAGGCCGTTGAGCCTNTTGACCTAACGGAAATCGTCGTCAAGAGTGGNTTGCTATGAGCCCCCGACTGATCATCATCAGCGGCAGCTCCGGCTCGGGAAAAAGTAGCGCGTTGCGGCTTCTGGAAGATGAAGGCTACTACTGTGTAGACAATCTCCCCCCCAGGATGATGGCGGATTTTGCGCGCGAGGTCTTGCATCATAATGATTATGATCGATTCAAAGGCATTGCAGTCTGTATCGACGCGCGTGCAATAAGCCCAGAACAACAAGGGGAAAGCAGTTCCCTGCAGCAAATCATAAAAACGCGCGACTCCCTCGTTATCTTTCTCGATGCCCAGCCCCACATCTTGTTAAAGCGCTTTAGCGAAACGCGCCGACGACATCCNCATGCTGGCTCGAATAACTCTCTCCCTGAAGCGATTACTCGGGAGAGACGACATCTTGAGTTCATCGCTGCCCAAGCGGATCTCTTGATCGATACGACCAGCCTGTCACCGCGTGATCTTAGGGATGCGNTCACCCNGCGTATCGTCGAACGACGAGATGGATTGTCCATCATGATCGANTCTTTCGCCTTCAAACGAGGCATGCCAACTGACGCCGACTTCNTGTTCGACGCCAGAGGTCTCTCCAATCCCTATTGGGAAGAGTCGTTGCGACACCTGACAGGATTTGATCAACCCGTACAGCAGTTCCTAGAGGCAGATCCCAAAACCCTGGCAATCTACGACCGCATAAGAACATTTATTACCGAGACGCTACCCGACTTCAACAATAGCGACAGAAGCTATCTCACCATCGCAATCGGCTGCACCGGGGGCCAACATCGCTCGGTATATCTGGCCGAAAAACTCCACAACGACGTCGTAAAACTCTACCCTTCAACACAACTTCGGCATCGTCATTTGGTCGCAGGTGAGACATCATGAGCGAATCCATACTTGAAGTCGTCAATCCGCTGGGTCTCCATGCACGACCAGCCGCGAAGGTAGTGGAATGCGCTAATCGATTCAGCAGCGACATCACCTTGCGCTATGACAATCGAGAAATCGACGCCAAGAGCATCATGTCAGTCCTCATGTTGGCGGCTGGCCAAGGATCCCAGATCGGCCTTCGCATCTCTGGAGAGGATCAAACGGCCGCGCTAGAGGCGATGGAAGCACTCTTTAGCTCTGGTTTCGGCGAGTTGGAATAAGTCGCAAATTAGCTTCGCTGGCTAGACCTACCCTCAGTGCCGAGGATAATAGGCGCAGAACAGGAGGCTCTCTGTTGAATTCGCCAGCTAACTTCCCCACCAAAACTGAGCGTATCGATCAGGCACTGCGTGCCGGTACGCTAGGCGATGTGGCAAGCATTATGGCGGAAATGCCGCCGGGCGATGTCGCTTATCTGGTGAGTTCCTCTCCGCCCCACTATCGCGCCCTTTTGCTCGGCTTATTGGAGTCTGAACAGGAGGCACTGGTTGTCAACGAGCTCCCAGACGAGCTTCGCAGTGCGGTCCTAATAGATCGTGAACCTGAGGCTTTGGCCGGCATTGTTGAAAAACTTGACGATGACGACGTGGCGGACATTCTGCATGAGTTGCCTGAAGACGTAACTGGGCAAGTGCTGGCGATCATGGATGAGCAATATCGCCAAAGACTACAAACCGTGCTTAGCTTTCCCGATGATGTCGCTGGCGGCCTAATGAGCACCGACATCATCACCATTAGGGCGGATNTGACTCTGGATGTTGTCCTCAGATACCTGCGACGCCATGTCGAGATACCGCCAAACACCGACAACCTGATTGTCGTTAATCGCCGCGACAAATTGGTTGGTCTCCTTCCTATTCGCACTGTCCTAGTCTCTGATCCTGCCGTGTCTGTGCGAGAAATGATGATTACCGATCAAGAAGCGCTTGACGTACACATGCCAGCAACAGAGGTAGCGCGTCGTTTTGAACGTAATGATTGGATATCGGCACCCGTTGTGAATGACACCGGGAAAATCCTCGGCAGGATTACCATTGATGATGTGGTCGACGTCATTATGGAAGAAGCGGATCATTCGCTAACTTCACTGGCCGGCCTGGTTGAAGAGGACACATTCGCCACCGTTTGGCAGTCAGCGCCTAGAAGAGCTGTTTGGCTGGCGATCAATCTGGCAACAGCATTATTGGCCTCCTCCGTTATCAGTCTGTTTCAAGGAACTATCGAAAAAGTCGTCGCTTTGGCAGTACTCATGCCAGTGGTCGCCTCAATGGGAGGGATTGCAGGAACTCAAAGCTTGACGATTCTGATCCGCGCNATGGCCATGGGCCAGATAAACGATCGAAACCAGCTCTGGCTGGTTGGACGCGAATCACTCATTGGCCTGCTCAATGGCATTCTGTGGGCAGCGGTTGTTGCGATTACCGCATCCATCTGGTTTAACGACATCACGCTGGGCTTGATTATCGCCGCTGCGATGCTTATCAATCTTCTCACGGCTGGANTATCNGGGGCAGGTTTGCCACTCCTGTTACAACGTCTGAATATCGATCCTGCTCTAGCGGGTGGTGTTCTCGTCACAACAGTTACGGATATCGTGGGATTCCTGACTTTTTTGGGTCTCGCAACTTGGTGTTACGGATAAGTAAATCTTGAAGATGAGCGATGAATGGGCAGATGAGTCGGAGCAGGGAGCTCCGAGTAAGAGCGAACGCAAGCGACAAATGCATGCGCTCCAGCAATTAGGGGAGCGTCTGGTTGCGCTTCCTCAAGCTGAATTAGACGCCATTAATATTGACGACGAAAGGCTCAGAGAAGCCGTCGATCAGGCAAGGCGCATTAAAGCCAGAGGCGGACTNCGGCGACAACTNCAATTTATTGGAAAACTGATGCGCTCAATTGATTC
The DNA here is from genome assembly GCA_002683335.1 of Halieaceae bacterium. GTDB lineage: Bacteria > Pseudomonadota > Gammaproteobacteria > Pseudomonadales > Halieaceae > Luminiphilus. Next base: position 44,151 of record NYTE01000002.1, read on the forward strand.
CTCAGCCATCGAGGCGGCATTGAAGGCAAGAGATCAGCGGCATGGCAACAGTGTACAACGACTCCACCAAATCGAATCGGCAAGAGACAAGCTGCTATCGNACGGCGACAACGCATTAGGCGAGATCCTCTCCGCATGGCCCGCTGCTGAACCCGCTCTGCTCCGCCAATGGCATCGTCAATATCCTAGAGAAGTTAATAAAGGTAATGAAAGAGCACACCGCAGGAAATTATTTCGTTACCTAGCTGGGCTGGACGAGGGAGACTCGGTAACGGACTGACTCGCGGACTCTGGAGCGGTCGCCTTCGCATCGAATACCCGCTTGAACATGACCTCGGGGTCATTGAGGTCACCACTGACTGAATACACACCGCTGGACAGTTGATTCATTTGCTCCTCAAAAACTTTGCTCAACACATACGTGCCAGCCGCAATGGGTAAGCCACCGGCCAATGCCGCTACCCAGGGGATATTGTCTACAAGCGGTAATGTCACGACCAGTTCACCTTCGAGGGTCTCAGTCAGCAAATCAATGTCACTGGCAAAAGTGAAATAGCCTCCTGATCCCTCTACAGAAAACCCGGGAATTCGGAGCGCACCCTCGTCAAACTCCATATTGCCCATGGCGCGATCAAAGGTGACGCCCGGATCAAAAAGCTGGTTGATATTCGCTCGTTGAAATAATCCCGCTAAATTCATCAAACTCAGAAGTCGCAATGCCCCGGTAGCTTCAGCATTGGCAGAGGTAAAAGAACCAGCGTCCATCGTCAAATCCATAGACCCAGAGATCGCCCTTAGATCAAAGTCATTAGGGCTCCCAACCCACGACCAATCGATGTCGAGGCTGCCGCTTCGCGTCTGCACGATGGGCTCGACACCGAGCGAGTTAAGACTCGTTTCAAGATTGCTAAACTGGGCAGCCAGCGAGAGTGAGGTAACCTCCTCACCACCTACTGTGTGCCACTTCATCTCACTGCTGGGCGAGAAAGTCACTCCGGCCAAGTCTCCTGTCAACGCAGTAACACGCCAGCTCTTTGCTTGAAGCTCCGCAATCGTGAAGTCGATATCACCGAGGCGATCACCTCCCCGGAATAAGTTATTGATAGTGACCGGGAGTGGCTGCCAGGCGTAGGTGAACTCCGTCACCTCCTCCGCCGAGCGATCCTCAAAGTCAGGGAGCCCGTTGATATCTACATATTCGATCGATAACCACCGTTCCAGCGCAGAATCAAACTCAGCTGCAGCCTCGGATACTGGTGCGGCGACCTGCTGCTGATAGCTCCCCCGCAACCACGGTAGGACGAAGTCCGCATGCAAAGATTCTCGTTCTGATGTCACAGAGAGCGCCAGGCTGCCCAACGATTTTCCTCGCCACACTAATTGCTCCAAACGAAAATCCTCCACCTGAATCGGCGGAAAAAAAGCGCCATCAACGGCGCCATCGGTTACAAAACCAAGCCATTCGTCAAGATTAAGCTCCGGCAACATTCCGGTTATTCGAATGCCTGCGCCATTACCCACCCGAGATTGATAGACCGGTCGTGTTCTTGGGGTCACATCGATCGCGAACGTTGCTGACCCACTTTCCAGAGTATCGACAACGGCCGAAAAACGACCGAACCAGAATACCTCCCAATCCGCCCACCCGCGATCGCTCCATGTTAGCTTGAGGGGCGCCGCACTTTCTCGTTTTTTCCCCCATGGCAAAGGCAAATCGACCTTAACTCCTTTCAAATCTGACTCAATCTGCACCGCAATGTCATCTGTTACAGTCACTGAAATATCCAGAGGCGCTATTCCATCAATAGGCACCGAAATAGGTGTTGCGCGCCATTCCAAAATATCCCCTACATCAACGTCGACGTTAAGGCGCGCAGCGAGAATAGTATCGGAGGTGGTGGCAAACTGAGGGCCCATCTCCACTGCCAGTGGACGCCCGAGCAACGTGCCATGCAAATCACTGCTCTCAAAACCCCGCAAATAGTGATAAGACAACGCTCCCGAAATATCCTCTGCCGACAAATCTAATAAAGCAGAATCGAGGTTAACCGATGTCAGCTGCGCGCCGACCTCCACCTCCAGCGATCCGGCGATATCACGGAGGTCAAAGCCTATATTCAGGTCTGTCCTAGCCCCGCCCGTTGCGGTCAGATCGTTAAGTAGTGGCCTGACAAAAGAGAGTGACGGTAACGCATCCAATCCATTTTTGAGAGTGGCCACTCCGCTATCCGATTGGGACTGAATACTTAGCCAAGACGATTCAGATCGTAACCGCAAGTCTATGATGGTATCGCTCAACTCGAGCCCCGCAATCGAAGTCTGCGGCGACCAGGCGTCGATGAGAGTGTTGTCGATCCGCAAAAAACTACGAGCCTGCAGCACGTTGGGCCAGCCGTCTTGATAAGCGAGGGTGACATCGCGAAGGTTTGCCGCCAACTGCATAGTTTGCGATGCGTCGCCGTAAGGTTTGAATCCACCAAACCACAGAAAAGCGGCGGCTTCGATATGACCCCTCGGCAGGGCCGTTTGTAGCCACTGATAAGCAGCTGTTGGCAGTCGGTAGGGTATATAGACGTCGCGCGCACTGATCGGTGCATCAGTCACCGACGCCGCCAGTCGCATATTTCTGTCAATGGATGACGTTTTGAAAAGGGGAATGTCAATCTCAAACTGCACGATGGCACTGTGGTCTGACGCCGTAGCCAAAAAGACGCCATCCTCCAGAAACAGCGCATCGGTTTGCCAGCGCCCAGATAACGCGCCCGTCACGGATTCAAATCGAATAGGCGATTCATACACCCTCGGTAAATCCAGCGTAAAGTCTTTCGTGAGAATCCAGGCCTGAGCGCCTTCCTGATTCGCCGTAACACTCGCGTCGATACCCAACAGACCCGGCACGTTACGATAGGGTAGCGTCGTAACATCCGCGACTACGATGGACGCTTCCCAGGACCGCAAAGGCAGCTCTAGGGAGGCAATGTTCAGAGAGATCGCCTCAATGTAACCAGCCGGATCCAGTGTTCTGACGATTTTGCTGGCTTTGTCTGGCAACAATTCGCTCGCCAACACGATATCTTTTAGTGGGGAGACCTCCAAACCCCTCGCCAAGAACCGCCAGCCGTCTTCCAATTTCTTAAACTGAATTCTCGGCAAAGCAAGCGCTGTCCCGACGTGTGTCAGCGTCGCATTCTGAATCCACAATTGGGGTCGATCCGACACACTGTCCAAGGCAGCAGAAAACGATAGTCCATCCAGAAAGCGTTGATTGCTGTGGGACTGGGAAATATTCTCAAGATCAGCCTGTAACGTCATGCGAGTTTGCCCCTCTGAAACGCTTAGCCAGAAATTTGCTTTTCCCTCCGCGATCAGCTCTATCCCAAGAGCCTGCGCAGCCAATGCGACTCCACTGCCCGTAACGTAGCCATGAAAATCACCAGAAAATCTTTTGAGATCCAGAGGATCACCCGTACCAGATCCTTCAGCCGTGAACACCACCCCACTGTCAGAATAAATCGAGATCTTGAGATCTCGCTGACTACCCTCCCTGAACATATCAAGATCGAGCTTCACCGATTGGGTCAGTAGCGATGGGTCATGTGCCTGAGGGTTTTCTAAAAAGCGCCCCTCGCGAATCACTATTCGCTCAAATCCGCTCAGAAAATTCTTTATGCCGCGAGGAAAATTCTGATCTTGCTTGGAGGAGAAAGCCGGACTCCAAAAGACAGGTTTTTGCAAAATGACTTCGTCAAAACGCAGCGCACCCGCCAGCAAACTTGCCCACGCATCGAGGCGAATTAATACATCGGGGAGATTCAGCCATTCACCGCTTAAGTCATCTTGAATGGCAAAACCCTCGATCTGGATCTGCGGGGAAAACCCAGACATTTCACCTCGAATTCCCGCTATCGAGACCTCTTGCTGTGCCAGCGAGGACAATAGCTCTGAAATCTCAGGCTGTGCGGTTGAGAGCGCCCTCATCGCCAATCGACCGCTACTGACATAGACCGCCAGGGAGACCAATGTCAGCACCATGAGAGGCCAAACAATGCGACCCAGTACTTGAGGGATCGCCCTAGCCATATCTGACCGGAATGTTGGCACTCAGTAAAAGTTCGCGAGTCTCGCACAGTGGCAAACCCACTACTGCGCTGTAGCTGCCTTCGATCCTGCTCACAAAAGCACCCGCGTATCCCTGTATCGCATATGCGCCGGCCTTACCCACGTACTCATCCATCATCAAATAGTGACTGATAGCCTCCTCAGACAAATGGGTGAAATTAACCACAGTACTGACAACCCGGGTCTGAGCACTCCCCGCAATATTCAGCGAAAGCGCTGTATGCACCTGATGGGCGCGGCCCGACAAACGCCGTAGCGAATCCTTCGCGCTCTCGAGGTTGTCGGGCTTGCCTAGTACAGTTGAACCAATTGCAACAGTCGTATCAGCGCCGATAACGGCACGATCTCCAGCCTCGTATACTTGTGCTTTCTCTGCTGCAAGCCTCGCAACATAGTGAATGGGGCTTTCATGGGCCAGCAGCGACTCGTCTATATCCGGGTCGACAGTATCAAACTCATCAACCAGAAGAGACAGGAGTGCCCTGCGCCGAGGGCTGCCCGATGCGAGCAAGAGCTCCATCAGTTGACCTCGTAATAGCGTCTGAAGAAACGCAGAATCTCTCTCAAAACCAACCAACACCCCGCAGAACACAGGAGCCCCATAAATCCCATCCAGGGTAAACTCGGCATTTCAATGCTATTTCGTAACCATTGCTCTGACCCAGAACTCAGCATCAGCAGCACCAAAATCATTAACGATTGTTGAACACCATCAAACTGACGAATGCGTTGATAGTTGGACAGCAATACCAAAACTGAGACCATTAGGCCCAGCGAGGATAGACCGATTGGAGAACCTTCAATCAGATCCTGACCCAGACCGAGCAAAAACGCAGTGGTCACTCCCACCCGATGTGGCAGCGCAAGGACCCAATAAAATAGTGCCAACGTGGCGATATCGGGTCTGAGTACTCGCCACTCCATCGGAAAAGGGAGCAACATAAACAATAGGGCACATGCAAGAGACAGGTAAATCACCCAAGAGGATCTGGCCTGCTCCACTAAGATCCCGCCTCGCTCCCGACGGTTCTCTGCAACACCAGCACATGGCGCCCTCGGTCAAGGGCTGATATTGGCTCAGCTGTCACCAATGCAAAAGCCTCTCCTTCAGATATCACCACCTCGGTTACCCGAGCCACGGGATACCCATTGGGAAAGCGCCCTCCCAAGCCGGACGTCACCAATAGATCGCCCACATTGATATCCGATTTGGCGGGCAGATGCCGGATCAGCAACTGGTCGATCATGCCGCTACCTTCTGCAATGGCTCGCAGACCCGACCGATTGACTTGAACCGGAAGGGCATGGACGCTATCAGTGATCAGCACCGCACGACTGTTTCGGTCCCCACTGAGGATGACTTGCCCCATCAGCCCCTCCTCTCCGAGCATCGGTTGACCTTCTTTCACCCCATCGAGGAGCCCCTTATCAATGACAACAATGTGTCGAGAGGGATCAGGCGACACCGCGGTAATCTGAGCTGCGATGAGCTCGTCGTCAATTAATTGCGCAGATCGAAGCAGCGCTTTGTAACGCGCGTTCTCAGACAGAAGTGCCGCAAGCCGCTGACTCCGCCCCTTGAGGACTCGATTTTCCTGCTGCAGCCTGAGCACCTCGTCTTGAAGCTCTCTGCGCGAATCCATAGCTGCAGCCATGCGGTCCCATGCGTCAACGGGAGCTAGAATCACGCCTGTGGCAACCGATACTGCGTCTATTGCACTCTGCTGTACGCCCATGACATGAGGGTCATCCCGGAAAAAGAAGAGTAAAGATAAACAGAACGCCGCCAAAAGGATAAACCAGGCGCTGATAGGACTCTCTTTTAGGAAAAGCGGTTTAATAGCGCTACTCCGGTTGCCTGTGGCTTATTCTGTCGAGAGCAAATCCAACACATGACGATCCATCAGTTCCAGCGCTTTGCCTCCCCCTCGGGCCACACAAGTCAATGGATCCTCCGCAACGATCACTGGCAGACCTGTCTCTTCCACAATGCGCTTGTCCAGGTCCGTCAGCAGCGCACCGCCACCGGTTAATACAATACCCGACTCGGCAATATCGGCTGCCAATTCAGGAGGAGACTGTTCCAAAGCCAGCTTCACCGCTCGCATCATGGCGTCCAACGGCTCCTCTAGGGCTCCCAGAATTTCCTCATTGGTCATCGTAAAACTGCGCGGCACACCTTCAGCCAGATGGCGCCCACGCACATCGATCTCTCTGAGCTCGCTAGATTTATAGCCACAGCCGACTTCCTGCTTGATGCGCTCAGCGGTGGAGTCGCCAATTAGGCTACCGTATTTACGTCGCACGTAAGACACTATCGCTTCATCAAAACGATCGCCACCGATGCGAATCGAGTCCCTGTAAACCACGCCGTTGAGGGAAATGATCGCAATCTCGGTCGTTCCACCGCCAATATCGACCACCATGCACCCGGACGCCTCCTCAACTTGAAGTCCAGCGCCAATCGCCGCCGCCATTGGTTCCTCAATCAACTTAACTTCTCGCGCTCCCGCGCTTAGCGCCGATTCGCGAATCGCTCTCCTTTCTACCTGCGTAGACATACAGGGCACACAAATTAGTACTCGTGGACTCGGCCGTATGAATCGACTTTCATGGACTTTGGCAATGAAGTGCTGCAGCATTTTTTCAGTAACTTGAAAGTCGGCAATCACGCCATCTTTTAAAGGGCGAATTGCTTGAATGTTTCCCGGGGTCCGCCCGAGCATACGCTTGGCTTCCTTGCCCACCGCTTCAATCGATTTCTGACCGTTATGTATGCGGATCGCCACCACGGACGGCTCATCCAGGATAATGCCGCGTTCTTTCACATAGATCAGTGTATTGGCAGTGCCGAGATCAATCGACAGATCAGTGGAGAACATCCCCCGGAGGCGCTTGAGCATTATCGTTTCCTGACTAAAAAGGTGGTTTGCTGCCACAGCACATAACATGCCATCTTAACCGCTAGGAAGCGACGGATTAAGGCATATACAAAGTGAACAACGCCCAAAGAATTAGCGCTTGAAGCGGCGTACGCCACGAGAATGTAGCAACGCAGGGGTTTTTGGGCAAGCCGCAAGTGTGTTAGTTTTCGCGGCCTGTGGCAAGGATAGCACTCATGTCAATCTCTCAAGAAGATGTCGAGAAAGTGGCGTTGCTCGCTCGACTCTCGATTGCACAAACTGATTTACCAGAGGTTACCGAACGCTTCGGCCGAGTACTCCAACTGGTCAATGAGCTCAATACCATTGATACAGAGGGCGTGGCGCCGATGTCCAATCCCCACGATATGGTGCAGCGGCTGCGTCCTGATGTGGTAACAGGTAGCGACGAGCGCGGGGCATTAATGGCATGCGCCCCAGCGCGGGATCAGGGGTATTTTCTGGTGCCCAAGGTGATTGATTGATGATCGACAATGCGCTGTTAAATGCCTCAGTGAGCGAACTGCATCAGCTGCTCACAGGCCGTCAAGTGTCCAGCGCAGAGTTGACAAGGGGCTATTTGGAACGCATAGAGCTCCTCAATGGCAAGCTCAATGCGGTGGTGACAGTCTGCGCAGAGCAAGCTATCGAAGACGCCGGCCGCGCTGATGAACGCCTGGCGCGTGGAGAAAGCAACATCCTGACGGGGATCCCTCTGCTACACAAAGATATTTTCTGCACTCAGGGTGTCACTACTACCTGCGGCTCACGCATGTTGGAGCATTTTGTTCCAGCTTATGACGCCACCGTTGTTGGCAGGTTAAAGGCCGCCGGCGTAGTCATGCTGGGTAAATGTAATATGGATGAGTTCGCGATGGGCTCCTCCAACGAGACCAGTTTTTTTGGCGCCGTCAAAAACCCGTGGGACACAAATTGCGTGCCAGGAGGGAGCTCTGGGGGCTCGGCCGCCGCGGTCGCAGCGGGAATGGCGCCCTTAGTGACAGGTACTGACACTGGAGGCTCGATCCGACAGCCTGCCTCTTTATGCGGCGTAACCGGTTTGAAACCGACCTACGGACGGGTCTCGCGTCTGGGAATTATCGCTTTCGCCTCCTCGTTGGATCAGGCCGGACCTATGGCAAGGTCCGCGGCTGATTGTGCTCATATGCTGACCGCCATATCAGGGCTGGATACTGGAGACTCAACTTCAGCCGACCGCGCAGTGCCCGATTTCTTTTCCGAACTTACTGGTGACATTTCTGGATTACGGATAGGGATACCACGAGAATACTTCAACGATGATTTAGACTCGGAAGTCCGAGCCCAGGTGATGTCGGCCCTGACAGAGCTCGAGAAAGCGGGCGCTCAACTTGTCGATATTGAGCTGCCACATAGCCACTATGCCATCGCTACCTACTATGTGCTGGCCCCTGCAGAAGCTTCAGCCAATCTGGCTCGCTATGACGGTGTCCGGTTCGGTTATCGCTGCGCCGACCCCAAAGACCTCGAAGACCTCTATTTTCGCTCACGAAGCGAGGGANTGGGTGAAGAGGTGCAAAGNCGTATTTTAGTCGGCACCTATGCGCTCTCGGCCGGCTTCTATGACGCCTATTTTAACAAGGCACANCAGGTACGTCGGGTAATCAGTGATGACTTCCGCACAGCGTTTCAATCCGTAGACATCATAGCGGGGCCATCTGCTCCGGGAGTTGCATTCCCCTTCGGTGCAAAACAACAGGANCCTGTTGCCATGTACATGGANGATATCTACACGCTCGCGGTCAATCTCGCCGGGCTACCGGGCCTATCCACACCAGCGGGCCTCGTCAATGGCATGCCGGTGGGGCTACAGTTGATTGGCAAGCCTTTTGACGAAAGCACCATCCTTAACGCCGCGCACCGGCTGCAGCTCGATACGGACTGGCATCAGGCGCGCCCAGCCATCGAGGAGCATGCCGCATGACCTGGGAAGTTGTCATGGGCCTGGAAGTTCACCTGCAGTTGGCGACCCGATCCAAAATATTTTCTGGCTCCTCGACTCAATTCGGCGCTCCACCGAACCTGCAAGCTGACGCCGTAGATTTGGGAATGCCCGGCATGTTGCCGGTGCTTAATGAGGAAGCGGTGCGCTTTGCGGTGAAGTTTGGCCTTGGCATCGGTGCAAGAATTGGGAAACGATCGATTTTTGACCGAAAAAATTATTTCTATCCAGACCTCCCGAAGGGATACCAAATCAGTCAGTTCTTTGACCCTATTGTCTGCGAAGGCGTATTTGANGTGCCNTCAAGCGATGGCTCGCTGCTGCCCATCAGAATTACCCGCGCGCATTTAGAGGAAGATGCAGGNAAATCTGTTCACGATATTTTCAGCCAAGAGTCGGGTATTGATCTAAACAGGGCGGGCACACCGCTCCTGGAGATCGTGACCGAGCCTGACTTTCGCAATGCCGATCAGGCCGTCGCTTATTTAAAGGCGTTACATTCTCTCGTCACCTATCTNGGCATTTCAGACGGCAATATGGCCGAGGGTTCTATGCGTTGCGACATCAATATTTCTCTTCGTGAAAAAGGTAGCGAAACGCTCGGCACCCGAGCCGAAATAAAAAATGTGAACTCATTTCGCTTCGTGGAACGCGCCATCCACAGAGAAGTGGAGCGGCAAGCCGATATTTTAGACAGTGGTGGGACGATCGCACAGGAAACGCGGCTTTACGATGCCGAGCGCGACGAAACCCGCTCAATGCGATCCAAAGAAGTGGCAAATGATTACCGATACTTCCCCGAGCCCGACTTACTCCCGATCGAAATTGATCAAGCCTATATTGATGCAGTACGCGATTCCCTCCCTGAGCTCCCCGCCGCCAAGCGAGCTCGATTAGTCAGTGAATATCAACTTGGCGAATACGACGCCGCCCTTCTGGTCCCCGATCATGCAACGGCGGCCTTTTTTGAAGAAGTAGCCCGGCTCTCAGGGGCAGCAAAACCCGCTGCGAACTGGATTTTGGGTGATCTTACGGGTGCACTCAATCGCGCTGACCTGACAATCGAGGCAACCCCGATATCAGCTGAGGCTCTCGCTGGATTGATTGTCCGTATTGAAGACGGCACTTTATCTAGCAAGTTGGCGAAGCAAGTGTTTGAAGGACTATGGCAAGCGGAGGGTACCACCGACGAAATCATTGCCGCGCGGGGTTTGAAGCAGGTCAGCGACGCCGGAGAGCTGGAAAAGTGGGTGGACGACGTGATCTCGGCGAATCCCAATCAGTTGGCTCAGTACCTTGCCGCAGATGAAACAAAACGGAAAAAGTTAAGCGGCTTTTTCGTTGGACAAATCATGAAAGCATCAAAGGGACAGGCGAATCCCAAACTACTCAATGAGTTACTGATCAAAAAACTAAACGATCAATCCTGAGTGCGGCCTTTCGTAAAGTTGAGACGATTCTCCCGCTTTTTTTCAGCGCTTTTTCGCAACAGCACATAGACCGCACCTGTCCCACCATGTAGCGGCTGCGCTGAGTGGAAGGCCTGCACCGTTTGCAACTCCCTGAGCCAGTGATTCACGAGACCCTTCAATACTGCTGTTGGCGCAGACCCCGCTGCAGACTGGCCTTTCCCGTGAACAATCAATAAGGTGCGCAGTCCCAACTGACCTGCCTCGCTTATGAAAGAGAAAACCTCCTGCCGGGCCTGCTTGGCCGTCATCCGATGCAAATCCAAACGGGCATCGATTTGGTATTGGCCCAGACGTAATTTACGGTAAACGCCATTCTGTATTCCGGATCTCTTAAACTCGAGAACNTACCANGCGTCCAGAGGCAGTACGCCCTCGTCCACCAAAGGATTGATCACCTCTTCTCGACCCTCGGCGGCGAGCCGACGGCCNTGCTGCTGATCCTCTGACAGCCTTTCCTTTACTAACCGGACGCGTGCCGCCCGGCTCAGTGGCTTCACACCTTTCATTTCTTCAGCAAATAGGTCCTCATCGCTCACAGCTTTCGACACTCTTTTACGGCCAGCCCAGTATAATCAAGACTGATTTGAGACAGTGATCTACATGAACGGAAATCTCTTCAGCGGAACCAGCTATTTTTTACGCGGTTTTGCCATGATATTTCAACCGGGGCTTCGCCGTTTCGTCATCGTGCCACTAGCCGCCAATGTTGTTTTGTTTAGCCTCATGGGATGGGCCCTCTATCAAGTGATGGTGGATTTCTANGAGACTGCCATGCTGTCCGTACCCGAGTGGCTTCAGTTCCTTTCTTGGATCATCACACCCCTTTTGTGGATGATTGGGGGACTGGTCTCAGGCTACACCTCTACACTAGCAGTGCTGCTGTTAACGTCGCCGTTCCATTCACTTCTTGCCGAAAAAGTCGAAGAGTATGTTACGGGAGAATCTCCGCCTGCTATTGAGGGTCTGGGAGCAAGTTTATTCGAGGTGCCACGCGCTTTTTTCAGGGAAATAAGAAAGCTGCTTTACTATCTCCCGATGGCGCTAGCTGTCCTGATACTCACGATCATACCGGGTCTCAATGCGCTCGCCCCACTGGCATGGTTCTTATTAGGGGCATGGATGATGAGTTTGCAATTTCTAGATTATCCAATGGACAACCATCATCTTCCTTTTAGAGAGGTGCGGGAGGCCTGTGCCGCCCGGCGTCTGTCCACCATTGGCTTTGGTGGAACCATAGCGCTACTCAGTGGAATTCCCTTATTGAATCTAATTATGATTCCTGCCGCTGTCATTGGGGCTACACTCCTGTGGTGCGAGGAGCTTCGCCCACTCCGCTAATGCGGCACTGGACTTTTGGATGAGGGCGGAGCAACACAAGGGAGTGTGTGCCCCAACAAAGCCTCTATATCGGGCAATAAAAATGCATCGTCCTCGCTGGCGAAGCTGATGGAGACCCCTGTCGCACCCGCCCGGCCTGTCCTGCCGATCCGGTGGACATAATCCTCCGCGTCCTCTGGAAGATTGTAGTTAACGACGTGAGAGATACCCTCGACGTGAATGCCCCTGCCAGCGACATCAGTTGCTACCAGCACTTTGGTTTTGCCTGACTTGAAATCTTCCAATGTCCGCGTGCGTTTAGCCTGCGTAATTTCCCCCGAGAGCATCCCGCAATGGACGCCCACTTTACGAAGTTTCTCGTAAAGCCTGCGCACCTGATCGCGCCGATTGGCAAAGATGATAATGCGCTCAACGTCAGCCGTATCCAGTAGATCCATCAGCACCGCGAAGCGCTCCCTGCTGGCTACGAGGTAAACCCGCTGATCAACTGAGGCGGTGGCGACACGCTCTGGCTCGATCTCGACGGTAATGGGGTCGTAGGTCCACTGCTTAGCCAGATTAAGAATGTCTTGTGTAAAGGTCGCAGAGAACAATAGGGTCTGGCGGTCTTCCTTATGAGGAGTCCCTCTGACAATCCGCTTAACCTGCGGGATAAACCCCATATCCAGCATTCGATCTGCCTCATCCAACACTAGGATTTCGACTCGATCCAGCGCCAGATCACGTCGTTCCATGAAGTCGATCAGTCGTCCGGGAGTTGCCACAATTACATCGACAGGCGATGAGTTCACTTTGCCGAGCTGCTTTTGGTAATCTGCGCCTCCGATCAGCGTAACGGTCTTTAGTCCAGTAAATTTACCAAGCTCGTCTGCATCTGCCGCAATCTGCATCACCAACTCTCGTGTCGGAGCGATAATGATCGCTCTCGGCTCTCCCAAAAACCGCTCTCCATCGACTGGATGACAAAGCAGGTCATTAAATATGGTGATGAGAAATGCTGCAGTTTTTCCCGTGCCCGTCTGCGCCTTGCCAATTGCATCGTTACCCGCCAACGTGTGCGGCAGTATCTGGCCCTGAATCGGTGAGCAAAATTCAAATCCGAGGGAATCTATTCCTTTTTGAACAGTGCCTTCTAAATTCAGAGTGGCAAACCGTATTGGATCAGGAGCACTGTTGTTATCGTTATCAGTCTGCTGCACTGCTGGTTCTGCGTTTTCTTGCACAATATCAACTGGAGGAAAAATGAGGCGGAAGTCTAGCACATGCAAGCGCGTTAGAATGCGGGCATGAGACGCCTCCAAAACCTACTATGATCCCACCGTCTGAGAAGAGGAAAAGCTCGGTGTCACCAACACTGCTGTTGGACGAATTCCGTCCACTGTGGCGTATCGCATGGCCCATATTGATAGCCCAGACCGCACAAATGGGAACCGGCGTGGTCGATACCTTGATGGCCGGCAACTATGGTGACGCTGATCTAGCGGCCATCGCGGTGGGCTTTAACATTTGGCTGCCACTTTATCTGATCATTCTGGGCACCCTGTTTGCTTGCTCCGCCATCGTGGCGCAGGATTATGGCGCGGAGCGTGTTGAGCGTGTGCGCAGCTTCTTGCCACAAAGTCTCTGGGTTGCAATTGTCTTGAGCGCCATCATGACACCGCTTTGTCTCAACAGCAGCACGATAATTGAGCTTCTGGGCTTGCCCACTGATACTGCCGAGAAAGCCGCCGCTTATGTCAGTCGGGTCGGACTCGGCTTTCCAGCGCTGGGCATCTTCATGGCACTTCGGTATCACACCCAAGGTCTGGGCATTACCGCTCCCTTTGCTGCAGCTAGCGTACTAGGCTTCATCGCCAATGTGCCGCTAAATTACATGCTCATCTTCGGTCATTGGGGCGCACCCGAGCTCGGCGCAGAGGGCTGTGGATTGGCTACTGCCGCTTCAATGTGGATCAGCACCGCTATCATCGTGATATATACGCTGACCTCAAAGACACTAAAACCCTACCTACCCGAGAAATGGCTACAGACCCCCGATAGAGAGCGCATCACCGAAATTCTCATCGTCGGCATTCCCGTAGGCCTGACCTTTTTTCTCGAATCAGGTGTTTTCTCTGCGGTCACACTGCTCATCGCGACCTTTGGTGATGTCGCCGTTGCCGCACATCAGATCGCGATCAATATCTGGGATATTTTTTATATTCCAATGATTAGTATCGGTAGCGCCATGGCAACGCGGATGGGGCACGCAATCGGAGCAAACAANCCCAATGNCGTGAAAATGGCGTTGCGAGTGGGGGCCCTAATATCGGGACTGATAGGNGCACTGACTATGCTGCTCCTACTTTTATTTCCTGACGTCATCATTAGCGCCTATACCCAGTCAACANACATCCACACACTGGCAGTGAAATTGCTCCGACTGGCGGCGCTGTTCATCATGATCGACGTCATACAAATATTGGGGTCCTTTGTTTTGCGCGCATACAAAGAGACACGCTTCCCCTTTATTGTTGTGACAGTTTCCTACTGGGGGCTAGCACTTCCGCTGGGTTACTTTCTGGGTATCGCCACTGGAAATAACAGCACCGAGGGAACGCTCAGTTTTTGGTATGCCACCATTCTTGGCATCGCGGTCGCCACCGCACTCATCAGTTGGCGCGTGAGGCGCATACTGCGCGCTCTGGATTGAACAGGGCTTCCGGTAGAATCAAGACGTCGACAAACAGAGCGGGCAGTCCAATCTCTTCGTGATCGACATCANCGTATATTCTCCGGACCACACATCTGCTACATGCAGGATGCCCCAGCGAACAGTCAGNCCCATCAGCAATCTGATTGCGGTGACACTTTGTTGCATAGCCACCAACCCCGCCACCGGGCCCAATATACCCAGCTGAGCACATCCAGCGTCGTCAGAAGCAGCGGGCTCGGTAATCAGGCAGTGATAGCATCCGTATACCCGGCCAGCGTCAAAAGCGACCCATTGCCCTGCCACCCTTACTGCCGAGCCCATAATCCAGGGCAAGCCCGCGCGCCGGGTTGTACTGTCGATGTCCAGTCGTGCTTGCAAAGAGTCCGTGGCATCAATTACCAGATCAACGCCACTGAGCATGTCACCCGCCGAGCGGGCGTCAAATTTTTCAACTCTTAGATCAATTTCGGTATCACCATTGGCCCTTGATAACTGCCCGGCCAGCACCTCGACTTTGGATCGGCCAATATCAGACTCGGAGAAAGCGACTTGTCTTGGTAGATTACTGAGTTCAACTAGATCATCGTCAGCAAGGCGAATACGGCCCACTCCCGCACCGGCGAGATATTGCGCTAAAGGGCAGCCCAACCCGCCCGCACCTACGATCAGCACACTGCTTTCCAATAAGCGCTGCTGCCCCTCGAGATCGACCTCGGGCAAGATCACTTGGCGAGCGTAACGGGTTAATTGTTTGTCGGTCAGCTCAGCCATTGCCCCCCCGTAATGCGCTCCTGTCCTGACCAGTCACGCCGGGTCGATATAGTGCTAAACCCCTCAGAAAAGAGCGCCTCTTGCAACGGTGACGCCTGGTCAAACCCATGCTCCAANAAAAGCCATCCCCCNGGCTCAATAAAGTNGGGGGCGCGTCCAATAATATGCCGCAGAGCCTCCAATCCCGTTTCCCCGGAAATCAGTGCCCTGGCGGGCTCTGCAAGCAGGTCGCCTTCATCTAAATGCGGATCAGTGGCAGCGATGTAGGGAGGGTTAGACAAGATCAATTGCCAGCGCTCTCCCGGAACAGCATCGAACCAGTCTCCCTCTCGCCAATCAACGCTCAAATTAAGGTCGTCTCCATTAGCCCTAGCACAAGCCAACGCCTGAGGACTCAGGTCAGTGGCACAAACACCTGCTTCAGGGTGCTCTGCTTTGCAGGACAGTGCGACAGCTCCGCTACCAGTGCCAAGGTCAAGCACCCGCCGGGCACCGGCCGTAATGCACTCGTTAGCCCATTCAACCAGATGCTCGGTCTCTCTTCGTGGAATCAGCACATCGCGGTTAACGCGCAATCGCAGCGTCCAAAAATCACGATAGCCCAACAGATAAGCGAGTGGCTCACCATCCGTTCGGGCTGCAGCCATCTTCCTGAAGCGATCAGTGCTACTAGGGCTCACCTGTTCATCACCGTGCGCATAAANCCATGCACGCTCAACTTCGAGCACGGTTGCCAGTAGTGCTTCTGCATCCTGTCTACTTATCGTCGCTTCCCGAATGAGGCCAGTGACCGTCATTCTTCAGCCATCGCAGCCAACTGATCCGCCTGATGTTCCTGACGAAGCGGAGTAATCACAGAGTCCAGATCGCCACTCATAACCTCGTCTAACTTATAGAGCGTCAGATTAATCCGGTGATCCGTGATACGTCCCTGAGGGAAATTGTANGTGCGAATNCTCTCAGAACGATCCCCTGATCCCACCAGAGACCGACGCTGAGACGCCTGAGACGCGCGCCGATTCTCTTGTTCTGCTGACAACAAACGTGCTTGAAGCAGTGACATCGCCCTGGCGCGATTTTTGTGTTGCGAGCGCTCATCTTGACATTCCACGACAATGCCCGTTGGAAGGTGTGTCAGGCGCACTGCAGAATCGGTGGTATTGACGTGCTGACCACCCGCACCGGAAGACCGAAANGTATCAACACGAAGATCTTCTTTTCGAATTTCAACGGNATCGATCTCTTCAACTTCAGGTAAGACCGCCACGGTGCAAGCTGACGTATGGATACGGCCTTGAGATTCGGTTTCCGGCACACGCTGAACTCTGTGAGCGCCAGATTCAAATTTAAGATGCGCGTAGACATCTTTTCCTGCGACGCGCGTAATCAATTCCTTGTATCCACCATGATCACCCGCCCGCTCCGACATGATTTCAATTGACCATCCTTTATCTTCGGCATAGCGGTGGTACATGCGAAACAGATCACCCGAAAAAATCGCAGCTTCATCGCCGCCGGTGCCCGCTCGAATTTCCAGAAATATGTTGCCCGCATCATTAGGATCCCGAGGCAGCAGCAGNAGCTGTAGCGCTGATTCGATCAATTCGGCAGCGGCTTCCGCATCGGCAATCTCCTCTTGCGCAAGAGTCCGAAGTTCGGAATCGGAGTCGCCAAGCATGTCCCGCGCATCAGCAACAGTGGCCTGCAGCGTTGTCCAGTGCTGAAACTGTGTTACCACATCATTCAGATGAGCAAACTCGCGAGACAACTCCCTGAATTGGGCCTGATTGCCAATCACCTCGGGATCGCCCAGCAATGCTTCAACCTCCTGATGCCGATCAGTCAGGTTCTCAAGCTTGGAGAGTAAAGAGGATTTCACTGAAGTGGCAGTGGAGCGGCGCTATTGTAGCGTCGTGCCTTCATCCCGCTCTTCCTCAAAGTCAGTGAGGCCCAAAACAGCTGCCATTTTGGAGACATCTTGTTTGCCTCCATCTTTGGCGAGCTGGCGAAGACCTGCTGTCGGAGCGTGGATGAGTTTATTGGTCAGGTCACGAGCGAGCCGATTGAGCACCTCCTGAGGATCTACTCCCCGCTCCAGCATTTTTAACGCTTTTTCCAACTCTATTTGCTGCATGGCCAAAGCTGAATCGCGGTATGTTCTGACCACATCAGCCGATTGCCGCTCTAGCACCCCTTCACGAAGCATTTCGATACCATTAGCGATAATTTCATCGGCCTTACTGGCCTCCGATGCCCGCATCCGAAGGTTTTCCTCGATGACCTCACGCATATCGTCAACGGTGTACAGATAAACATCAGAAACTTCTGCTACCTGCGGCTCNATGTCTCGTGGCACAGCCAAGTCGATCATCAAAACAGGCCGCCAACGCCGTGTCTTTACCGCCTCCTCCACCATGCCCTTTCCCAAAATGGGCAATTGGCTTCCGGTAGAACTGATGACAATATCGGCCTCGTGCAGGCGCTCGGTGACATCTGCCAGAAGAATCGCTTCCGCATCGAATTGAGAAGCAAGCTGCTCGGCGCGCTCTAGAGTACGATTAGCGATGATCAGTTTGCCAAGCCCCGCCTCTCCCAGATGGCGGGCCACCAACTCGATCGTCTCACCCGCCCCCAGCAATAGCGCGGTACTGCGCTGCATGTCACGGAAAATTTGGCGCGCCAGATCGACGGCCGCGTAAGCCACTGAAACCGGATTTTCTCCAATAGCTGTATCGGTGCGCACCTTTTTCGCAATTCGAAAGGCTTCTCGAAAAATGATATTCATGTGAAAGCCCACCGCACCGGCTTCCCGCGCAACGGCAAAAGCAGATTTCATCTGCCCAAAAATTTGCGGTTCTCCAATGATCATGGAGTTCAAACCTGCTGCAACCCGGACCAGATGCGAGGCAGCTGACAGTCCGTGATTTTGGTACACGCAGGGAAGCAATTGATTGATATCAACCTCATGGTGGAGTGCCAGCCATTGCGCCAGCTGATCGCCAGCTGCCACGCCATCTGTAGCACTCGATATCACGCCATAGAGCTCGGTTCGGTTACAGGTGGATAAAATGACCGCCTCGCTGAGCGCAGTGTCATGAATCAGGGCGCTCAGCGACTCGTGTACTTTCTCGGGCGCAAAGGCGATGCGCTCGCGCAACGCAACGGACGCCGAGTCGTGATTAACGCCTACTACCACCAATTTNTCTAACATGGCTGCGGCTTATACCCTCGCCAACCATCACAAGTTGCTATCATAGCATTGTCTTTCTTTTAGCTTGCCGCCATGAAAATGATTCTTGTTTGGCTGGGTGCCCAATAATGACTGGCTTACGCCTTCTGATTTTATGCCTTTTTTCGCTGCTGCTGACGAGCTGTGCCTCTCAGCCGTCGGACACCCAGCCAGCGGCNGCAAATGCCGATGTCGATGTCGATTCACCTCGAGACCTTAGCGAAACCGTCCAACCCGAGACGCCNATTCCCGATAGCAGCGTGCGGCCACTCCTAGAGGCCGAGTTTGCGCTGCGCGCACGTGACTTTGAACACGGGCTTGCGCTGATGGCCGACCAGGCGGCGATTCTGAGGGATCCTTTGCTGGCACGCCGCGCTTTGCGCTTGGCTGAGTTTGTCAACGATGCGGATCGAGCAACAGCCATGTCAATGCGACTTGCTGAGCTCTCCCCATCCGATGCAGCCGCTGCAGCGGCTGCATCGGGCTGGCTCACTCGCACTGGAAACCCGCTACTAGCACTTCACTACGCAAGCCTGGCGATCAAATTGGGAGCGCAAGTCAATGTTGCGGCAAATTTGGGAGGCTATGAGCAACTTGATCAGATTACCCAGGAAANAATTGCAAAAACGATATACAACCTTGCGGAACGGTGGCCGGAGGATGACCAAACAGCGATCGCTGCGAGCCTGCTGTGCAGATTGGAAACTAATCCGTCTCGGGCAGAGGCCTTCCTGGGCCCGGTATTAGAGCGCGATCCGGAGAATATCCGGGCCGTCATGCTCTGGACACAGCTGCAGCTGGATCAATCAGCCGGTTCCCCTTTTCAGCGGCTCGCCGATACGCTCGTTGCCTTTCCACAGAACCAGGAACTCCGTCTTCAGTATGCTCGGCTTTTAGGCGCCGAGGGTGACTATGACGCTGCACGACATGAATTCTCGATTTTGCTNGAGCAAGAACCGGACAACCCAGAGCTCCTCGCCACTGCGGCAATACTCGATTTCGAACTGCAGTATTTCGACGAGGCGCTAGAAAAACTCGAACACTTAATCATGCTGGAGGAGCGTCTCAACGAAGCTCATTACTACAAGGGACGAATCGCCATGATGCGCGATGAGTACTCGGAAGCAATCGCAGCGTTTGCGGCTGTGGGGCCCTCCAGAGAGTTCAGCGACGCCAAGTCTCGCGCGGCACAGTTATTGGTGGACTCCGCATTTGCCAGTGACATCAAATCTTTTTTTTCCGCTCAGCGGCAGCAGTACCCCACTTCTGCAGAGCAACTTTTTCTGCTGGAGGCCGATGCGCTCAAAGACTGGACGGGCGAATCTTTACGGGCATATGACAGGGGGCTTACGGCTTTCCCTCACTCTTTTTCATTACTTTATGGACGAGCGATGGCCCACGAGGCAGCGGGCTATTTCACAGAGATGGAACAAGATCTGCGCGGTATCCTTGCGCAGGACCCCGATCATGCCGCGACACTGAATGCTCTGGGGTACACCCTAACAAATCATACGGGGCGTTTTGAGGAGGCTGCCAAATTAATAGAGCGCGCTCTGGAGCTTTCACCCGGCGACCCCGCCATTATGGATAGTCTTGGTTGGGTCTATTATAAACTGGGATATTTTGAGCAATCAGAATCTTTGTTGCGCCGCGCCCACTTGGCCTTTCCTGACCCGGAAGTGGCCGCCCATTTGGGCGAAGTGTTGTGGGTGCAGGGACGACAAATCGAAGCCAAAGATATTTGGCAAGAGGGCCTCAGCCGAATGCCCGAGCATCCCATTATTTTGGAGGCGATCGGACGACTCGGTGCAGCTCTGCCATGATTGACTGGTTATCAGAAGCGCGGCTCAAGCCCCTGCTCCTGATCATCTGCATGGCGTCACATCTAGGCTGCGTTAATCCGGGCCTTGAAAAAAACCGGACGATCGAGACAACCTTGACGAACGCTCCAGCGGATCTTAGTCCGTGGATAGCCACCGGGAAATTGGCAATTACAGCCGAAGGAGAAACTAGCACCGCGCGTTTTGAGTGGCGGCGACACCATCTGACCCACGACACGATAATCGTCTCAGGGCCCTTCTCAATCAACCGGCAAATCATGGAGCGTCACGGTGACAGTCTCGTTTGGCGGGATGGTGACAAGACACGTCCCCTTTCAGAAATCAGCACGCTGGCGTCGCCGCTACGTTTTCTGGCCGCACAACAACCCGAAGTTATTGGCCAATGGTTGCTCGGTTACCCGGGTAATTCCGAGGTTTTGCAGCTAGAGGTGCTCACTTGGCAGCCTGCTCCTCCCTGGATGTTGCCTGAGCAGATGACGCTAGTAAGTGACGGTCTCTCTGTGAGAATCATAGTGTCAGAATGGGAAATAGGTGCGCAGCAATGAAAATACTCCGCGTTTGCTCGCCAGCCAAGATCAACCTCTTTCTTCATGTGACCGGACGTCGTGAGGACGGCTACCACACGATACAAACCGTCTTTCAGTTGCTGAACTGGGGTGACCACATGACCTTCGAGCTAACCGAAACTGCCGGGATCGAGCTCTCCGGCGACACAAATGATATTCCTGCGGCTGACAATCTCATTCTTCGGGCGGCACGCGTTCTCGGACAACCGGATAGGGGCGCGCATATCCACATCCAGAAACATATTCCGAGGGGAAGCGGATTGGGCGGTGGCAGTTCCAATGCGGCACTAACGCTTCTCGCGCTCAATCGCCTCTGGGAACTGGGCTTTGATCAAGATAAGTTAATGGCGATTGGGACGCCATTGGGTGCAGATGTCGGTGTATTTTTGCTGGGTCGCAGCGCTTGGGCAGAGGGAGTGGGTGATACGCTATCTCCGCTGACGCTACCCAAGCGGTGGTTCGTGATAGCACAACCCCGGTGCGAGGTGAGCACTGCTGAAATCTTCCGTCATCCTGAATTGACACGCCACACCGCGCCGATTACAGTGCAGGCCTTTTTTTCAGGGGCAGCGCGCAATGATTTGCAAGCCGTTGCGATGTCACTGTATCCAGAAATCCAGCGGGCGTGGGAATGGCTGAACAGTGAGGCCGCCCCCGCGCTCATGACGGGGAGCGGCGCTAGCGTTTTTGCGGCATTTGACACTGAGGCAGAAGCGCGCAGCATCGCGACCCGGGCCCCTGCCAATCTACCCATAGTGGTGGCCGAGGGTATGGACCGACTTCCAGAAATGTGGGAAGTAAAATAGAACCGTTTATTTGGGGCGTCGCCAAGTGGCAAGGCAGCGGGTTTTGATCCCGCCATTCGGAGGTTCGAATCCTCCCGCCCCAGCCACTCAAACCGCGTGAGGTAAAGCGCATGTCATCAAAAATGATGGTCTTCACGGGCAATGCCAATCAAGCACTCGCCCGTAAAGTTGCGGATAGGCTCTATCTGGTACTGGGTAACGCGGCCGTAAGCAAGTTTTCTGATGGCGAAATTAATGTAGAGCTGAATGAAAACGTTCGCGGGAAGGACGTGTTTGTGCTTCAGAGCACCTGTCATCCCACCAACGACAACATTATTGAACTGCTCCTGATTATCGATGCGTTGCGTCGAGCGTCTGCCGCGCGCATCACCGCAGTAGTGCCCTATTTTGGCTATGCAAGGCAAGATCGCCGTGTACGCTCGGCTCGCGTACCTATCTCTGCAAAAGTGGTTGCAGATACCATGGTAGGAGTTGGCGTAGATCGTGTTTTGACGGTGGACTTGCACGCTGAGCAAATTCAGGGGTTCTTCACTGTGCCAGTCGACAACGTCTATGCGTCGTCTATTCTGAACGCTGATATCGCCCGCTGTAGCCATGAGAATCTGATTGTAGTCTCCCCGGATATCGGTGGCGTCGTTCGAGCGCGTGCCATTGCTAAACAGCTGGACGACGCTGATTTAGCGATCATTGACAAGCGTCGCCCGCGAGCCAATGAAGCGGAAGTCATGAACCTAATTGGTGACGTAGAGGGCCGTACCGCCATCCTGGTCGACGACATGGTGGATACAGCGGGTACGCTATGCACAGCAGCCAATGCTCTCAAGGAGCGCGGTGCCGTCAAAGTGGTTTCCTACTGCACCCACGCAGTGTTGTCGGGAAGAGCACTGGATAACATCAGGAGTTCACAACTCGATGAACTGGTGGTCACAGATACTATTCCTCTGTCTCCGGAAGCGCTGGCGGTTGGTAAAATCCGCCAGCTAACGATTGCTGACCTATTGGCGGAGTCCATTCGCCGAGTCAGCAACGAAGAATCTATTAGTGCACTGTTTGATCTTTCCTGAGCAGTGTTTTACCCACTCACCACCGAATCGGTCGCAGATAAAGTGGTGTTAGCAAAGGAGCAGGACTATGTCTGATGCTTTTATTGTAGTTGCAGAGGCGCGAGCCGATAAAGGGAAAGGTGCGAGCCGCCGCCTTCGTCGTCTTGAGGGAAAAATTCCCGCCGTCATTTATGGGGGCGATCAACCCGCCCAAAGTCTCACCTTAATCCGCAAGGATTTCGAGTACATGCTCGAAAACGAAGCCTGTTTCAGCTCCATTCTCGAGGTGCAGATTGGAGGGGACACGCACAACGCCATCATCAAAGACATTCAACGCCACCCCGCCAAAGGGTTTCCTATGCATGCTGATTTCCTTCGAGTGCGCATGGATCAGGCCATAAAAGTAAATGTACCCCTGCACTTTATAAACGAAGAGCAGTGCACTGGCGTCAAATTGGGCGGCGGGATGATTCAGAAGCAAGCTACCGATATCGAAGTGCAGTGTTTGCCAAAAGACCTTCCGGAGTACCTCGAGGTCGACATGTTGGACGTTGAACTGGGTCAAATTGTTCATCTCACCGATATTTCGCTTCCTACGGGCATCACCTCAACAGCGCTGGAGCTGGGGGAAGA
This sequence comes from Halieaceae bacterium, assembly GCA_002683335.1. Lineage (GTDB taxonomy): Bacteria > Pseudomonadota > Gammaproteobacteria > Pseudomonadales > Halieaceae > Luminiphilus. The sequence continues at coordinate 67,566 of NYTE01000002.1, forward strand.
CCATGACCTCGCAATTGCCTCGGTCATTGCGCCTCGAGGAGCCAAAGAGGCGGATGCCGAAGACGAAGCCGGCGATGCTGCTGAAGGCGGAAGTGGCGATGCCTCGGAATCTGACGATACCGGAGCCGATGGCGAGGGCTGATTAATCCGTGTCCGCCATCCGACTCATCGTCGGGCTAGGCAATCCTGGCACACAATACGAAGGCACTCGGCATAACGCCGGTGCCTTTTTTGTGCGTCGTCTTGCCATGCTGCACGGGTTGACCTTATCAGCAGATCGCAACGCTTTGGGTGATTCTGCAAGGGGTATCGTTGCTGGACACGATCTGCGATTGCTCGTGCCACAAACCTTCATGAATGACAGCGGTCGCTCAGTGGCTACCGTAGCGAGTTATTACCGTGTTGACCCGACCGAAATTCTAATCGCCCACGATGAGCTCGACATTCCACCCGGCGAGTCGCGCATCAAGCATGATGGCGGGCATGGCGGTCACAATGGGTTGAGGGACATCATACCCGCCTTGGGTAATCGCAAGAATTTCTGGCGTTTACGGATCGGCATCGGGCANCCCGGATCCGCCAGGCAAGTGTCATCCTGGGTGCTGAGTAAGGCCTCTACCGCCGATCAGATAGCGATTGAAGCCAGCATCGAATCTGCGATCTCTGCTNTGCCGCTACTGCTGGATGGCGACGCNGTAAAAGCCATGACGGCGCTTCACAGCGAGAACCATCAACCCGCAGCGAATAACGAGGACTGAGCAACATGGGAATTCAGTGTGGCATTGTAGGATTGCCCAACGTCGGTAAATCCACTCTCTTCAATGCGCTTACCCAGGCGGGGATTGATGCAGNAAACTTCCCGTTTTGTACCATTGAACCCAANACCGGCGTAGTGGCGGTACCCGATCCTCGGCAGGGCGAAATCGCAACCTTGGTCAATCCAGAGCGCAATATCCCAGCCACAATGGAATTTGTAGACATCGCTGGGCTCGTGGCAGGTGCCTCCAAAGGCGAGGGGTTGGGCAACCAGTTTCTCGCCAATATTCGAGAAACCGACGCAATTGCCCACGTTGTTCGCTGCTTCGAAGATCCCAATGTGATTCACGTCGCGAACAAAATTGATCCNTTAGCTGANATTGAGACGATCAACACCGAGCTTGCGCTGGCGGATCTTGAGTCCTGCGAGAAGCAACTCGCCAAAGTGGTTCGCACAGCAAAGAGCGGCGACAAGGAAGCGATCGCGCTCAAGGCGCTCCTCGAAGGTAAGCTGTTACCGCAGTTGAATGAGGCGCAGCCGGTTCGTGCACTGACCCTTGATGACAATGACTGGGCTCGTGTCAAAACCCTACACCTGTTAACCACCAAACCTACGATGTATATAGCTAACGTCGCGGAAGATGGTTTCCAGAATAACCCCCACTTGGAAGCCGTTCGGTCTCACGCAATCTCGGAGAAAGCCGGGGTGGTAGTGATCTGCAACAAACTTGAATCCGAAATTATCGAGCTTGAAGACGAAGAAAAAATCGACTTCCTCACCGAAATGGGCATGGAGGAACCCGGTCTCAACCGCGTGATTCGCGCGGGCTATGAGTTACTCAACCTGCAAACGTACTTCACGGCGGGGCCCAGTGAGGTCCGCGCCTGGACCATTCGCGTGGGCTCCACAGCGCCGGAGGCGGCGGCNGTTATTCATACCGACTTTCAGAAGGGCTTTATTCGCGCCGAAGTGATTGGATTTGAAGATTACGTAACACATCGCGGCGAACAAGGCGCTAAAGACGCGGGTCGCTGGCGATTGGAAGGCAAGGAATACGTGGTCGCGGATGGCGATGTCATCCACTTCCGTTTCAATGTCTAACCACTACCCGGTTGCGAGGGCGCGACTGATGGCAGCCCGCGTCTCCTTGGGCTGGATTACCGCGTCAATCTCAAGATAGCTGGCGGCCTCCACGGCGCGCCCCNTGTCGTACATCTCGGCGAGCAACTTATCGAATAAAGCCTGCCGGGCTCGCTCATCTGGTGCCTCAGCGAGCTCCTGGCGAAAGCCGAGATGGACCGCCCCCTCCAATCCCATGGCACCGAATTCTCCCTGCGGCCAACTCACCGCATAACGAGGCACTTCGAAGGAGCCCCCGGTCATCGCCATGGCTCCCAGCCCGTAAGCCCGGCGCAAAAAGATGGCGACAATAGGCTGGGTTAGCGTAGCGCCTGCGATAAACAGATCTGACATTACTCTTGGAGCACCATCAGCCTCGCTCTCGGGCCCCACCATAAATCCGGGCGTGTCGATCAGTGAAACTACGGGTATGCGCCATCTTTCAGCAAGCTGGTACAGCGCAGCTGCCTTGGTCGCAGACTCGCCATCGATCGCCCCACCGAGGTGACGACAGTCACTCGCAAGCACCGCGACGGCATGCCCCTCCACTCGAGCAAGACCCGTGACAATAGCCCGCCCCATATCCGGGCGCGTCTCGATAAAAGACTCCCTATCGAAGAGGTGCCGGATGATCTTGCGCACGTCGAAGGCATACCGTCGATTAGTGGGCATGAGGGCTGCTAAATCTGACTGATCGTATGCCTGCCACTCTGATAGGGGGCCTTGCACACTGGCAAGTACTCGTTTGGCCAGCAAAGTTGCCTCGGCCTCATCAGCGACGACAATATCAACAACCCCATTCTCACGATGCACNGCAACCGGGCCAATGTCTTGTGGCTTCCAGGTCCCGAGGCCACCGCCCTCTATCATNGCCGGGCCCGCCATGCCGATGCAGCTCGCCTCGGTCGCGATGCGAAGATCNGCCGCACCAAACANCGCNGCATTACCGGCAAAGCAGTAACCATGATTCACCGCAATCCGAGGTACCCGCCCTGCCAATGCCGCCCACCGATGAAAGGTAGGCACATTAAGACCCGCCATCGACACCAAGACATCGGTATCTCCTGGACGACCTCCCCCGCCCTCGGTGTACATGACGACGGGCAGGTCATCTTGCTCCGCGATCTCCAACAGCCGGTCAATTTTTCGGTGATGAAAATAGCCCTGNGTNCCTGCCAGTACGGTGTAGTCATTGATGACCAATGCTGTCTGGCTGTGTTTGCCAGGGAATAGAGCGCCGTTGACGGGGCCGACCGCAGTAATCACAGCATCTGCGGCGGTCTCCACATAAAGCGCATCTCCCTGACGGCGTCTGCGCTGCGCCGCGACCGCAAGCTGACCATATTCCGAGATCACCCCACCGTCAGTCAGGTCGGCAAGATTCTCTCTAGCAGTCCGACCTCCCCGGGCACGGCGTTTTTCGACCGCTTCAGCGCGCGCCGCATCGGNTGTCTTCNCAAGCCTGTCCTGAAACCCTGCGTAGGGGTCGTTTTGCTCGTCACTCATGGGGTGGCCTGTCTATCTGATTTGGGAGCGNTTTCAGTCAGCATTACCGCCATGAAATGGCTGGCTAGTTGACTTCAATCACGGAGTTTTGCAAAATCGCGCGCCTCATAGATTACCTTATGTGGCTACGTAGCTCAGCTGGTTAGAGCACAGCATTCATAATGCTGGGGTCGGTGGTTCAAGTCCACCCGTAGCTACCATCCCTCCGTCGAGTGACTTCCTGGATCTCCCTTAACTCACCGCTTTAACGTAATAACGCTAGCAACCCTGAATCAATTAGTAGCTGGGCTACATTGACAAACTATACATCGCTGTTAAAAACTATAGCGCCTCGTGGGTTGAGATGGCCGATGAGTAGAGATTCAATTGGGTCAAAAGGGAAAATCATGGATCGCTTTCTTTTGCGTGCCTTAGAAGTGCTCAAAACTATCGGCGGTTTTCTTCCCGCGCTCTGTGTTCTTCTTATCCCAGTCTTCACTGCGACCGGAGTGCAGGGAACTGAAGCGATCGGAAAATCAACGCCGCGGGTGGAGACGGCTAAAGGTTCCCTAGAAGGGGTCTAGGTTGACGCTTCCGAGGTTTATCGAGGTATTCCTTACGCGAAGCCACCGGTCGAGGACCTTCGCTGGCAGCCCCCTCAGCCCGTTGCCGCCTGGTCGGGCGTGCGACCGGCGAAGACTTTTGGTCCCGCTTGTCCCCAGCCGGTGCGGTTCAATTACATGATTCCGAGTAATCAAGCACCCAGCGAGGACTGCCTCACCATTAATGTCTCGGCCCCGATTGGAGCCGAACATCAACCCGTTTGGGTCGTGATTCATGGCGGCGGCTTCGCCTCGGGGAGTGGCGAGTACCTGCTCGGCTTGGGCCCTTTGTTAAATGCCGAGGGCATCGTTTTCGTCAGTTTCAACTACCGACTCAGCACCCTAGGTTTTTTCGCCCACCCGGAGCTGGCCGGCGAGCAGGGCGTCAACTATGGCTTGATGGACATGTGGGCTGCTCTTGAGTGGGTGCGAGAGAATATTGCCGCCTTTGGGGGAGACCCGGAGCGGGTCACTATTTCCGGCATTTCCGCCGGGGGAATGGCGGTGGACATGCTGATGGTCACCCCGGAGAGCGCCAACTTGATCGCCGGTGGAATCTCTCAAAGCGGATATGGCACATGGTTTCGCCAGCCTCGCACGGGCAAGGTCACACCGCTTGATGACGCGCCGAGTGCCGAGGCGATGGCGGTGGAACTGGGGGGCGAAGTGACAGGCAAGCCCCCCACAGAGGTGACATTGTACGATCTGTATGCGGTCCCCGCAGAACGTTGGGCCGAATCGGTTCGCGGTTTTCACGTGCCCATCGTGGATGGTTTATCTCTGCCGGAAGAGACGGCTATTCTCTTCGCACGCGGAGAGCAGCACCCCTTGCCGTTTATAAGCGGTGGCACGAGCTATGACGGCAGCGTCTTGGAGATTTCCGGCGTCGATGCAAAAACTCTGGTTGAAATTACCAACGGTCAAGAAGACCGGTTGAAGGCGCTTTGGGCCGAAGACTTTGCGGTCAGTGAAGATCAGGGTTTCAGTCGTTTTTTCGGTGACGCCCGCTACCTCTATGCGGCCTTGAATCTTACTCAGGCGATGCAAACCGTTAATCAACCCGGGTATCTCTATTTCTTTGACTACGTGCCGCCTGAAAAAAGAGGTCAGGTGCCAGGCGCGGAGCATGGGTCGGCAGGAGAGATCATGTGGACCCAGATGAACCTACCTGTCGCGCAGGCAATGCGCGGATATTGGATTGACTTCGTTAAAACGGGAAACCCCAATGGAGGAGGACGAATCGCTTGGCCTCCTGCTGCGGACTTCGATGAGCCTCAGTGGATTATTTTTGGGGAAGAGGTCGATCAAAAAGGAGGTCTTATGTCGGAGAAAATGGAGTTCATCGATGGACTTTGGCGAAAACGAACTGAGTCTTTGCGCTCTCCTCCCCATAAACCCTAGACGGCCGCGAACTCATGGTCATCGAGCAGATAACTGACGATCAGGTCATGGCTTCGAGACACGCGAGGCAGGCCCAGAATCGAGCGCTCATTAGATCCCTCCGCTTGAAACCGATCATGACAAGGAGAATGAAAGATGCCCGCCGATGAGATTCCTCTCGAAATTAGCCAAAAATTACGCTGGCTTCCGCACCTGCCCTATCACACGCGCCTGGAAGGCGCCTCTTGGCCGCGATTACGCTTTTGGGAAGCTCTTTCCAGTTCGGAGGCGATGCGCGAGTGAAGGCGTGGTGGGTCCATCACGGGAACAAGGGGTGCAAGGTCTACCAGCCGGTCGACAAGCGAACGGATGCCATCATGCTCTGGATTCATGGTGGCGGCTATATCGGATTGGCGGCCTCCCTCGATGACAAATTCTGCAGAAGGGTGGTTGAAGAACTCGGGATCACCCTCGTTTCTGCCGAGTATCGACTTGCGCCCAAACACCGGTTTCCGGCCGGTCTCGAAGACTGTCAATCGAGTTGGCAGTGGATGCTCGATCATGCAGCCGAATTAGGGTGCGATCCAAGCCGCTCGATCGTGGCGGGTGAGAGCGCAGGCGGTGGGCTCGCGGCAGCCCTCGCGCAGCGGGTGCATGATGAAGGCGGGACGCAACCCCTAGCCCAGATCTTAGTCGCTCCCATGCTCGACGACCGCACAGCGCTGCGAGGAGAGCTGACCCGCGAGCACTACTACATTTGGAACAATCAGAACAACCATGGCGGCTGGACGTGTTATCTCGGTCAAGAGCCCGGTCAAGCCGAAGTTCCGCGTTATTCAGTTCCCGCCCGTCGCCCCCGGCTTGCCGACCTTCCGCCGGCTTGGATCGGGATCGGTACGGCTGACCTCTTCCTCGATGAAAGTGTTGAGTACGCAAATCGGTTAAAGGACGAGGGCGTCGACTGCGAACTCGTCTTGGCCAAAGGCGGCGTTCACGCTTTCCATGGCGTCCATCCGGAGGCCGAGATCAGTATCGCCTTCTGGGCCTCACTGCTCGCGTTTGCTCGTCGAACCTTGGCGCTCGCCTGAAGGCGAGTGAAGCGCAGCTTAGAGGAGTCTCAGCTCGAGTCCGAAAGGCCCTCCAGTAGCGACCGCTCGTCGTCGCTTGAATCGATGATCGGGGCTCGCTGGGAGAGATTCTAGTACTTAGAACGAGAGGCTACGAGTAATCAGAATTCTGGCCCCACGAGAGTGAGAGCGTTCGAACCACTGGATAAATATTTTGGCGTGTATGCGCCAAATCCGCTTCAGGTTACGCATGCGAGCAGTTTCTTCACTGATGTTTAGCTATCTCGTCTCAGTCGAGCTTAGTTTTCTTGGGACAATTTGCGTTGCGGAGATTTTGCGGGAATCTGCTGGAACTTTTTGGGCTTTTTGATGGCTGTGAGCGCCCATTAAAGTAAATTAAATCAATTGCTTAATATCTTAATCTTCGCATTCATAATGCTGGGGTCGGTGGTTCAAGTCCACCCTTAGCTCCCATCTCCGTGCCTATTTCCGCTGCCTCTACGGGCACCCTAGTCGGCCCTCCACTCTCGTTAACAACTCTATTGCTCTCGATTCAGAACTGCTTGAGAACCGACAACGAAGTCGGTTTCCAGTCTCACTTCCTGCCAACATTTTTATTTAGACATAGAAATACTCTATTACTCTCATACAAAACCCTTGCGCATTTAGAAAATTAGTATAGTGTTATACTTATGTATATCACCATGCAGTTTTCATTATGACCGAATGGAAAGTCGATCAGCCGATCTTCAGGCAACTTGCTGCAAAAATCAGTGAGCAAATTCTTCAGGGGGTTTGGTTAGAGCAGCAAGCACTACCCTCTGTGCGTGCGGTTGCTATCGATCTCAAGATCAACCACCTGACTGTCATGAAAAGCTATCAGTTACTGGTTGATGAAAAATTAGTAGAGAAAAAGCGCGGCCAAGGCATGTATGTCGCCAAAGGGGCACTTCAAAAATTGAAGGCGTCTGCACATCAATCATTCATTAATACACAGATCCCAGCCATCGCTAAGACGCTAGGCATCATTGATATGAGTGTTGAAGAACTCGTGAAACAGCTAGCACAACACATAAAGGATAAGTCATGAGTACATTACTCCACTCAAAAACCGAAGCGCCTACAAATACGTCTTCTACCAAGAAAATGCTTTCGGTAAAAAACGTAACGAAAACTTATTCAAACCAAGTGGGGGTCGAGAACATCAGCTTTGAGTTAATGCCGGGACAGGTACTCGGCCTGCTCGGCCACAATGGCGCGGGCAAATCGACACTGATCAAATCACTGCTTGGCGGGCACAACTATCAAGGCGATATAGAAGTTAATGGTTACCACCCTATCCACCATCACGCTGAGCTAATGCAACATCTATCGTACATTTCAGATGTGAACGTATTGCCAGAGTGGATGAGCGTGAGACAGCTGCTTCGGTATACCGAAGGTGTCCACCCAAGTTTCAGCAAACAAAAAGCAAAACAGACTTTAAGTAACACTGACATTAAGCTCTCCTCAAAGATCAGACAGCTTTCTAAAGGGATGAAGGTACAACTTCACCTTGCAATCATCACTGCGACCGATACTCAGGTCTTGATCTTAGATGAGCCAACGCTAGGCCTAGATTTACTATACCGCGATACTTTTTACCGCCACCTCCTTGAATGGTTCCATGATGGTGAACGCGCGATGATCATCGCTAGCCATGAGGTTTCAGAGATTGAACACCTACTAACAGACGTGTTGATTCTGAAACAAGGCCACTGTGTACTGCAGAAAAGCATAGAAGATATCGAGCGTGATTATTTTATTATCGATGCAGCAAACAACCACTCAAGCGAGATCCAGAAACTCCAGCCACTGACCTCACAACCCGGGCTAGGAACCACCAAGTGGTTATTGGAAGGCCAATACAAAGCGCGGGCTAAATCATTGGGTAATGTCTACAACGTTGGTCTTGCGGACTTATTCCTCGCAACACAGACGGAGAGCGCATAATGCACCCAAGTTTTTACATGCTGGAAAAAGAGCTCATCGAGCACAAAATTAACACTCGACTACCTCTGTTTGCGGCGTTGTGTGGTCTCTTACTCTTCGTTAGCCTGTTCTTTAGCGGGCAGGCGCAACTCGCCTTCTCCTCTCAAATAGAAGTCAATGGCGATATGAGCGATCTCCACAGAGAGTTCGCACAAAATCTCAACTCAGCGATCTACTTTGGCACGGGGCTGATTTCGTTGCTGCTATCGATGCTTTACCTTTCTAAAACGCTGCGTAAAGAACGCCAAGAAGGCAGCTCAATGTTTTGGAGGAGTATGCCAATATCGAACGCCACGACTCACGGGGTGAAGCTGGGTTTCGGTTTAGTGGCGATTCCTGCTATTTGTGCCCTGTTGGTTCTATTCGCTGATTGCCTGTTATGGTTACTTAACGTTTCAAGCGAACAAGTGGCACTGATGCTGGAGCAGCCATCGCTATTCTATGTGCTAAGCAATTGGATTGTGTTCTTTGGTCGAATGATGGTGATTGCTCTGGTGTTATTGCCATTAGCGACGGTTACCCTTGCGATCTCACAACTGGTTAACTCTCCGCTGCTTGTGATGTTCATCTCAAGCTTTGCGATTAAGTGGTTGGCCATAGCGCTATTCGGGTTTCATGGCATCAAAGATTTCTTTTATGTCATCACTTCACTACCGATGAAAGTGCTCACGGCAAGCAATCAATTCAGTGCGCTTTCGGAAGTCTCACTCTTATCTTTAGGCATTTACGCACTGATCGGTATTGGTGGTTACCTACTGAGCCTTAAGTTGAACAGAACCGATGACGTGAGTTTGAAAACGCTGTTCCAATAATGCCCTTATCAACATGCGAGCAGAGAACGGGAAAGATCGCTGATCACAGCCTCTTTTTTTAAGCTTACCCTCTGGGATGTGCAAAAGTCCTCTAGGGTTGACCGCCTCACTGCGCTACCCTCGCCGTCCAAAATCTGCCGGCAACTGCCGACCGTGCAACTTATGGAGAGGTCACTACCTTGGACTCAAAAAAAGCACGCGTTACATGAGTCATCGCCGCTAAATGCAATTATCTTTCGACGGACTTGAGGATATGAGGTCGGTGTTTCAAGTCTAACCGTAGCTGGCATTCTTTCAGCATCATTCTGCCAACTGCAGGTGCGCAGTTGGTAAAGCACGCCACCTGAGCCCGTCAGTCAGTCAGGGCTCTGACACAGCAATTCATGTCCGGTATAGAGTTAACACGTGAGCAAAAAGTAATACACTGATCCGATCAGTCAAACGGAGTCAATCCATATGGCACGTATAGTCGTCGCCGGCATTGTCGAGTTCGCCCCTGAGGTAAGGGACGAGGCTCTCATAAAAGGCAAGGAACTCATCGAGGGTGCCTATACCGAAAAAGGCTGCATTCATTATTTATGGACGGCTGACCTAAACCACCCTGGACGCGTCGTGGTGTACGAGGAGTGGGAGTGTGCAGACGATCTGGAGGCCCACCTAAAAGGCGAGTGGTACCGCAATATGTTTGGCCACCTTGCCCAGTTCAATATTGTCGGTGCCGAGACCAATAAATTCCGCATAGACCGAAAAGAACCGGTTTATGGGAAGGATGGTATTGCCACCGCTTATTTCACCGATGAAAACACATAGCTGTGT
>NYTE01000030.1 GCA_002683335.1 Halieaceae bacterium
AGGAAAGATGGTCGGGACGGCAGGATTTGAACCTGCGACCACCACACCCCCAGTGTGGTGCGCTACCAGACTGCGCTACGCCCCGATCGGACGCGGATCATAACGAAATTTACGAGGGGATTAAACTGAAGAAAGCAGCGTGCGGGCTTTTTCCAGATCGCTCAGACTCTCGCGAATAGCGGCCTGTACTTCAACCGGCGAGGGTTCTCTGCGCTCGTTGCTTAATCGCTGGCGTGCGCCACCGATGGTGTACCCCTGAGAATACAACAGGCTACGAATAGTGCGCACCAGTTCGACATCTTCGCGCTGATAGTAACGTCTATTACCACGGCGCTTTACCGGGCTTAACTGTGGAAATTCTTGCTCCCAGTAGCGCAGTACATGAGGTTTCACCGCGCAGAGCTCACTGACCTCACCAATGGTGAAGTAACGCTTGCTGGGAATAGCAGGCAGCTCGTCGTTGTGTCGCGGATCAAACATCAATAAAGCCCTCGTCTCCCATACTCTCGTCTACCCGCACCTTGAGCTTTTGCCCTGGCTTAAAGGTCACGACCCGGCGGGCAGAGATGGGTATTTCTTCTCCGGTCTTGGGATTACGGCCCGGTCGTTGTCGTTTATCACGAAGATCAAAATTACCAAACCCTGACAGCTTCACCTGCTCATTGTTCTCCAAGCAAATCCGAATCTCTTCAAAAAACTGTTCGACCAGTTCCTTTGCCTCGCGCTTATTCAAGCCCAAGCGTTCGTGCAGGCGGTCGGCCATTTCAGATTTAGTCAGTGCAGTCATGGCGTCGATCAATGCCTCAGTTTGGCACCTAATTTTTCCCCTAGGGATTCAACAACTTGTGACAGAGACAGGTTGATCTCTTCGTCAGTCAGGGTGCGACTTTGCTCCCGGAAAGTCAAACCAATAGCGAGACTTTTCTCGCTTTCAGTCACGCCCTCGCCCTCATAGACGTCGAAAATCAGCGCGTCGGCCAAAGACGAACCCGCTGCGGCCCGAGCACAATTCAGCACATCGGCCGCGGACGTTTCTGATTTTACGATGAGCGCCAGATCCCTCCGCACCTCTGGGAAGCGAGAGATTTCCTGGTAATCGGGTATCGCCCTGCTGGCAATTGCCGTGAGATCCAGTTCTGCAACAAAGGTTTGGTCGGGCAGGTCGAGCTGCTTGGCTGCGTTGGGGTGAAGCCGTCCCATCACGCCAACAGCCTGCTCTCCCAGGCGCACTTCGGCGGTCTGTCCATCGTGAAGACCGGGTCTTACCATCGCGCGGAAGGTAAGTGGCTGTTCGGCGGCACCGAGCAAAGCCTCAAGCTCGCCCTTCAGGTCATAAAAATCGACCGGCTCGGTCTTCGCAGACCAGCCTTCAGGCATACGAGACCCGCAAATCAGTAAGGCCAGCATCGGCGTCTGTTGCAGCGATTCGTTGGGTAAAAAACGCAGTCCCGTCTCGAACAACCGCACCCTCGTCTGCTGGCGGTTCACGTTATGGGCCGCCGCGCTCAGAAGTCCCGGGATCAGGGACGTCCGCATCACCGCCAAATCGCTGGAAATAGGGTTCTGGAGTGCTATCGGTTCGATCTCGGGGTCAATCAACCGCTGCTGCTCCGGGCTCACGAAGCTGAAGGTGATCGCCTCGTTGAATCCTCGCGCTATCAAGCGCTGCTTTAGCAACGTCTGAGGTGTTTCTGACTCAACGATCGGACTCGCAGAGCCTGCACCTCGCAGAGGTTCGACCGGAATGTTGTCGTANCCATAAATNCGGGCAATCTCNTCAATCAGGTCTGCCTCGCGACCCATGTCAAAACGCCAGCTCGGTGCGGTGCATGACCAAGTGTCCTGGTCGGCATTCACCTCCANAGCGAATCCTAGGCCCGACAAAATGCGAGTGANTTCCTCTGCNGCAATGTTGATACCCAGCATCTGNTGGATCGCTGCGGCGCGGACGGNCACGGGTTCATGAACCGGCAAATCNGTCGGCGANGACACNTCNGTCACGGGACCCGNNTCGCCGCCCACGCAGTCAAGCAGCAACTGTGTCGCCCGCTCCATGGCACGATAGGCAAGCTCAGGGTCCACTCCCCGCTCGTAACGATGCGAGGCATCCGTGTGTAAACCATATTGACGAGCGCGCCCTGCCATCAGCTCCGGGGAAAAGAAGGCCGCCTCTAGAAAAAGATGCGCGGTACCAGCGCCAATACCGCTGCCCTCGCCTCCCATGATTCCCGCCATCGCCAGCGCTTTCTTGTGATCAGCAATGACCAAGGTCCCGTCGATGAGCGTTCGTTCTTCACCATCGAGNAGCGTAATACGCTCCCCGGATTCAGCCTGTCTCACTCTAATGCCGCCCTCGAGCGCATCAAGGTCAAAGGCATGAAGTGGCTGACCCAGCTCGAGCATGACGTAATTGGTGATATCGACCACCGCGTCGATCGATCGAATACCGGCGCGGCGCAGTCGCTCCACTATGGAGAGGGGCGTCGGTGCGGCGATATCGACATTACGGATCACCCGTCCGAGGTATCTTGCACACTGAGCCGACGCCANTACNTCGACCGGAAAGGTGTCAGTAATCGTCGGCGTNACNGCCTCCGAGGGCGGTGCGTCAAATCCAGCTCCTGTCGCCACCGCCAGATCTCGCGCNACCCCCAAAATACTGAGGCAGTCTGCGCGATTCGGCGTGAGGCCAATCTCAATCAATCGATCATCAAGATCCAGGTAGTTCTCAATTGGCGTCCCGACGGGCGCATCAGAGGCGAGTGCCAGCAGCCCGTCGTGGTCATCAGATAGCTGTAACTCGGCGCCGGAGCACAGCATGCCCTGAGATTCGATCCCACGGAGCTTCGCTTTCTTGATNTNGATGCCCCCGGGCAATTTTGCACCGGGCTGGGCCAGTGGCGCCTTGAGTCCGGCAGCGGCATTGGGCGCCCCACANACAATTTGCACGGTCTCTGAGCCAGTATTGACGCTGCAGACCCTGAGTTTGTCGGCATCAGGATGAGGCTCAGCAGATACGATTTCAGCGATCACTACGCCGCTCAACCCTTCTGCTAACGGCGTCACCGCATCCACCTCTAAACCTGCCATGGTCAGACAGTGGGCCAACGCTTCAGAATCGAGATCAGGATTGACCCATTCCCTGAGCCAGTTTTCAGACAGAATCACGCCAGCACCTCAGCGGAACTGCGCCAAGAAGCGCAGATCATTTTCAAAGTTGAGGCGCAAATCGCCAATGCCATAACGCANCATCGCAAGGCGCTCCACCCCCATACCGAAGGCAAAGCCCTGAAAGCGCTCGGTGTCCACGCCACTCATCTCCAGCACCCGTGGGTGCACCATGCCGCAGCCCATGACTTCGAGCCAGCCTGTGCCGCTGCAGATNCGGCAGCCCTCGCCCGCGCATTTCACACACTGAATATCGACCTCGGCCGAAGGCTCGGTAAAGGGGAAGTAAGAGGGGCGAAAGCGCACTGCGAGCGCATCTTGCTCAAAAAAGGCATGCAGGAAGTCTTGAATAATTCCTTTCAATTGGCCGAAGCTGACACCCTCGTCAATCAGCAAACCCTCAACCTGGTGAAACATCGGCGAGTGGGTTAGATCAGAATCGCACCGATACACCCGACCCGGACAAATCACGCGCAGCGGCGGTTCGCGGGTTTCCATGGTGCGCACCTGCACTCCTGAGGTATGGGTGCGGAGNACATGAGTGTCGTCGACGTAAAACGTATCGTGCATCGCTCTGGCAGGATGATGCGCCGGGATATTGAGCGCTTCGAAGTTGTGATAGTCGTCCTCGATTTCTGGACCCTCCACCACCTCGAATCCGAGTACCGCGAAGAATTCGCTCATGCGCTCGATGGTGCGCGTGATCGGATGGAGCGCACCGAGGTCNTCTCGACGCCCAGACAGCGTCACATCGAGCGTTTCGNTGGCGANTTGCTGAGCAACGGCAGCGTGCTGCAAGNTNTCCTTGCGCTCAGTGATCAGGCCATTAAGCAGNTGCTTAACCGCATTGATCTCGGCGCCCACTTTCGGCCGCTCGGCCGCNTCAAGTTGACCCAGCGATTTCAGCAAGGCGGTNACGCGCCCCTTTTTNCCCAAGAGATCTACGCGAAGTTTTTCGAGCGTAGCCGTGTCCNCCGCAGACTCAATGGCGGTGGTCGCTTCGACTTTTAAATNATCCAGTGCTTGCATCGGCTCGATGTTGCGGAGTCGCCCTCGACGGTGTCAACACAAAAAGGGGAGACAACTGCCTCCCCTATCGTGACTCAATCAGACAAACGATANCGCAATCTGGGCTGTCAGGCCGCCAAAGCAGTGCGAGCGTGCTCGACCACTACGGCAAACGCCTCTTTGTCATGAACCGCTAAATCAGCCAGGACNCGACGATCNAGCGAAATCTCCGCTCGCTTCAAGCCATTGATCAGCCGGCTGTAGGACAACCCGTTAGCGCGNGACTGCGCGTTGATTCGAGTGATCCATAGCGCACGGAATTGNCNCTTTCGCTGCCGACGATCGCGGTAGGCATATTGCCCNGCCTTGGTGACGGCTTGCTTGGCAACGCGGAAGACACGCGANCGCGCTCCATANTAGCCCTTGGCTTTTTTCAGAATTTTCTTGTGACGGCGGTGAGCCGTTACTCCACGTTTTACGCGAGGCATAGGTCAGTTCTCCTGATGAAGGTCAGCGTTATTTGGTTCGCAGCATGCGATCGATCAAAACCTCATCCGATTTATGGATCATCGAGGTTCCACGCAACTGCCGTTTACGCTTGGTCGTCATTTTAGTCAGGATGTGGCTTTTATAAGCGCTCTTACGCTTGTAGCCACCGGCTGTCTTTTTAAACCGCTTGGCGGCCCCGCTGTGAATTTTTGCTTTTGGCATGTTTACTACTCCGCATTGGCACGTACCGATGTGTCGGTCGTGGTGGGCTTAACCGGACGTCAGGGCATTCACGGGCCACTAACTCCGTTTCTTTGGGGCAATCACCATCGTCAGTTGCCGACCTTCCATTTTTGGAAACTGCTCGACACTGCCTAACTCGACCAGATCAGCTTCTACTCTTTTGAGTAACTCCATGCCGATTTCCTGGTGGGCCATTTCACGGCCGCGATAACGCAGCGTGACCTTGGCCTTGTCGCCATTTTCGAGGAAACGCACCAGGTTGCGCAGCTTTACCTGATAGTCTCCTTCCTCCGTCCCTGGACGAAATTTCATTTCCTTGATCTGGGTGCGCTTTGCTCGCTTACGCTGTGCCGCTTTCTGCTTCTTGGACTCGAAGACATGCTTGCCATAGTCCATGATCTTGCAGACCGGCGGATCGTTTTCCGCCATCATGACCAGATCCATGCCAGCCGCTTCTGCAGCAGCCTGGGCCTCGGCGTTAGAAACGATCCCGACCTGGCCGCCTTCGGCATCAACCAAGCGGACATTTTCCGCTGTTATCTGATCGTTCGTCAGCGCTTTTTTGCTGTTACTTTCGCTCTTGATACTACCTCTCTCCCATCAAGGTTTTACTACTGGAGGCAGTCATCCGAGCTACAAAGAACAATCGAGCGCTTCCTCCAACACAAACAGGTGCGCGAGTTTACTGCTCGAAAACAGGATTCACAAGCGAAAAGAAACCCGACAAATTGCGCTGCCATCCGTGTTTTGGGGGGTTCTGGCAGAGCGAACGGTGTTTGATTGCACACGACGCGCCCCTCTAAGGCCAAAAAGTTGGGAAAAGCCATTTCTGCTGCCACGGTTTGCGCCAGCACACACCCCTAAACACCGTTATGCCGCTGCGACCGCCAGTCGTATCCAATCCCGCGGTGTGCAGCCATAACGGCGCTGAAAAAAGCGGCTGAAATTGCCCGAGGTGGCGTAACCCAGCTGCTCTGCAATGGCTTGCATGGGATAGATCCCGCTCTCCAACAAGGGTAAACACATTTCGGCGCGCACGTCGTCTACTAGATCAGAGAATCGACAAGACAACTCGCGCTCAAATCGCCGCTGCAAAGTGCGCTTGTCGCAGTTCAGCCTCGTTGCGAGCTGGGTGAGGTCACAATTACCGCTGGGCAAGTGGGCACGTATCCAGCTGCAGGTGTCATTGCGCAGCAACGATTTTTTGGCATCCTCCTGATACCGCTCCCGCTCTGCTACCAGTTGGGGCGTGGCACTCACCTCGCGGCGAAGCGGGTTGGCGTGGGCCAAACAAGAACGGGTGAACAATAGTTCCGTCTCTGGGGCATCGCTCTCGATAGGGACTCCCAAAAAGTGGCTGGGCCATTCCGTACTAGCAGCGCTCGGCTTAATTCGAATGAGCGTAGGCTGAAAGGCATCTCCCAGTGCTGACTTAAAGCCGGCCACTAACTGCAAAACACCCAGCGTAAGGAGCCGCTCACCCTGCGGTCGAGAGACGCCGGCAGGGCGATCAAACCACCCTGTGATCGCGACATGATCCCCACGCACACTCCCCGTCCAATACAGAGGCTCGGCGTGGCGACAGTTGAACATCAGCACGGTTCTGATCGCGTCAGCTACCGTTTCCGAGCGCTCGATCATGGGCGTCATCACCCCAGCGATACGGTGGTCTTGCAGTTCCACCAACTGGAGCATGGCGGCATATGAATCGCCACAAAGGGCATCCAAGCACATCACCGCATCGGTCGACGTGATCATCGGCCCGAGATCTCGGGGNACAAAGGCNGATTCGACGATCGATTCGAAGCTTTCCAGATAGGTCTCCGGTAACACCCGCTTCACACCCCAAAGTGCTGAGGTGCTGATTGCCTGACCCATGGCCGTCGGCCTCTTCTTCGTCCGCNTTACCTGTAGCTTAACAAATTTTCTCGTCTTGTTTGCACACTGACCTTTGTTTGATTACGCCGCATTTTTCTTCACTTTTACCTGCACACGCCGCTCCGATTGGAGNAAAGTCGCCCTTCAGGCGCCCAGCTCGGGCCCCACGACGCTGACTCCTNAGGCATACTGCACTCCAATAGATTTCCGGATCCGTCGTATGCACCTTCGTTGGAACTNTANCGATACCCCAGAACTCCGGGCTATGTGGGCGCAAACGCGCGACCGAGGTGACTGCCAAATGACAATCTCTGCTCGGTATTGCTCATTCTGCACACGCTTCACCTTGATGGCGGCGTGGTATTTATTGTGTCTGGGCTTCTCACTGTCTTCACAGGCAGAGACGAGTGCCAGGCAAAATCTTGACACACTCTCGCTGACCTATGGTCAGGTAGCTCAGCACTATCTTACGGCNTGGTCTGACCCCGCATTGCCCGCAGGTGTCTTGCGCGGCATGCCGCNTCTGTCAGCGAGCGCCGCAACTGCCGGACTATCTGAGTCGCCGACTGCGCCCGAGGATGCCCGCCAAGCCACGGCTCCCGACGCTCAGGAGAGTCTTCTTGACCCGGCCATCCTGTACGTACTCGACCTAGGAAAGGCGGGAATGGAGATGGTTGTGAGCTCCAAGAACACCTTGCAGCCCGGGCAGTGCGTTGTACTGGAGCGGTCCGGCGACTATGTGAACTTGCGCGGAGTCAATTCAGGCTTTTGCGACCTAATGAACCAGGCGACTATCGCGACACTGCAACCAATCCACAGCGCGGCCGCTCGGCGTTGCAAGGCTGCCCGGCATCAGTTTACCGCTGACTCCGAGAGCNAAGAGGCAAGCTTGACCCNCNCTGAGCTGGGGATGCTGTGCGATGGCGGCTAGGACGGAATAGCCTAGCAATCAGGCTGATTCGGCCCGCCCTTTACGTGACACTTCCTCANCGAGCGTTTCTATAAAAGCCTGCTGCGTCAGAGACCCTAGGTCCTGACCGTGCCGAGCACGGACCGAGATCTCTCCCGACTCCATCTCCTTGTNGCCTACGACAATCACATAAGGGACCTTGCCCAACTCCAGCTCGCGAATCTTNAACCCAATCTTCTCATTGCGCAGATCAGTCTCAGCTCGAAACCCTGCGGCCTTGAGCGCCTCGGCCACTTCCACAGCGTACTCGGCGTGTTTNTCCGTGATGTTCACGACGACCGCTTGACGGGGCGCCAACCACAGAGGAAACGCGCCCTCATACTGCTCAATCAGAATGCCNATNAAGCGCTCTAATGAACCAAACAAAGCGCGATGCAACATGACCGGGCGCCGATTTCGATCACCATTTTCATCNACATAGGCAATGTCAAATCGTTCAGGCAGATTCATATCTACCTGTAAGGTCCCACATTGCCAATCACGGCCGATCGCGTCTGTCAGAACAAACTCCAGCTTAGGTCCATAAAAAGCGCCCTCTCCTGGATAAAGCACATAATCCAGACCCATAGCGCCAAGTGCTCCCGTTAAAGCCCCCTCCAACTTATCCCAGACTTCATCGCTACCGATGCGCTTCTCGGGTCTCGTCGACAACTTGATGACCACGTCTTCAAAACCAAAATCACGATAAATTTCAAGAATCAGCTCTACTACGCTGATGCACTCCTGCTCCATTTGCTCGTCGGTACAATAGATATGGGCATCATCCTGAGTAAAGTGCCTTACGCGCATTAGGCCGTGCAGTGCACCCGACGGTTCATAACGATGCACCTTGCCAAATTCCGCCATTCTCAACGGCAGGTCTCGGTAACTTTTCAAGCCGTGAGCAAACATCGATACCGAGCCAGGGCAATTCATGGGCTTTAGTGCGTAGATTCGCTCGTCTTCCGTCTGAGTCGAGAACATATTTTCTCGATAATTCATCCAGTGCCCGGATGTTTCCCACAAACTTCTGTCCATCACATCAGGTGTGTTGACCTCCACATAACCCGCTCTCTCCTGCCTTCCGCGCATATATTCCACAAGTTGCCGAAATAGCGTCCAGCCTCTCGGATGCCAGAAAACGGATCCGGGGGCATCTTCACTGAAGTGGAAAANATCGAGCTGGCGTCCCAGTTTGCGGTGGTCCCGCTTCTCAGCCTCAACAATCCGATTCAGGTAAGCCTTAAGCTGTTTCTTNTTGGCCCAAGCGGTGCCATANATTCGCTGCAACTGCTGATTGNTTGAATCACCGCGCCAATAAGCGCCGGCTACCTTGGTCAGCTTAAACGCCTGTAACTTGCCAGTGCTGGGTACGTGAGGCCCGCGACAGAGATCCATCCACTCGCCCTGTTTGTAGATCGTGATCTCCTCGTCGCCCGGCAGATCTTCAATAATCTGTACCTTGTAGTGCTCACCCATATTGCGAAAGATTTCGATCGCTTTGTCGCGGGGGCTAACGATACGCTCAACCGTGAGATCGTCCGCGGCAATTTCCGCCATGCGCTTTTCGATGTTCTCGAGATCTTCAGGGGTAAAGTTATGTCCCGAGGCAAAGTCGTAATAAAAACCGTCCTCGACGGTCGGGCCAATGGTGACNTGNGTGCCGGGAAATAACTGCTGAACNGCTTGAGCAAGCAAATGGGCGGTGGAATGACGAATGATTTCAATCGCNGCCTCGTCGCGGTCCGTAAGGATGCTCAGCGTGGTNTCAGCATCAATGACATGAGANGTGTCGACCTCGCGGCCGTCTACTACGCCNGCGAGCGCAGCTTTGGCGAGACCCGCGCCAATATCGGCAGCGACATCGAAAACCGATACCGGGGCATCAAAAGTGCGTTGGGATCCATCGGGAAGGGTAACAACAGGCATGAGCGCTCCTTNTTCAGTGGCGNCCGTTACCAGAGGCCGCATGCGAAGGCGTGAAGTTTGTCAGAGCAATCAAAAAATGCAAAGCGGCAAAGTTACGGCGCTAACTCAGTAAGCTTATCGGGATCTCAGGAAAAGGCAGATGCGAGTCTTCTCGACCACAGTTACTAGCACTAGCGTTGTGCCGTAAGCCGATATCGGTCACTGAGGCCACAACGTGACTCGCTGTGATAGGTGGAAATCGTTTGTGTCACAGCGCACCTTGAGAGCGCCCGGAAGGAAGTGCTAACGTTATTCAGCCACTGAAAAATAGGCTCTTGAATACTCTCACCGTAAGCAAATTCCAAAGCATCAACTCGGTCAGTGAAGGATGATATGAATCTGCGCCAAACGAACAAAGTTAATCGGCAGAAGCTTATCGTCGCGAATGCGGCTCGACTTTTTTCGTCAATCGGTTATGACCTGACTTCAATAGAAATGGTCGCGGACCGGTCCAGCGTTTCCCCCGCAACGATTTACAATAATTTTGAAAATAAGACAGGGCTGTTACTTGCAGTGCTGATCGATGAAGGAGAAGACGCGCAACAGATAGGTGAAAGACTTATCGCCCAGCGTCAAACAAGCGACGCCGGCATTATTTTCAGTTTGATTGAAATGTACGTTTGCCATCCAATGGAATTTATGAATAAGACGTGCTGGCGACAAGCCCTCGCTGCGTCAACCGGCTCTTCAAACAAAAAATTCACTCAGGCATATCAAAGCGTGGACAATCGATTGGGCGATTTGCTCATTAATCTAATGCACCACCTCTATGCAGAGCAACTGTTCGCAACGGAAGTAGACCCACAGTCGCTGGGTGAAATACTCTGGAACAACGTCAACCAAATGTTCACAAATTTTATCTCTGAGGAGGGGATGTCCCTTGAGGAATTGAAACATGCCCTCTATCGACAAACTTCGGCGCTAATGGTGTTGGTGCTCAGAAAGGATTAATGCCCCCCTTCTTGAGCCTAATCGGCATCCGCCAAATCGGGGTCCAACCGCAATAACACTCGATAAACGCGCAGATATATAAACAAAGCGGCACCGGAGGCCAGTGCGCACATTAACATCACCGAGCTATAACCCAACTGATAGGAAAGCAGCGTTCCAGCGAGCGCAGGAGCCATGGCCTGCGCCACGCCCTGGCAAGCGGGGACCATTGCAGCATAGCGACCAGAATGATCAATGTTTGACAAGGTGCCCAACTGAAAAACATCAACAAATATCCAAAAAAAGCTAAAGGAAAAGACGCTGAAAACGAAGGTTGCGGTATCTACTTTCCCCGCCAGCACCAACATGGTGACCACCATCACTAATAATGCCATTAGCAGCGGTTTTGACTGTCCAAATCGCCGTGCAAGCCACACAGCTATTACAGCGCCGGACAGACTGAANACCTGCGCCCAGGTTAGCGTCCCNGAAATAAACTCGGCGCTTATATTTGCAGCGGTGCCCGCTCGCTCTATAAAAGCCCAATATGCTCCCACCAAAAGATAGAAGCTGAAAACGGCAGCCAGGCATAGCCTCGGCAGTATCTCTGGAACTGCTAACTGAATTGTGACACCACCAGACTCTCGCTCTCGCAAAACCTCATCAAGTTGCTCGCTGCAATAGCGAGGAAGCCAGGGCAGTACAAAAAGGATGGGGACAGCCTCCAGTAAGTAAAATAAAAACAAGCCATTTACGCCCCACCTCCCCTCTATAATCGGAAAGATGTAGAAGATAAACGCATTCATCACCACGAGCACAAAAAGCAAAATACTAAATGTTCGTGCCGCATTATGGCTCCCTGCGAGACTCGCGGTACATGTTGAGTAACAGATGCCCGCACCAATACCCGCGAAAAGCCGGCTCAGCATTAGTGGCAGAAGGTCCGGGCTTTGCGTAGATAAATAATTCGCCAGAATGACCAAAAGCAGGCCTGTCGCAGCAAGAACGCGACGATTGATTTTAGTGACCATCAGCGCCGCGAGTATTGAACCAGCGCACAACCCTCCCATATCAGAAGAGGCCAGCCAACCCAATTGCTGCTCGCTGAAACCAAGAGATTTAGCCATTGAACCGACGAGCAAAGGCATGCCCATCGCAACCCCGGTGCCTGCGAAACCCAAAACAATCGCCGCAGAAATTGCAGAGGGCTTGTCAAACACGTTAGTGATATTTCGAGAAGTAGGGCCCCCGTGGTCATGTCTAGTGTTCGATATGACTTCCACTCTTTACTCCCTGTTTCCTGTCCTACCTACGAAGCGTCAATCGTGGGATGCTCAGGCGCAAGTGGCGGTAAGCCTAATATATTGTCAGCGATTTTTTCGGCGAGCATTATTACGACGGCATTCAAATTACCCGTCGGAATTGACGGAATGATTGAAGCGTCGACAACTCGCAAGTTATTAAAGCCATGCACCCTGCCTTCCCCATCAGTAACGGCCTTGTCATCGATGCCCATACAGCACGTCCCGCAGGGATGGTAGTTAGATTCTATGTGGGTATAGAGCCATTGCATGATTTCGCGATCAGAATCAAGTTCATCACACCCAGAGAGCTCCCGCGAGAGACGGCCATCCCATGCCGGTTGCTGAAACAGTTCCCGGTTGCCCCGCACTGCAGCGATTGCCACCGCCCTGTCATAGTCAGTGCTCAAATAATTGAATCGAAATTTTGGCGCGGCACTAGGGTCAGCACTATTGATCCATAACCTTCCGCGGCTAGTGGGCCGCTGCACGCTCGCAAAACATTGATAGCCGGGGTCAATTTTAATGCCCTTATGAGAGAAATCACCGCGCATTGCAATGCATTCCAATTGCACATCTGGCAACGTTCCATCGTCAAGTAGGCACATAAAGGCCCCCACCTCAAAATGATTGGAAATGCCTAATCCCCGTTTACGCAACAACCACTCGGCACCCAGTTTAAGGCGCCCGAAACGTCCTAGGCTGGATGCCAATGAGTCGCGAGGATTTGTCGCCGCATAGTCGAAACACCAAGCAGGATGATCATGCAAATTCTCGCCAACGCCAGGCAGGTGTTGCTGCATCGCAATACCCTGTTGTGTAAGCATGTCCGCATTGCCAATACCCGAGAGCATCAATAGCTGCGGCGAATGTATCGCGCCCGCAGACAAGATCGCCTCCCCTGCAACGTCTACATGAAACGCCTCTCCTCTCCGACTAAAATGGATGCGCACCGCGTCGCTACCTGAAAACTCGATATTCGTGCAGCGTGTCTCTAGCAAAATATCCAGATTAGCCCTAGGTGGCTGATCGTATAAATACGCCTGAGATGAACTATGTCGCAAACCACCAGCAACGTTCCTTTGAGTTTCATGTGCCCCGGCTTGTCGCGCTGCATTGTGGTCAGGATTCAGATCCAAACCGTACTCACCGGAGGCCTTTAAAAATGATTGGAATAGAGGATTGGTAACCTCGGTTTTTACGACTTTTGTCGGACCGCTGTGCCCTCGGTAAACAGGATCACCATATTCATAGCGTTCACTGCGCTTGAAATACGGCAGACAGTGCGCATACGACCAATTGCAAAGGCCCGAATCGCTCCAGCGATCATAGTCAGCTCGATTCCCTCGCACCCAGTTCATGCCGTTAACAGATGAAGACCCCCCCAAGACACGACCGCGCGGCATATAGACTCCCGCTTCAGATACAGCAAAGTCCTCTTTCTCAGCAAATAGTTTCCAGTTATACCGCTCCTGGACCAAGGGAATACCCAGGCCAGCTGGCATTTGAATAAAAATATTTCTGTCGCTGGGGCCCGCCTCAACCAGAAGCACACGCTTCAAACTATCCGTCGCAAGCCGCGCCGCGAGAGTGCTCCCTGCCGAACCGGAGCCGATAATGATGTAATCGTAAACCGTCCGAGAGGGGCGCTTTACGAATTTCAGCATCGCGTGGCTAACCGCCGCATCAAATCATGGTAACAGAGGGACATCAATCCGGCCTCAGGGCTAACGTCATTAGCGCGCGCGTTTGCTTATTAATAGTGTCTTTTGCGGACTCGAGGGACATCTCGTTGTCAGAAATAAAATCAGTGAACATCTGAGCGACATTATTCCAGATAACCTCGCCCAGTGATTGAGGATCGACCTCAGAGAGGAAAACCTGCTCCTCGTAGAGACAATGAATTAACTCTACAAGTTGGCGCTGTAGTTTTTTTTCCACGTTTTGATATTCAAGGGAAAACTTTTCGTTTGACGATGCAATCGAGGCTGCGAGCGCCTGTCGCCAGCAGGACTTATTCATAAATTCCATTGGATGATCAACATACAGGTCTAGCAGGCGATAGATAATGTGAGCATCACGCTTCTGCCGTTGGGCAATGATGCGCTTCCCAATTTGCTGAACCCCTGCTCCCTCCTCTATTAGGACTGCCAACAAAAGCCCCGTCTTGTTTTCAAAATTGTTATAGATCGTTGCAGGGGACACATCGGATCGCTCTGCGACCAACTCTATTGCCGTCTTCTCAAAACCAATGGAAGAAAAGAGTCGAGAAGCATTAGCAACGATGCGTTTTTGCCGATCTAGTTTGTTGGCTTGTCTCAGGCTCACGGAGTCTCGACTTGTTCTGGGTGTCGGCAAGGCACTAAACTGTAGTTGACTACAAAAATAATGGCAATTAATATTACAAAAAATAAATTTTAACGCTTTATACATCGAGTAATTAGGATTTTTTAGGAATTATTTTTTTATTTTAAATATAGACAACTACAATTATTGACTGGACGTCGTAGCTTGCGCGTCACATTGCATGGATTAAAAGTGGAGTAACACTATGAATACTAATAAGAAGTTGAAGCTAGCAGCGGCAGTAGCAGGCGTGTGCCTTGGCTTCCTCAGCACACAGCCGGCCAGTGCTGCTGACTCGACGCTGGCTCTGGAAGAAGTAGTCGTGACCGCGACCAAGCGAGGGGACACAAACGCGCAAGATATCCCTATGAGTATATCGGTCGCCTCGGGCGACATGATCGCCAAGCAAGGCCTTGTCGGAATGGATGACTTCCTCCGCGCAATACCTGCGACGAATTTCTTGGATCGTGGTGCTGGTCGCAATGGCATTATTATTCGTGGCGTAACCGCGTCTCCACAGACCGATGCCACAGTGGGTGTTTACATAGATGAAACGCCCCTTACCGGCTTGGGCTCGTCATCTCCCGGCAGCGGCGGAAATCCGGATTTAAAATTTGTAGACATGGAAAGAATTGAAGTGCTTCGTGGCCCTCAAGGCACCTTATATGGAGATGGCTCCATCGCCGGCACCGTCAGAGTGATACCTAATGCACCAGACCTAAGCACCATTTCAGGCGAGATTGCTGGAAACTTTTCTTCGACGGCAGATGAAGGTGGCGACAATACAATGCTGCGAGGCGTACTCAATATACCCGTGGTAAAGGACACCTTTGCGATTCGCGTCGTCGCCTACGATTATGACAACAGTGGTTACTACAAGAGCGTTGCCGGCAGCAACGCAGACAAACAAATTTGGGCAGGCGCCTTCGGCGGAATCACAACGGATAAGGACGATGTGGGCAGTGACGAATACACCGGGGGCAGAATATCTGCACTCTGGCAAGTCACCGAGACCTTCGACGTGTCGCTATCCCACATTACNCAAGACA
Source organism: Halieaceae bacterium (assembly GCA_002683335.1). GTDB lineage: Bacteria > Pseudomonadota > Gammaproteobacteria > Pseudomonadales > Halieaceae > Luminiphilus. The sequence continues at coordinate 15,330 of NYTE01000030.1, forward strand.
TCGAGCANTCGGGCATACCTGAATCTCTCATGAATCTAGGCGATACCAACAGAGCCCCTTTCCAAAAGCTGGACGGGAGTGATGAGTCTCTTGGGATGGATTTCGATGTCACCAACCTCGAAATGAATCTCGATTTGGGGCAGATAGAAATCGTATCCTCTACATCCATTGCCGAGACAAGCACCCTTCAAGACCGTGACCTTGGCTTGTACTTCGGCCCACTACTTGGTGTTGACGATATTCCTCTTTTTCTCACAGACTCAGGCGATATAGAGAGTTTTACACAGGAACTCCGACTCAACACNCGCCTGGACGGATCCTGGCAGTTTCTGGTCGGCGCCTTCTATCAGGANATTGAGAATAAACAGTCGCAGGACTTTNTATTTGANGGGACCCCTGCGTTAGATCCCTTTGGAGGCTTACTGCTGTTTGGATCAAGGCTCAATGAGGATATAGAGCAACTCTCCTTCTTTGGAGAGGTGACTTACGACCTCACGGACAATATGACAGCTGTCGCCGGTATTCGGCATTATGATTACGAGCAGACCGCTTCCGATAGCGCCGACGGCCTGTTCAATGGAGGAAGCTCGTCAAACACCCTCGAGGCTGACGATTCGGGGCAGACGTATAAACTCGGCCTGACTTATACACCCAGTGATACGGCAACGTATTATGCAACCTTTGCTCAAGGATTCAGATTGGGCGGACCGCAAGCTGATGTCCCAGCAGATCTCTGTGACCTCGATGGAGACGGGCTCATTGATGGGCTGGGTGTCNCNGCNCCGAACCAAATAGACTCNGATGANCTGGACAGCTTTGAACTTGGCGCAAAGTTCTCTCTGGCCGACGGGCGTGCCGTCCTGAACGTGGCGGCCTATCAAATTGAGTGGGAAGGAATCCCAGTAGCGCGAACTGCTGACTGTGGTTTTGGCGTGACGTTGAATGCGGGTGAAGCTGAAAGCAGGGGCATCGAAGTCGAGGGGCAATGGTTGCTATCAGACATGTGGAGACTCAACTACGGGCTATCCTATGTAGACACAGAGTTAACATCAGACGCCCCTGGACTAGGCAGCTCAGGTGATCGCCTTCCGGGCACTCCTGAATTTCAAGCCTCTTTCGGCGTGCAGGCTGACTTTAATCTAGCGGGGCGGCCATTATTTGCACGCGCAGACATCGCGCATACGGGCGAGTATTTTAATAATTTACAGGGGCAAGGAGTCGGCGCTGGGGACTTCACCACGGTGAACCTCCGCCTTGGAGCTGACATTAGCGGCCAAATCTCTATCGACTTGTTCGTAAAGAATCTAACCGATGAAGAAGGCCTGACATGGGTTGAAACAGAAATTGGCGACGGTCGTGCCAACTATATTCGACCCAGGACGATCGGGGTTGAGGTTCGAGCACTGTTTGGACAATAAACCATGCGCCCTAATAGCGACCCATCTCGCTATTAAACGGCGCAGGGCACCTATACGGGATGAGCCTGCCAGCAAGACTCAAAGCCACCGTCACAATTGCGCCGGCAGCACTCTGCCTGGGCGCCATTATGGGCAGACTCGTGAAGGCGCGTGGCCAGCCACGGTGGATAACAGGTGTACTTGATGAGGCGGAGCCACGCGCTTCTAGCATGTTGGCATAAAGTGTCAGTTTGTCGGCAGCGCCCGTTAAACTATTTACCTTGCTTGTTCGGCCCCACTGTCTAACCTGGATTAGTGTGGAGCGGTGCGAAATGACGAAGGTCACCCAATGAAAGGCATCTATTCATCGCCAGCCCTTTTACTGGCTTTATCCATCAGCGTTTTTAGTCAGGCAAAAGAGCCCTTCTCGCCAATGGATGTGTTCAAGATTGCCTATGCAGCAAATTCAGTTGTGTCACCCGATGGCCAACTCATCGCGTTTGATCGCTTCTATATGGATGTCATGAGTGACACTCGGCGAAGCGACGTATGGGTTATTGGCGCCGACGGTAACAACTTACGTCAAATATCAGAAGGCTTTGATGCCGCGGGTCCGGCTACGTTCACAGCTTCGGGACAGGCCATTGCCTTTGCAACGATACAAGGCGAAGCGTCTCATATCTATCTACAAAATCTAGATACTGGCGAGCGATCTGAGCTAGGACAAGGTCTTTCAGAGCCTGCCAATCTGTCGTTTTCACCCGATGGTCAATGGCTGGCCTTTACGATGCCGGTATCTTATAAGCCAGCGACCATGGGTGAAATGCCCCCTCCCCCGGAGGGCGCCCAATGGGCTGAACCTATCGTGGTTGAAACCCGCAGCCAGTTCAGAGCAGATGGCGTTGGCTATTTACCGTTTAGTCGTCATCAAGTGTTTTTGATGCCGGCTTCGGGCGGCACCGCACAACAACTAACGCAAGGACAGCAGGATCACAATAGCGCTTTAGAATGGTTACCGGATTCATCAGGCCTGCTGCTCAGCATTAATGTCAAAAATAACGTTAACAAGCCTTGGGACACAGACATCGTTAGGCTGGACATAGAGACGCGCCAACTCACGGCACTGACGACACAGCTGGGCCCAGACGCGATACCGAGAGTCTCTCCTGAT